>NZ_JAOCDM010000027.1 GCF_029840925.1 Pseudomonas sp. GD03858
CAGGAATTGCGCTGGACTGAAGAAACGCATAGTACCCACCATCGACTATCACCGAGGGTCCCGGCATGAACGACGTACTCTGGCGCCCCTCCACCACCCGTATCGAAGCCAGCCGGATGGACGCCTTCCGCCGCCGGGTCAACCGGCGTTTCAACCTCCAGCTCGACGGCTACGCCGCCCTGCACCGCTGGAGCATCGAGCAGCGCCCACAGTTCTGGCAGGCGCTGGCCGAGTACTTCCATGTGCGCTGGCACACGCCCCCTGCGAGCGTGCTCGAGCAAGGCGAGCACATGACCGACGCCCGCTGGTTCAAAGGCGCCACCTTGAATGTCGCCGAGCACCTGCTGCAACGCCGCGACGACCGCCCGGCCGTGGTCGCCGTGCGCGAGGATGGCACTCGCCACAGCCTCACCCACAACCAGCTGGCCGCTCAGGTCGCGGGGCTGCAACAGGCCTTCAGGCAGGCCGGTATCCAGCCCGGCGACCGTATCGCCGCGGTGATGCCCAACACCTGGCAAACCCTGGTGGCGATGCTTGCCGCCACCAGCCTTGGCGCGGTCTGGTCCAGCTGCTCGCCGGAGTTCGGCACCCAGGGCATCATCGACCGTTTCGGCCAGATCGCGCCCAGGCTGCTGGTGGCCTGCGCCGGTTACCAGTACGCCGGCAAGACCATCGACCAGGTGGAGAAGATCAACCAGGTCGCCGCTCAGCTCCCCAGTGTCGAGCTGTTGCTGGTGGTGCCCCATACCCGGTCGCAGACCCGCGCCGATGAGTTCAGCGCCAAGCAGACCGCCCTGTGGGCTGACTACTTCACGCCAGGCGGCGCTCCGGAGTTCGCTGCCCTGCCCTTCGATCATCCGCTCTACATTCTCTACTCCAGCGGCACGACCGGCGTGCCCAAGTGCATCGTCCATCGTGCCGGCGGCGTGCTGCTGCAACACCTGAAGGAACACGGCCTGCACAACGACCTCAAGGCCGACGACGTGCTGTTCTACTACACCACCTGTGGCTGGATGATGTGGAACTGGCTGGTCAGCGGCCTGGCGGTCGGCGCCACCCTGGTGCTGTACGACGGCTCGCCGTTCCACCCAGGCCCCGAGCGCCTGCTGGACCTGATCGACGCCGAGGGTATCCACGCCTTCGGCACCAGCGCCAAGTACCTCGCCGCCCTGGAGCAGGCCGGTGTCGAACCGGCGAAGTCCCATCGTCTCGACACTCTGCGTCAGGTCCTCTCCACCGGTTCGCCGCTGTCACCGCACAGTTACGACTATGTCTACGCCAAGGTAAAAGCCGATGTCTGCCTGGCTTCCATGTCCGGTGGCACCGATATCGTCGCCTGCTTCGTGCTCGGCAATCCGCTGCTGCCGGTGCGCCGTGGCGAAATCGCTGGCAAGGGCCTGGGCATGGCTGTGGAGGTATGGAACGACCAGGGCGAGGCGGTCAGCGGCGAGAAAGGCGAACTGGTCTGCGTTCAACCGTTTCCATCGATGCCCCTTGGGTTCTGGGGCGACAGCGACGGCAGCCGCTACCATGACGCCTACTTCAGCCAGTTCGAGGGGGTCTGGTGCCAGGGCGATTACGCCGAGCAGATCCCAGGGGGAGGCCTGATCATCCATGGCCGCTCCGACGCTGTGCTCAATCCTGGCGGCGTGCGCATCGGCACCGCGGAAATCTACCGCCAGGTGGAAAAGGTCGAAGAGGTGCTGGAAAGCGTGGCCATCGGCCAGGACTGGCACGGCGATGTGCGCGTGGTGCTGTTCGTGCGCCTGCGCGATGGCCTGCTACTGGACGACGCCCTGCGCCTGCGCATCCGCCAGGTGATCCGCCAGTACGCCACGCCGCGCCATGTGCCGGCGGTGATCGCCCAGGTCGGTGATATCCCGCGCACCCTCAGCGGCAAGCTGGTGGAGCTGGCGATTCGCAATGTGGTGCATGGCCTGCCGGTGAAGAATACCGACGCCCTGGCCAACCCCGAGGCGCTGGAGCAGTTCCGCGACCGCGCGGAGTTGCGCGATCAGGCATAATGGCGTCCTTTTTGCCGCGAAACACAGGTATCTCCCCATGAAAGCCCAAGCCCGCCACATCCTGGTCAAGACCGCTGACGAAGCCGAAAAGCTCAAGCAGCGTATCGCCAACGGCGAGGCCTTCGACGTCCTGGCGAAGAAGTTCTCCACCTGCCCGTCGGGCAAGCGCGGTGGTGATCTGGGCGAGGTGCGCCCGGGCCAATTGGTGGGCGCGATCGACCAGGTGATTTTCAAGAAACCTCTGCGCGTGGTGCATGGACCGATCAAGAGCAAGTTCGGCTATCACCTGGTGCAGACGTTCTATCGCGACTGACGCCACGGCACCTGGCATTTTTGCCAGTTGCCCCTGGTGTGGTGTTCACCTACAACGTCGGCCAAGGCCGACGCACAACAGAGCTGCACGCAATCACGCGCTGGTCCCTATCCAATGGAATGGAGACCTGCCGATGCGCCGTGCCCGCCTGCTCTTCCCCGCCTCACTGGTAGTATTCGCCCTGCCTGCGCCAAGTTTCGCCGAATCGTTGACGGTGTCCGCCGGTGACACGCTCGGCGCTGTCGTACAGTCCCAGGACATCGACACATTCACCATGACCGGTGGCACCGTTCAGTCACTGAACCAAGGCCAAGGATACGATTCTTTCACCATGTCCGACGGCCATATCATCGGTGCCTTCGAGGATGGTGACGGCGCGATCTTCAGCGGTGGCCGGATCGGCCGGGTCGATCTGAAACTCGCCGACAACTATTTCGAGATGTCCCAGGACAGCGCGGTGCAGACGCGCATCGACGGCAACCTGGTGAGCGGCTTCGGCAACGACACCATCATCCTGCGTGGCGGCACCATTGGCGGCAACATCAGCACCAGCGGCGGCGTGGATAGCATCAGCATCAGCGGTGGCCGAGTGGCCGGCAGTGTCCTGGCCAGCGCAGGAAACGATGTCTTCGACTGGTCCGGCGGCAGCATCGGCGCAAGGGTCGACATGGGCGAGGGAAACGACCTTGCCAGCGTGCGCAACCTGAGTGCCCAGACCCTGTCCATCGCGCTCGACGGCGGCCAGGGCAACGACAGCCTGCTGTTCGAGAACAGCCGGCTGGTCGGTGCCGCGCGATATGTCAACTGGGAGGCCATCACCCTGAGCGGGAACAGCCAGCTGACCCTGGACGACACCCTGGTCCTGGGTGACGCCGGCAGCCTCAACGGCGTGCTGAGCATAGGTACCGGCAGCACGCTGCGCTCGAGCCAGGGCACGGTATCGGCATTTGCCAGCGGTCAGAGAGCAGGCCTGCGCAACGCAGGGACAATCGACCTGGGTACTGGCGGCGATGGACAGGGACGCCTGACGATCGTGGGTGACTATACCGGTGATGGTGGCACGCTCAGGCTCAACAGCGAACTCGGCGCTGACGGAGCGCCCTCCGATCGCCTGGTGGTCAGCCAAGGCAGCATCACCGGCACCACGCTGCTGCAGATCAACAACCTTGGCGGCACGGGTGCCGCCACAAGCCAGAACGGCATCCAGGTAGTCGAGGCCCGCGACGGCGCCAGCAGCACCTCCACCGCCTTCGTGCAGACCCAGACTCTCTCGGTCGGCGCTTACGACTACCGCCTATTCAAAGGCGGCGTGGCAGCAGGCAGCGAGAACAGCTGGTACCTGCGTTCGACCCTGGTGGCGCCGTCCACGCCCGAGCTTCCCTCTCCCGTGGCAGCCCTCGCGCCAGGCCAGCCCGATCTGCCCGACCCGGTGCCCGGCCAGTCCCTGCCGCTGTACCGGCCCGAGGTACCTGTCTATGCCGCCGCGCCAAGGGCGGCGGCGCTCATCGCCCGACAGGCGTTGGGCACATTCCACCAGCGCCAGGGCGACCAGCGCTTGCTGGCTGGTCAAGGCGCGCTGCCGGCCAGCTGGGGCCAGGCCTATGGCGGCGCGTTGCGCCAACAGTGGAGCGGCACTGTCAGCCCGAGCCTGGATGGCAACCTCTACGGGTTCAAGGTAGGCCAGGATGTGTTCGCCAAGGTCGGCGACGACGGCTACCGCCAGCAGATCGGAGTGTATTTGAGCCACGCCCGTCTGGATGCCGACGTCAAGGGCTTCGCCCTGGCCATGAAGGACCGCAGTGTCGGCGACTTGAAGCTCGACGGCGACAGCGTCGGTGCCTATTGGACCCTGGTGGGCGCGCAGCGCGCCTACCTCGATATCGTCCTGCAGTACACCAAGTTCGATGGTCGCGCGCGCTCGCAACGCGGCGACAGGATAAACATCGACGGCCACGCCTGGACCGCATCGGCGGAATCTGGCTACCCGATCGCCCTGTCCGAGCATTGGACCCTGGAGCCCCAGGCGCAGCTCATCGCCCAGAAGGTCTCGCTCGACAGCGCCAACGACAGCGTCTCGCGCATCAGCCATGACGCCCAGGTGGAGCTGACCGGGCGCCTGGGCCTGCGCCTGGAAGGGACATTCAACCAGAGCCGCGTGCGCCTGCTGCAACCTTACGTTCAGCTCGACCTGTGGCACGCTGACGGTGGCCGCGACACCCTGACCTTCGATGGGGTGGACAGGATCAAGACCGACTACCGCTATACCTCGATGCAAGTGGAAGGCGGCATGGTCGCCCAGGTGACCCAAGCGCTGAGCCTGCACGGTGGCGTGCAGTACACCAGCAACCTCGATAGCCGCCAGCAGGAGGCCAGCGGTGTGAACCTGGGAGTGCGCTGGCAGTTCTAGCGGCGCGCCACCAGCAGCCCAAGGCCCGCACAGCCCAGCAGCGCGGCACTGACCCGATTGAACAGCCGGCGTGGCCCGGGGCGCTCGAACCAACGCTGCAGGTACGCGCCGAGCCCTGCATAGATGGCGATGGCCGCCCACTCCAGCAGCAGGAACAGCACGCCCAGTTGCAGGAACTGCTCACCGACCGGCGTGGCGCTGCCGACAGACACGAACTGCGGCAGGAAGGCGGTGAATATGAGAATCGCCTTCGGATTGCCAGCCGCCACCCAGAACTCCTGGCGCGCCAGCCGCCAGGTTCCTCGCGGCTGCTCACCCGTCTCCAGCGCTGCGCCAACCGGCGCCCGCCACAGCTGCCAGGCGATGTAGAACAGATAGCCGGCGCCCAGCACCTTGATCGCCAGGAACAGGTATTCGCTAGTATGCAGCACCACCGCCAGGCCCATGGCGGCCAGGGCGATCATGCCGCTGAAGGCCAGCAGGCGTCCGCCGCCGGCCACGCAGGCGGTGCGCAGGCCATAGCGGCTGGCGTTGTGCAGGGACAGCAGGTTGTTGGGGCCAGGCGCCATGTTCAGGGCGAAACAGGCAGGGATGAACAGCAGCAGGCTCGACAGGTCCATTGTTCTTCTCCTTCACGGACGCCGGCAGAGTCGCGCCCGGCAGGCCGCGCCGTCAAGCACAGTGGCACGGCAAATGATCGGAACAGTGGCCAGTCTGCATTCCTGAAGGCGGAGCGGCCGATCAACACAGAAAATCCATGACCTGTTCCACGACCTGCCGCTCCTGCTCGCGGTGTGGCACATGCCCGCAATCGGCCAGCACCTGCATGCGACTCGCCCCCCCGGCCAGGCGCATGAAACGCTCGGGGTGGGCCAGGCTGCCGAACTCGTCGTTATCCCCATGCAGGCAGAGCAACGGGCAACGCAGTCGCGCGAGTGGTTCGTCGAGGTTCCACCCGGAAAATGCTGTCGACAGCCAGTTGTCGACCCAGGCGCGCAAGACCCACTGAGCCTTGTCGCCGTGGTAACGCCGTAACCGGGCCATTTGCTCCGGCTCGGCGAATTGGCGATCTGCGGCAAGAATGCCCTGTAGCGTAAGGGGCTCGACGAAGGCCTGGGCCGACTCGGTGATCACCCCCTGGCACTGCTCGACGAACGCGGCGCCACAAGCGATGGCCATGCCGCCGCCGACACTGTGCCCGAAGACCAGGAAGTCCTCGATTGCCAGCTGCTCCAGTAACACGGCGAAGCCGGTCCTGGACTCGGCCTCGACAAAGCCGGGGAGCAACTGGCCGGGGTGAGCGTCGGAACGGCCGAAGCCCAAGCGGTCGTAGGCAATCACCGTGCGACCGGTAGCCTGTGCCAGGTGCGCGGGAAAATCGCGCCAGAGCGCCACACAGCCCAGCGAGTCGTGCAACAGCACGACAGGCGCCCCTTGCGTCCCCGCGGGCTCCCACGCCTGGGCGTACAGCCGCCCCTCAGGACATTCGATCCAATGCTGGCGCAAGTTGACAGCGGTCATGCCGACTCCCGCGCCACTGCCCCGGCCTGGGCGACGACTCCCTTGAGTTCGACGCGATTACCGTCGGGATCGTAGCAGTACAGCGACCGGCCCTCGCCCTGCGCGCCATAGCGCACTTCGACCGGGTCCACCTTCACCCCGGCGCTGGCCAGGTACTGGGTCAAGGACGCTTCGTCGAAGGGCTCGATGCTCAGGCAGAAATGATCGAGGTTGCGCCCCACAGGGCCGGGGCCGACACCGCCCTGGCGCCCAAGCGGGCCATCGACCGCGACCAGGTCGATCAAGCTCGCGCCAACCCCCAGGTGAATCATGCCCAGGTCGTCACGCCGCCTGCGCACCGGGCAGCCCAGTACCTGCTCGTAGAACGCCAGGCTGCGCCGCAGGTCGGCGACGCGCAGGACGATATGGTCGATTTGCCGAATGGTGAAGGCAGGCATGGCGAAGCTCCCGGTTCAGGCTGTGCCTGCGACCTTAGCAGCCCCACCGCCAACTATGTACCGCTCATTGCGCCAGCCACTGCCGTTGAATGGCCGCCTCTCAACACGGATGACGACCATGCTCGACGACACTCCCCCCTACCATCAACAACAGATCCTGCGCAGCCTGCCTGGCTGGACCAAGCACCTGCATCCCACGCAGGCCGGCCGCGTGCTGCGCCCCGCGCAGCACGAGCACATCAACGCGCACGGACAACCTGCAGACTGGTTCGCCCAGGCGCCGGCCACGCGCCAGGCCGAGCTGCGCGCCGCCATCGCCCGCCGCTCCGCCAGCCGCAAGGCGCTGGCCAAGGGACTCGAGGATCTACGAGGCATCAGTGAGTTCTGCGAGCCGTTGCTACAGGCGCGCCTCGGCACTGCGCTGTCGTTGACCCAGGCGCAATTTCGCCTGCAACCCTTCACCTCGAGCCTTGTTCATCATTTCCCCGACCCCGACGCCTCGCATGGTGTGCCCAACCCGCCGGTCTGGACCTACCAACCGGCAGGCCCGGCCACGCTGACCAGCCTGCTGGAGGCCGCGCTGCACAACTTCGAGGATATGACGGTGGTCGGCCCGCTGAGCACCCTGCAAATGAGCGCCACGGACAGCACCAAATTTCCCGGGCTGAGCACGGCTCAATTCGTCACGCATTGTCGGGCACTGGATCTCGGTCAGCGCTATCAAGAGCACCTGCAAGGAATCTACGATGGCTCACGCAGGGCGCGGATCCAGGCCCTTTGGACACAGGCTCGACGTGACGAGCTCAAGGTGCAGATCGAAGTCGCCCAGTTGCGCGGCAAGCTGTCGGCCCATGGCCACCAGACGCTGCTGCAGTTCTGTGGCAACGACGCGGCGCCAAATTATGACACCCACCCGGTCCTCGCACGCACCCTGCGGATGTTCGACATCCAGCTGCACGACCTGTTGCTGCTGACGCCCAAAGGCTCGTCGATCCCCCCTTACCTGGCCTACCTGCCATTCGATCACGAGCATCCGGTGCAGGAGTTCACCAGCCTGCTAGCCCTGGGTAAATACTTGCGCAAACGGCTGCTGGAACCGAGCTATCGCCACCGGTTCCTGGAGCATGTGGCGCTCGAGGACCGGGTGCGGATGGCCAAAAAGCTGCAAGCCCACCTGTTCGAAAGCACGCATACCGGCCCGACGCCACTGGAGACACCGACACCGGCATTCGGTGAAACCCAACCTGGCACTCACCCCTGGCAAGGACAGCTGCCGCCCAGTGCCCCCGAGCCGAGCGAGGCACCGCATGCGGCTCGTTTTCCGGCACTGGCCGTGCATGAAGTGAACATCGCCTTTCCGGTCTGGCCCAAGCTGTTCAACGCACATGCCCAGCGTCTCAAGGAAGATGCCCGCCGCATCGCCGTGCCGACCGCCGACCTCGACGCCAAGGCTCAAAAAAAACGGCTGGCGCATTGGGGTGAACAAGGCCTGACACTGCTCAATGTCGCGGCGATGTTCGTGCCCGGCCTCGATGTCGTCATGCTGGCCGTGGGCGCCGTGCAGATCATGTCCAGCATCTTCCATGGCTTTGAAGCCTGGTCCGAGGGCAACAACGCCGAGGCGGTGGACCAGGTCGAGTCGCTGCTGGTCAACTTGGGCGGCATGCTCGTCATCGGCGGCGCCGCCAAACTGATCAAGGCGTCCGGGTTCGTCGACTGGATGGAAAGCATCGAGGTCGAAAACGAGCCACGCCTGTGGCATGCCGAGTTGGAGAACTACCGCAGCACTGTCAAGGTGACCAGCGACGTACGGCCCGACGAACAGGGCCTGCTGCACGTCAACGATCGACACTTCGTCGAACTCGACGGCAACCTCCACGAGATCCGCCAGGACCCACAAAATGCCTGGCGCCTGGTTCACCCTGACGATGCCAAGGCCTACCAGCCGCGGCTCGAGGGCAATGGCAAAGGGGCATGGCGCCTGGAGCACGAGCGTCCACAGGGCTGGAGCCGAGTCAAGTTGTTGCGTCGGCTCGGTGGGATCTGCAAAGGTCTTGACGACGCACAGATACTCGCCGCGTTCGACTGCACAGGCCTGGATCGCGGAGTACTGGAGCAACTGCACGCCAACGGCGAGCCACCGCCTGCGCTGCTGGAGGATGCGCTGCTGCGCTTGAAGCTTGACGACACCGCCACCGATATCATCGCCAGAACCCGCGACGGCCGCCCCTTGGCGGCCTACAAGCAATTTGCCGCGACCGTCCTCGGCGAGCTGCCCGGCTGGCCAGAGGATGTGGTGCTTGAGGTATTCGAAGCCGGCGAGGTCACCGGCAGCGCGAAACGCTATGGCCGCAACCGTCCGGGCGATCGAGTGATCCAGCTTACCCGGTCCGACCTGGACAGTGGCAACCTGGCGCGCATCGTCCTGGACCACCTGAACGAAGACGATATCGCCGAACTGCTGCCAGGCAAAGTGGAGCCCGCGCAGCGACAACAGGCCCTGCAAGACTTGATGGCCAAGCAGCTGGAGTCCAAACGCGCCTCGCTGTTGGACAGCCTGTATGACAACCAGCCCAAACCGACCTCGGCTAACGCCCAGACGATCAGCCAGCAGTTCCCCAGCCTGCCGGCGCAAGTCGTGGCAGAACTGGCCAACGGGGCAGGCAACACCGAGCGTACGGCCCTGCAGGCCGGCAGGGTGCCTCTGCGCATCGCCGAAGAAGCCCGCCGTCTGCAGGCCCGCACGCGCCTGGACCGTGCCCTGCTTGGCCTGTACAGAAACAGCCTGGCCAATGCCGACAGTCGACTGATCGGCGACCAGTTGCTGGCCCGCCACCCGCAATGGACTGCCCAACAGTGCTACGACGCGGCGCTGGCCGATCGCCCGGGCACCGCGCGGATGATCGGCCAGCAACCCGCACGCACAGGTTTTCGCTCCCCGCTGCGCCTGAGCGACGGACGCCGTGGCTACCCGTTGAGCCCTGGCATATTCGCCTCCAGGGCTGAGCACGAGCTGCATGCCCTGTATCCAGGCATGACCGATCGCGAGCTTCGACAACTGCTCGCGACCCTGCGTACCCGGGGCGACGCCACCGGCCAGATCGAGGCGTTGCGAGTCCAACACCACCGCTTGCGCGAACAACTGACGGAATGGGCCGACGCAGGGAGGCGCGAATGGGGCGCGGCCGCAGCCAACGATTACAACCGCACAGCCGTTGCACTGAACCGTGCCTGGCAGCGCCTGGACGGGCCTCGCCTGAGTCTCAGCAACGTCGCTCTGGATACGCTACCGTCTCTGACCAGCCGCTTCGACCACATCACTGAGCTGGAGTTGGACACGGTCAACCTACCGCGGCTGCCGAACGGCTTCCTGCAGTCTTTCCCCAACCTGCGCGGCCTGGTCGTGCGCGCCAGCCCGCAGTTGGGAACGACCGCCCTGATTGGCGCGCTGCGCGACGCCCCGAACCTTGAGGAGCTGGGGCTGATCGGCTGCAACCTGGAACGACTCCCGGACGCGCTCGCCTCGGTACGGCCTCGACTGCGCAACCTGCGCCGCCTGTCACTGCGCCACAACAACCTCACGCTCGATGCGGCGGACTTACACATGCTCGCCGATCTGCATCTGGAAACACTCGACCTGCATGCCAACCAGATAGCCCTGAGCACGGAAACGGCCGGGCTGTTCCGACCAATGCGTGAGCTGCGCCGCTTGCACCTGGGCGACAACCCTCTGGGCAATGCCCCAGACCTGACAGGGCTGGACAACCTGGCGACGCTGCGCCTGAACAATACCCAGCTCCACGACTGGCCGACCGGTCTGGATTCGTTGATGCAGCGCAATCCCTGCGCCCTGCGCTCGATCGACCTCAGCGACAACCAGATCGAACAGATACCCACACTCGAGCAAGTCACCGGCTCGCATTATGCCCAGCGCCTGCGCTGGCAGCCCTTGCACCGCTGGCGCTTCGACCGCAACCCGTTGAACGAACTCACGCAGCGACGCCTGGAACGCGTGGGGGGGTCGGTAGAGCCGCTGCCCGAACCGGCACCAGAAGCAGAGGTACAACAGGTGAGCTGGCTCGATGGGGCCAACGAGACCCAGCGCGATACCTGGAACGCCTTGTTCGATCAGGACGAACATGCCGACCTGCGTCAGGTCGTCGAGCTGGTCGGCATGTCCCGTGCCGCCCGTCAGAACCCCACGAGCTTCGCTCGCCAGATCTGGGAACTGCTCGATCGCGCCGCCGCCGACAGCCAGCTGCGCGAACGCCTCGACCAGGTGGCCGGCGAATTCCCGGTCACCTGCGGCGACGCCGGCGCCGATGGCTTCAGCACCCTGCAGATCGAAGTCATGGCCTATGACGAGTCTGCCAGCTCAGCCGAGACGACGGCCCCGCTGTTCAATTTCTTCCGCCGACTGTTTCGCCGTGACCAGGTCAACGAGCGGGCCCAGGCGCTCTACAACGCTCGGAACGCACGACGCACCACCTTGCAGGAGCGTGATCTCTGGTGGTCGCTACCGTTGGCCGAGCGCGGCGCAGAACCGACGTTGGCGCCGCTGTACGAAGGTGATGATATTTCCGACGATGTGCTGCGCAACGGTCTGGGCCAAGGCTTGGATCTGATCGAAGTGCGCCTGGCCTTGCGCACCAACCTGGCCGACATGCTCGACTATCCGGAACCACAACTGGACATGTTGTACCGAGACACCGCGGACATATCCTTTCGCACCGAGGAAGCCATCGGTGAGCAGGTCGAGGTGGAAGACGACAAGCCCTTGCCGAGGCGGCAATGGATATCACGACATCCGACCTGGCGGCGTCTGCTGCGTGCCGAGTTCCCCAGCCGGTTCAGCGCCCTCAGACCGCGCTGGGACGCGGGCGTGGACTACCTGGAGTACTGCCACATGGACGCGCAAGCGCCAGACTCGCTCGAGCCGGAGGTGGCCCAGGCCCTGGAGCGCACATTGGGCAAAAGCCCCTTTGACGCGCAAGGCCACTTGCGTCGCTTGGCGATCACCGAACAGCTGTACGTCGACGGCATGAACCGCATGGCCATCGGTCTGGAAAATGACGAGGACGCCCTCTACCTGAGCCTCACCACCCGTCGCGACCCCAACAACTGATCATCACTGCCCGCGCAGGTCTTCGAAGAAGGCCTGCCGCCCCTCCACCCGGCCCGATGCGCGCGACTGGCCCGTCGTTTCGCCATTGGGCCTTTCCACATGCCAGTAGCAGTGCCTGACTGCCCGCGTGACCGCCACGTAGGCCAGGCGCTGCACCTCTTCGCGCTGCGCCGTGTCGAACGCCTGGGCATCGCCCGGCTCGCCCAGGCCAACCAGGCGATAAAGCTGGTTCTTGTACGGCGAGCTGGTCAGATACTGGCAGTCACCGAGCATGAACACCGCGTCGGCCTGCAACCCCTTGGCACTGTGATAGGTCAGCTGACGCAGGCGACGCTGGCCTGCCGGCAACCTAGAATCAGCCTCAACAATTTCATTTAAATAATTACTAATCAATAACTTATCGCTCGATCTTCGAAACAACATCAATACCGATTCGCCGCGCTCGTAGTGCTCTATCACGGTCTGCGCCAATGCCGCTTCATCGCGATCGAACACCTTCACCGCCGACAGTGGCAGCTCGGCAGCGGCACCACTGGCCTTGGCCTTTTTGCCGGCGATGGCCGGCGCGCCTTTGACCAGGTGCTCGGCGGCATCGATGATGTGCTGCTGGCTGCGGTAGTTCTCCACCAGCATCACCCGGGTATTGGCAGGCGATGGAAACGCCTTGGTGAACGCCATGAAGTACTTCGGCGAACTGCCGCGCCAACCGTAGATGGACTGCCAATCGTCACCCACGCACATCAGCGACGAATGCCGGGCCGCTCGCCCGGCATGCAGGGTCGGCCCACGGCGGCGAATCTCACCCAGACAGGCACGCAGCCAGCTGACGATCTGCGGCGATACGTCCTGGAACTCATCGATCATCAGGTGCGCCAGCGGACGCAGCAACGGGTCCGGCAACAGCGCCAGGTTCTCGGGGTTGTTCTCGCCGAACAGGGCGAACATGCGGTTGTAGGTCATCACAGGTGGCGACTGGGCCAGCAGATGGCCCTCGAAGGCCTTCCAGAACAGCGCCAAGGCCTCGAAGAAAGGCCCGTCGCTGTCACCCGCCGCGAAGCTCATGGCCGCCACTGCCGCGTTGACGTCCAGCCCCAGGTTCTCGATGAAACTGGCGGCACTGACGAAGGCATCGAGCAAGGGCGCTGGCGCCAGTTCACCCTTGACCTTGAATTCGAAACCGGGGCCGGCCACGGCATCACCGGCCAAGGCGGCAGCAAGGCGTTTTGCCGAAGAGTAACTATCCAACCATATCAATGGCTTATCGCAGAAAGCTTGAAACAAGGTGCGCTTCACGGCCCATTCCGCACGGACCGTCAGCTTGGCGCCCGGGCGCTGGTACTGGGCACTCTCGGACGGATCGAAGCCCAGCACCACCCAGGCATCCAGTCCTTCCAGACGCCCCTGCACATGGAAACGGCTGCCGCGGATCTGCACCGTCTCGCGGCAAGGCTCGATGCCCTTGATCGGCCAGGCGCCAGCGGCGAACCACAGGTCCTCGATCACGTCGCACAGCTCTTCGTCGCGTTGAGCCGCCAGCTGCGTCACCTGCGCGCGCTTCTGCACATCAGGGTGATCCGGGTCCATGGGCTTGAGCAACAACGCCTCCTGGCGCATGGCGGCGACCAGTTCGGCGAAGCGTGGATTCTCGCCCAGCAGATCGCGGTAGCAGAGGTTGAGCTGCTGGCGCTGGGCATCGTTCAGGCGCAGGTCGAAAGGGTTGCTGTCGGCGGTGGCTTCGGCACCGGCAGGCAGATCATTGCCCAGGGTCTCGAACGCACGCACCTGGCTGAACCCCGGCAGGCTGCGCACCAGCGGCAGGATGCGCGAGTGGAAGGTACGCACCAGCTCACGCCCCTGGGCCGCCGACAGCTCGATCTGCCAAAGGGCGAACACCTGCAGCAGACGCTGGATGAAATCCTTGCGCGACTCGCGGGTGAAGGTCACCACGGTCATGGCGTCGAGCTCGAAGCCCAGGTAATGGCGCAACAGCAGGATGCGCAGCACCAGCGAGGTCGACTTGCCGGCCCCCGCCCCGGCCACCACGCAGGTGGACGGCGTCTCGCTGAAGATCAGCTTCCACTGGGCCGCACTGGGCTGGGCTTCGGCGGGCAGGCGCTGGGCCACGTCGGCCTTGAAGCGCTTCTTGAGCTCGGTGCCGAGCGGCAGGCGCCAGTCGTCGAACAGCTTGTCATCCTGGCCCGGCACACTGGCGGCCTCGGGTCGAGTGTCACGGATCACCAGCACTTGGCGCCCCGCTTCGTAACCATCCACCCGCCCCTGTTCGTAGCCTTCGCGCAAGCCGTCGGCATGGCCGTTGCGCTGGCCGGTGGCGTGGCCCAGGAACCAGGAATCGCGGTGCTGCGCTCGCAGGCGACTCAAGCCTCGGCCCAGCAGGCGCGCGGCAAGGCGGCGCAACCAGGGCAACTGGGCGGGCGGGGTCAGGTTGGCCGGGGCCTGGGGATGCTCGTTGGGCACGGTCACTCCATTGAAGATCGAAACAGCGAGCATGTTCGCCTCATCCGCCTCAAAGCGCCAGCTAATGCTTATGGATCAGGCAATTAGGCGATGAATCGCATGCCAGGGTGCAAGTTTTAAATCAAAAAAATAGATATTAAAAAGTCGAAATTTACGCTTTTTTTAGATAGTTCCAAGGCGCAACATGGCCTCATTCCAGCACTTCTAGAGGAGCATCGACATGCTGCAACTGCGACCCTTCGAAAGCCTTGGCCATGCCAACCACGGCTGGCTCGACGCCCATCACCACTTCTCGTTCTCCGAGTATTACGACCCGGCGCGCATGCACTGGGGCAACCTGCGGGTCTGGAACGACGACCTGATCGCCGCCGGCAGCGGTTTCCCGCCGCACCCGCACCGCGACATGGAAATCATCACCTACGTCCGCGAAGGCGCCATCACCCACCAGGACAGCCTGGGCAACAAGGGCCGCACCGAAGCGGGCGATGTGCAGGTGATGAGCGCCGGCAGCGGCATCGTGCACAGCGAGTACAACCTGGAGCAGGTCGACACCCGGATCTTCCAGATCTGGATCGTGCCCGAGAAGGTCGGCGATGCGCCGTCCTGGGGCTCGCGGCCATTCCCCAAGGGTGAGCGCGGTGAAGGTTTCGTGACCCTGGCCAGCGGTCGGGACGGCGATGAGCAGAGCCTGCGCATCCGCACCGATGCGCGCCTGGTCGCCGCCACCTTGCGCGCCGGCGACAGCGCCGAGTACCGCTTCGATGAGGGTCGCCGGGGTTACCTGGTGCCGGCCAAGGGACGGGTCGAGGTGAACGGTCTGCCGGTCAAGGCACGCGACGGCCTGGCGATCGAACAGGAAAGCCTGCTGAAGGTGACCGCACTGGAAGACAGCGAGATCGTGCTGGTGGATGTGGCCTGACACGGCCGTGGCCATTCAACCCATTCGCAGGCTTGCCCGCGAATGGGTCTGGCTGGATCATTCCCGCCGCCTGAAGGTCTGCGAAGGCAGCTCGCCGAATCTCTGCCGGTAAATCTCCGAGAACCGCCCCAGGTGCAGGAAACCATGATCGAGCGCCAGCTCGGTCACGCTGCGCACCCGGCAGCTTGGATCGACGAGGCACTGCCGTACCCGTTCCAGCTTGCGCTCGCGGATGTACTGCTTCGGCGTGGTACCCAGGTGCCGATCGAACAACGCATACAGCGAGCGCAGGCTCATGCTGGCCTTTTCCGCCAGCCCTTCGGCCGTCAGCTCCAGTTTCAGGTTGCGCTCGATATGCTCGAGAATGCGCTCCAGGTTCGCGCCCCCCAGCGCCTCCATGTTCACATTGGTGCTCATCAGCGTCAGCAGCTTGCTGGCCACGATCTGGCTGTAGTGTCCCTGTACCCGAGGCAGCGAATCGCCCACCTCGGCCTCCATGCAGACCATGCCCAGCAGGTTGATGAAACCGCCCAGCTCTTCCAGCCGGTAGTGGTTGCGCAGGAAGCGCACACCATCGCTGGGCCGCTGCCAGCGCTGCTCGTCGCAGATCGCCTCGAGCAGGCGCACCGGCACCTTGAGGATGAATTTCTCGCAGTCTTCGGAATAGGTCAGGTCGACGGGATCGTCCGGGTTGATCAGCAGCAGCTCGCCAGGCACCAGGTGGTGCTCGCGTTGGTGACCACGCCACAGGCAGTTGCCCTTGAGCAGCACCTGCAGGTGATAGATGGTTTCCAGCGCCGGCGAGGTGACGCGCACGCTGCCGCCATAGCTGATGCGGCACAGGTCCAGTTCGGCGAACTTGCGGTGGCTGAGGCTCGCCTGGGGATGAGTGGTACGCGAAAGGCCAATGTGGTGCTGGCCCACATGCCGGTTCACGTAGTCGGACACCGCGTACGGGTCGGCGCGATGGAACACGCAGCTTTGCTCGCTCAACAGGCGGCTTTCCATGGGCAAGGCACTCGCCATCGTTATTGTTATGGACGCCGCACAACCTATTTCGGCCTGTGCATGCGAGGGTTCACGGTCATTCTATCTGGCCGACCAGGGCATGTCGGGGCAGTCGACGGTCGGTGGACAGAACCACACTAAGCAAAAGCGCGGGCAGCAGGCAATGCACGCACTTCAAACGTCGGGCGGATAGCGAACATCGTGCGCGCCAGGACGGTGCGATTACCGCACACGTCTCACTGAACCGGCAGGAAGTTCATCAGCAACAGACTCTGCGCATAGTTCAGGCCAATGCGCCGGTAGCGTTCGTCGAGCATCTGCGCCAACAGGTCCAGGCGGGCCACGACCTTGCCGAATTCCACGGCGAAACTGAGGTTGCTGCCCTGCTCGGAAATCTCGTTGGAGAACAGCAGCAGCACGCCGTTGGCGTCCTGGCGCTGGCTCAGCATCCAGGTGGCTTTCTCGATGTTGCGCGCGGCGTTGTTGATGAACAGCGGGTCCAGGGTATCGGTCATGTAGAACTCGGTGCGCCCGCCGTGGGCGGTGACCAGCATGCTGCCGATGGCATAGATGAACGCGCCCACCCGATCGCCGCGAAACTCCGGGCTCAGCGCGTAGCTCAGTGCCGCCAGATCGCGGCGCTCGCCCAACTGCGGCAGGGGCTGGCGCTGCTCGATGGCGATGCGAATCTGCCGCGCGGCGGTGGTGGAATCAAGGTAACCGGACTGCTTCCACTGGCTGGGATTGCGCAGGTACAGCTTGTTCATCAACAGGTAGAGGCTTTGCAGGTTGTCGCGCATGGACAGCGTGGCCATGCGATCGACGCTGGTCTGGAACAGCTCGTCGGGCTTGCCGTTGCCGAACTGGGTAAGCATGTCGCGGCCCTGTTGCTGGGTACAGGCGGCAAGGCACGTCAGCGTACCGGCCAGCAGCAGGCCGTGGGAGAAAAAAGCGAGTCGTCGTACAGCCATCGGCACCGAGGGAAATCATCGGTCGCGCCGGGAATCGGCGCGACCTGGCCATGCATAGAGCGCGCAAATGCGAAAAAGTGCGACGCTGCATGGCCAATGTGACTACAGGGCGTGGCGCAGCAGCTCCACCATTTGCGCATGCAGTGCCGGATCGCCACAGGCCACCACGCAACCCCCATCCTGCGCCGAGCTGCCGTCCCACGCGGTGATCACTCCGCCCGCGCCTTCGATGATCGGCATCAGTGCCTGCACGTCGTAAGGCTGCAGACTCGCCTCGACGATCACGTCGACGAAGCCCGAGGCCAGCATGCAGTAGGCATAGCAGTCACCACCGTAGCGCATCAGTCGGGCCTTGCCGGCGACGTTCTCGAATGCCGCCTTGCGCGCCGGGGTATCGAACATGTCGGGGGTGGTGCACATCAGCGTGGCCGAAGCCAGGTCGGCGCAGGCCCGGGTCTTCAGCGGCGTGCCGCTGCGCCAGGCGCCTGCGGGCGTGCCGACGAAGCGCTCGCCGGTGAACGGCTGGTTCATCACGCCGACCAGCGGACGCTGACCGTCGTTGAGCGCAATCAGCGTGCCCCACAGCGGCAGGCCGGTGATGAAGGCGCGAGTGCCGTCGATCGGATCGAGCACCCAGGTCAGCGGGCTGGTGCCCTGGGCCGCGCCGTGCTCCTCGCCGAGGATGCCGTGCTCGGGATAACGGGCCTGGATCAGCTCGCGCATGGCATCTTCGGCGGCCTTGTCGGCGACCGTCACCGGGTCGTACAGGCGCCCGCCTTTGTCCTCGACATCGAGGCTTGCGCGAAAATACGGCTGGATCGCCGCGGCAGCGGCATCGGCCAACTGTTCGGCGAAGGCGCGGAATTCGCCGATCTGCTCTGCGCTCAGGGACATGGTGCGGGCCTCGTTGCTAGGGTGGGGCCCGCATCATACCTGACTCCTCGACGAATCGAAGGGCTCAGCAGCCACTCAGGGCCGGCGCCGGTCGCTCACCGGCGAAGAACAGCGGACGCAGGCGCACGCCGATCAGGTTGCCGGCATACGCGGCGATCAACCACAACCAGCCGTGCACGCTGCCTGAAGCGATGCCGCTGAAGTAGGCGCCGATGTTGCAGCCATAGGCCAGGCGCGACCCGTAGCCCAGCAGCAGGCCACCGAGCACCGCGGCCAGCAGTGACGGCAAAGGGATCTTCAGGCTCGGGGCGAAACGACCGGCCAGGCCAGCGGCAAGCAGCGCTCCCAGGACGATACCGATGTCCATGACGGTGGTGATGTCCTGCCACAGCGGCGAAGCCAGCGCCTTGGCATTGGCCGGAGCCTGCCAGAACACCCAGCTGCCCACATCCACGCCCAGGCCGCTCAGGGTCTTGGCGCCCCACAGGGCGAACGCCGAGGTGATACCCCAGGGGCGACCGGCCAGCGCCAGGGTCGCATAATTCAGCAGCGCCAGCGCGATCGCGCCCCACAGCAACGGCCAGGGGCCACGCAAGAAACGCCGCCAGCCCTGGTGGGCGCTGACTGCCGGTGCTTCCAGCACGCCATGGCGTCGCTTCTCCAGCACCACGGAGCCCCAGGCGATCAGCCCGAACACCGCCAGGCTCGCCAGCAGCGCCGGCCCCACGCCCCAGGCCTGGACGAGCGAGGTCGCCGGCAACGACGGCAGCGCGAACCACCAGTCGGCATGGTGGGTGGCCGTGACCGAGCCGATGATGAAGAACAGCAAGGTCACCAGCATCCGCGCGTTGCCGCCGCCCACGGTGAACAGCGTGCCCGAAGCGCAACCGCCACCCAGTTGCATGCCGATGCCGAAGATAAAGGCACCGAACACCACCGAAACACCCGCTGGCGCCACCAGCCCGGTGACCGGATTGCCGAACAGATTGCCCGCGGCCAGCGCAGGGAAGAACAACAGCACGGCGAGCGCCAGCATGACCATCTGCGCCCGCAGGCCAGCGCCACGACGCTCGTTGATGAATACCCGCCAGGCCGAGGTGAAACCGAATGCCGCGTGATAGAGCGTAAGGCCCAGGGCCGCGCCGGTCAGGAGCAACAGCACCTGCTTGAAGCCGGCGTTGAGGTTGAGGAACCAGGCGCCAGCCAGCAGCAAGGCCAGGGCAATCAGTGGCGCGCCCAAGCGACGCGGTTGGGGTGTGGCGGTAGCGGAAAGACCCATCGGGATACTCGGATAACAGTCGAACGGACGCGCAGTATAACGCCGTATGGGCACGCAGGCCCGCGCCGCCCAGGTCAGCCTGTCAGCGCGGGACAGCCGCCACTCGTGCTATTTCTCCTGGCTGCTCGCCTTCTCGAGCAACCTCTTCCAGGCGGCCTTGGCGACCGGGCCAAGCGCGTCGGTCATGGCCTTGATCTCGGCTTTGCTCTGGCTGTCCAGCCCTGCCAGCATGCCTGTCTCCACAACCGAGAAGTTGATGTACATCGAACTGCCTGCCGGGTATTTCACCGGCTTGGTGTAGTTGAAGTAGTCTTTCGCCACGGGCTTGTAGTGCAGCGGCGCATCGCTCGCGGGCGCGGAAACGGCAACACCGCCGATGCTGACCGCATCCGAGGCGTCCTTCTGCTCCACACCCGCCTTGTACCCTGTGACCGCAGCTGCGACGCTCAAGCCGATACGGCCTTTCCCCTGCCCCTCGTTCTCGGTCAGGGCTCGGCTGGTCCTGGAGGACACCAGTGCAGGCGCGAACTGGAATGCGGACACATCCTTGTCGCCGGTCTGGAATTTCATCGTGGTCAGGAGGATGGCCATCTGCGTTTGCGGTTCGGTACCGCCACTCACCCTGGCCAGCACCACGCACTGCAGACTGTCCCAGGCGGCCGGAAGGCCGGACCACGAGGCGTTCCACGACTTGAAGGAGCGCTGCTGGAACTCATCGATCTTGCTGTTGACCGCCGACACGCCCAGATCCCATGCCGCATTGCCTGCGGCAATCAGGGCGGAAGCGACGGCCGGTGCCATGCCCACATTGGCTTGCGGAACACACAGCCCTTTCCATACCTTTTCGTCCTCGCTGCCGAACAGCTGCCGCCACTCGGGTGTGGTACGACCCTCGCCGACGTCGAAAAGGCTCTGCGTCACCGGAATCAGCACCACGCGTTCCTGGTCACCGCTTGCTGGCTCCAGTTTGGAGCTCGTCATGATCGTCCATGTCTGGCAACCACTCAACACCACACATGACATAGCCATTGCCATAGAGTTGCGCATCGAGATACTCCCCTGAGGCTCATTGCAGAAAGTTGCAATTTGCCACTACCGGGTATAGCCCATTTGAATCGCGCCGGCGCCGCAGGTGCGAGCACCTGAAGATCAAGGCGTCCATATCCGACTAATGGCATTGCGCCGCCAAAAAGCCATATCTATACCCAGGTATACGAACCCACAGCTTTCGTCGGTAGTACGCGTTCGGCGACCAATCAAGAAGGGAACCGCCATGCTTGGCCGACGCTCGGGTCACCTGCTCTTCCTGCTACTGGCAAGCCTGTGGATCACCGCCCAGGCGCAGGCCGAATCCTCACTTACCCGGGACGACATCCAAGCGGCTATCGCGGCGCCATCGTTCAACCAGGGCTTCAAGCAGTTCCTCGGCAAACTGCCGCAGGTGGAGGTCCCGGAGGCGGGAAATGCCATCTACTACATCGTCGAAGGCGACCTGCTGCTCGACGAGGAAGGTGTCCAGTCCTACCTCATGGGCCTGCGCAACGGTCCGGCGCCCGCCCGAGGTGGGGAGCTGAGGGTCATGACCGAACAAGGCCGCAAGGTGATCTGGTCAAAAGACCAACGCAAGCTGACCTACGCCGTGGACCGCGCCAGCTTCCCTACCCAGCAGCAGTACCAGACCGTGGTGCAGAACATGCGCACAGCGGCGAAGGACTGGATGTTCTGTAGCGAATGCGGCGTCAGCTTTGTCCACCAGAGCGCACAGGATTCCAACCCGAAATCCGGACAGGTCACCTTCATCGTGCGCTACTCGACAAGTATCGACGGCTACTTCGCCGTTGCTTTCTTCCCCAGCTATCCTGTGGCGTTGCGCTACATCTACATCACCCCCCGCTACTTCACCACCGACTACAACCCTGTCGGCATTCTGCGTCATGAGCTCGGCCACGTACTGGGTTATCAGCACGAACAGGTCGTCGGTGTCCCAGGGTGTGCCCGCGAAGGCAACAACTGGACCGAAGTGTCCCCTTACGATCCGAAGTCGGTCATGCACTACCTGTGCGGCGGCGGTGGAACCAAGCAGATGGCACTGCAAGATTCCGACAAGGCCGGACACCGCGCCACCTACGGGGAGTAACGGAGCATGCGCCCACTCTGGCTGCTCGGCCTTACCCTCACCGCGGCGGTCGCCGGCGAGCCTGGGCGTGCGCTGTTGCCGACACCTGATGCATCCGCCTTCAGGCAACTGCGCGAAGAGATCGACCTGGCGGACCGTGAAATCCCTCGCCCACCCGACCAGCTGAACAGCGGCGTGCTGGTGTCCTTCGAAGGAGGCAACGTCGGTCAGACCTTGGCACGGGTGATGCTCGGTCTGAACGAGGACGGCAAGCTGCCGAGCGCACGCCATACCGTGCAGGCCGGGGAGACCCTGTGCGGCCTGCTTGACCAGCGCGGCTATCCGCCACCGTGCCCGCCGTTGCTCGAGGTCGTTCATCGACTCAACCCCGAACGCTCGACGAGCCAACCCCTGCAGGTTGGCGAAGTCCTCAGCCTGCCGACGCTGACACTCTGGCCCGCGATCGCGCGCAAACCGGTGGTGGGGGTGGCTTCGCGCAAGGCAGGCGATTGCCAGCCCGGCTCGGATGGCATGTTCACGTACTGGTCACGCCTGGAGCCGGAGGTGGTGAGTTGTCTGCCATCCTCCACGGTCAACCCACAACCTGTCTCGATCGTGCAGTATCGTGCCTACCAGTTCGTGGTGCCAACGGAAACCGACGAGGCAACCCGGCAACTGCGCGCCGAACTTGAGCGATCGAAAACCACCAACGTGCGCTTCGACGTGATACCCCACCCCTCTGGCGCAGAGCTGCGCCAGTACGCCGAAAGCGGCCCCGGGGCGCCCAATACTTGCGCCGAGGGGCTGAGCGACGAGACGCCATTCAATTACATAGACCTGTTCGACTATGACAGCGATGCCATGCCCGCCGTGCACGAGAGCCTGTCACCCGACGGCGTGGACATCATCCCTCGGGTCGTGCCGGTGGTCCTGATCGACACCCCGGTGGAAAAGTCCCCCAACCTGTACCCTGCCTACAGTGATACGAAGCCGACGCAACCTCTTACCTGCAATTGGAAATCCCCGTTTACCAACAAGTTTCACGGTACCCACCTGGCTGGACTGATCGCCAGCCAGGGTTATGGCTTTCGCAGCATCTCGACCAATGCGGCGATTGTCTCCCATGTCTGGAATGTGGTGAGAGCAGACGGCGAGCTGGCGGAGGCTTCCAACAACCGAAACTACACCCTGAGGCAGCGACTGCTGCGCAACGCCTATCCGAAGAAAGGCTTTCGGCGCGCCATCTACGTCGCGGCCAGCTCATTCTCGTTCTACAACCTGACCCCGACCAGCGACCAGCTGGACAATGAAAGCCTGCGCTGGCAAGAGCCACTGCTCGACACGATCAGGTCCTACTCATCGTTGTTCGTCGTGGCGGCAGGTCAATCGGCCAAGGAGGGCGAGCCGCCGGTCAAGCTCACCAACGTTTCCACTCACCTACTGCAAAGCCTGGGCGATCAACGCAATGTCATCGTGGTCACCGCATGCAGCGATTGCCGGCGTGACAAGACAACACTTTTGCCTTCCGCCAATTTTGGTACCGGCCCGATGCCCATCGTTCAAGTCGCGGCGCCCGGCGGGCAGGTGATCCCTGGATGGGTGAGCACGGACAATGTCAGTTCCGCGCGTGGCACCTCCCAGGCAACCGCGCTCGTGGCCAGTGTAGCGGCAGCCATGCTTGGCACGAGGCCAGAGGTCTACGACGATCCGCAATGGATCAAGACCCGCCTGCAGGTGACCTCTCGCCCGATCGCCCCGAATGCCGACGGCACGATCAATCCGGACGCGGCAAAGATCGCCACGGGCGTTGTGGATCCGGTACTGGCGCTGCTCGACCCCGACAAGCACTGGCTCAAGGAGGGCGGCGAATGGAGGGCGGTGAAGATCAAGCGGATAGAGCCCGAATACATTCGTTTCACCGACAAGACCGGCGCACCCGCACAGATCGGCCGCGACGCCTTGAGCCGTATCCTGACACTGCCAGGTAAACAGCAAGTGGCTTACGTCGATAGCACATTCGAAGGTGCCAGCCCTCCCGGAACCATCCGCCGCGTGGGGCCAAGTCAGGTAACCGAGGGCTTCGTGACGCTGTGCGACAGCGCGACTGCACTGCCCCTGGCCAATGTCCAGGACCTCATCATTTCCCTGCAAGGAGTCCAGGACAATGAGTGCATTTAAACTGCTTGCCTTGCTGGCCCCCCTGCTGCTGGCTCCTCTGGCCATTGCCGAGCAATGCAAGACCGAGGAGTCGGTCACCACTTTCGGGAGCTGGTTTGCCAGTGGTGCCCGCCTGACCGCCGCCAAGCCGTTCCAGTCGATCCAGGCGCAAGCGGCGCAAGGGCCCACCGACAGCATGAAACTGCGCCTGGAGGTTGCCTCTGGCAGGGACCGCCAGTGGCACGTACTGATCTACGACCCCGACTATCGAGTGCTCGCCAGCCTCGGGCCGGACGACTTCAGCGACGAGCGCGGGGAGCTCACGCAGTCGCGCTGGACCGGGCGCATGTTTCATGACCTTGTTCAGGTCGAGTTGGTTACCGCCCGCCCCGACTCGGACATCGTCATCAAGATCCCCGCAGGCATTGCCCTGCCAAAGGAAAGCAGCGACCAGCGCGTGTACTCCGCACAGGACGCGAGCAACCCGCGCTGGCGCAAGCTGTTCCCGGATAACCACGGCACCAGCGCCACGCTGCCACGCAAGGCCGGCGCCAAGGTCGGCATGCTGATGACCGGTTTGCAGGTCCCCGGTGGCGGCAAGAGCGCCTGGTGTTGTTCGGTGGTGATGATCGGCCGCGGCCTGGCACTGACCAACTGGCATTGTGGCGGCGACAACGGTTGGATGCAGGCCGCGGACTACTGGGAGGGTAATGTCTGCGCCAACGCAACGCTTGATCTCGCCTGGGATGGCGGTGATGTGAGGCGTCAGTACAACTGCACCGGTGTCGTGGTCAAAAACGAGACACTGGATTTTGCGGTGCTGCGCGTGAAGCCGGTGGTGGGCACTGGCGGCCTGGCAGGAGAACCGGTGTACGAGCGGCTGTCCAGCACGCCCAGCGCGGCGCTCGGCGATGCGTTCGTCGTGCATCACGCCCTGTGCCAGACCAAGCAGGTGAGCGACAAGTGCAGGATCGGCTCGCTCAACTACGCGAACTGGCTCAAGGACAGCTCGCAGACCGAGCTCACCCATAACTGCGATACCGAGCATGGGTCATCCGGGGCCGGTGTCTTCGATGCCCAAGGAAAGATGGTCGCACTGCACCACCTGGGTTTCAGGCGCAATCCCCAGACCTGTGAAGAGCAAGACAAGCTCAACAAGGCAGTACCGCTGACCCGCATCATCGACCATATCAAGGCCAACACTCCCGAGCTGGCCAAAGAGCTGGGGTTGTGATGGCCCGAGTTATCCTCGATGACGCCTGATCGGAATAATCTCACACGCTTGAGAGAAATCTCGGAAGGATAGCCATGCTTTGCTACGCCCCTGGCATTTTTCCATGACAGGAGGCCCCTGTGCTCAAACCCGCCCAGCTTGAAAAGCTCCGTGAAGTCATCTCCGAAAACCTGCGCGTGCAGCGCGACAACGACCCCATCGAATACATCAGCGTGGGCACCGCCCTGCAGGATGCGATATCCAAGCAGAACCACGCCATCTTCGCCCGGCGCGGCTGCGGCAAGACGTTGCTGCTGCATCACTCGTCGAGGAACCTCAAGCCCGAACTCAAGAGCATCTACCTCAATTGCGAGGACTTCAAACGCCACTCCTTCCCCAATGTGCTGGTGGAAATCCTGGCGTCGATCTTCCGCGAACTCGACAAGAACATCTCCGGCTGGTTCGGCAAGAAGAAGAAACTCAAGCTCATCATCAAAGACATCCTCGACAAGCTGAAAACCCTACACGTGGACGCCGACGCCCATGAGGAAGAGGTGAAAAGCAAGGCTGCCACCGAACACAACAGTGGCTTCGACGCCGGCATCGCGATCGAGCAGATCACCTTCACTGGCAAGAACATGGCCAGGGAAACCCAGGAGGTGGAAAGGTCGTTCAAGATCCATCGCCAGAAGCTGCAAGAGCTCGATCTCTGGCTGCCCCAGCTGAAGGAAAACCTTCGCGAGCTGTTCGGCGCCTCGAGCACGGTGAAGGGCATCATCCTGCAGATCGACGACCTCTATCACCTCAAGCGCACCGACCAGGCCTTCGTCGTCGACTACGTCCATCGCCTCTGCAAGGACATCCCCATCTACTTCAAGATCGCCACCCTGCGCCACTCCTCCACCTTGTACGTCGATCGCGACGGACAGCCCATCGGTGCCCAGGAGCGCCACGACTATCAACCGATCGACATCGACTACACCTTCAGCAACTTCCCCAGGACCCTGAGGCAGAACCACGCCATCCTGGTCCAGTTCGGCGCCCAGGCGGACATCAGCGAATCGCAGATCATGGGGCTGTTCAAGGGCGAAGGTTTCGACCGCCTGGTCATGGCCGGCGGTGGCGTGCCGCGCGACGTGCTGTCGCTGTTCCTGCACCTGCTCAATGAAACCGTGCAGGATGACGCCGGCAAGATCGGCAAGGACGAGGTGCGGACGCTTTCGAGGAACAACTTCGAACGCAAGATCGAGGAGCTCAAGCAGGACTCCAAGGACGATGAACAGGACGACCTGGTCAAGGGCATCTACATCATCAAGAGTTTCTGCCTGGACAAGAAGAACAACATCTTCGTCATCGAGGAAAAGCTGCTGCAGCAGAACGACGCCCTGCGCGCCCTGATCTATCGGTTGCTCGACTATCGCATCATCCACAGTTGCGCCACGGCCCTCACCCACAAGTCAGCGGAAGGCACGTTCCAGGCATTCGCCGTGGACATCGGCTGCTATGCCCACTACCGCAAACTCGACGGGCGCTTCAACGAAATCGATGTCACCGATACCGCCGCCAAGGAACGCATGCGTTCCGCGCCGATTCTCGACCAGACCAAGATCGACAACATCGTCGCCTCGCTGCCCCGCCATGGCCCGGTGGAGCTGCTGACCGAGGCCATGGAGGCCTAGGGCTTCCTGGCCCGGCAGGCGAATGCCAGGTCACCGATGTAGATGCCCTGCGACTGCTTGCGCTCAGCCTCGAGCCGCGCCTGCAGGGTATCGATCCCCACCTGCCTGGCCGTGGCGACACCGAGGGCCACGATGCGCGGCAGGCAGGCACGAATGATCGAGGCGAGACCGGTATCGTTGTCGGGCGTCTGCACCAGGCATTCGGCACGCACGTCCTCCACCAGCAGGCCAGCCTGGCTCATGGTCCGGTACAGGTTGAACCCCATGTGCAGATCGGCGCCCTCCTTGGCCAGCATGCGCTGCAGCCAGCGAGTCGCCTTGCGATGCACGGGAAACGGCTCCAGGCTGGCCGGCGCCAGCGTGGTGTCGTGCTCCTGGAACACCATCACGCCGCCTGGCAGCAAGTGCCGGGCCAGCGCGCGTACCGCCCCCACCGCATCGGCCTGATACATCAGCACCCGGCGCCCGACGACGGCATCGAACAAGCCAAGCGACCGCGGCAGCGCATGAAGGTCAGCAAGCATGAACTCAGGCCGCGCCGCGCCCTTGGGCAGTTCGCGCTGCCGCGCCACCGTCAATGCCGCGTCCGACTGGTCGATACCCACCACCGCGCCATCGCCATCCACCAGGCTGGCCAGCAGCACGCTCACATCGCCATGGCCGCAACCGACATCGAGCACACGCATGCCCGGGCCGATCCCGGCATCGAGCAACAACCGCGTGGTGAAATCCGCTTTCGCAAGTGACATGCCATGCTCCTTCGCCAGGCGCCAGTGTGCCGAGCCACGCCACCAGAAGACAAGAAGGCAAGCGTCGAGATGATCGCATGCTTGCTGGCTGACGCCCGCGGCAGAGCCATGCCAGGCCTCTGTTGTCTGTTAGAGTGACGGGGCTGGGGCGAAACAATCCTTGGGCCATGTCCCTGGTAATAGTGACGCATCGCCTGGATGATCGCTCCCATGCCCTGCCCGTCCCGGTTTGCCAAGCCAGCTGAATACGCGTCGATAGAATGACTGATCACTTCAGGACCAGAGAAATGAAAGGAAGCAGTGGTGGTGCCGCCACCAACAGCGGCATCGATTACCAACAGCGCGTCGCTGCTTTTTTTACCTTGGCCATGGCCCTCAAGCTCGACTGCTCCAATGTACTGGAACGCAACGAGGCAACAGAGATTCACGGTATCGCCTATGAAACGGCGGACGCGATCGATGATGTCGTGCTGACCCATGCGGCTTGCAAGACCTTTCTGCAGGTCAAGCGAAAGTTGTCGCTCTCGGAGCAACCCCAATCCGACTTCTGCAAGACGATCGAGCAGTTTGTTCGTCAGTCACTGGGGTCAAGAAACCCTGCCGACTGCTATGCAATCGTCACCACCCCGGACACTTCGAGAAAAATCACCTCGGACCTTCGCAAGATCACCACCTCCGCCCGGCTGAACACGGCAGCGGCGATGGAAAACCCGTTGACCCTGAGCGAACAAGCGGCTTACGACCTGCTGGTCAGGTGTATCGAAAGGGCGTTCCTGATCTACGCCGGCACTCCAGCCAGCCCACAGGACATACAGCGTCTTCTCAGGCAAACCTACATCATCACCCTGGACATCGAGCATGGATCGTCCTACGAAAAAGCCTTTCTGCTGTCCATCTCCCATCAACTGAACACCGCGCCCGAGTTGTTATGGGGCTATGTGAGGTCGAAAACCCTGGACTGGTCCAAGCAGCGCCAGTCCGTCAATCTGCAGGGCGTGCGGGCAATACTGGACACGTTCCATGATCAGCAGAACGACGGCCAGCCATCATCTGCCGACCCACTTCACGTCCAGCTAGCATTCGACCCTGAAAAGTACGACATCTGCGCCGGTCGTGAGGTGGTGCTCATCAAGTCGTTTCTAGAAGAGTTTGATCTGCAGTTACTGGAGCTCTACAGGTTCGATGATCAGGGCGATTTCAGACTGCGCTTTCACGAGAACACCCTGGAGTTGAGCGACGGTAGCCACCATCCGCTTGTGGCAAGATTCTCGACGTTCTCCGGCGCCGAAAGGTTTCTCCTCGAACAGCCGCTGCCGGAGACGACACGGCTGATGCTGGGCCCGATGAATAGCGAGCGTGACGAAGACGCCACCCCGTTGGCGGTCGCCTATGGCGAAAAGATCAGAAGAAAACTGCTGGAGAACACGACGTACTCCAAATGCATCCACTGCGACGCAGGGCTTTCGGAACACGCGTTGGCCATCGAGATCCAGGAGTGCGAGCTGCCCTTTGACGCGGGCTTCATTCACGAGGATTGTCTGCGGCCTTCCGACAGGGTGCTGGGTGTCGCTGGCAACCCTGGGATGACCAAGCACCCGGAGCTGAAAAACTTCGACTACCAACGCTGGTTCTTCAGCCTGGATCATGGTCAGGCGGTCTGGAACGGCTCCGAGCTGCTCAACCAAGCCATCAAGCACATGTGGTGGAACAACCCGTCACCCTCGGACACTCAGGGCAAATACTGCATCAAGGTACGCCTGGAGGATGGATCGTTGCGCTACGTGCAACAGCGTGGCAAGGTCCAGCGCTTCGACAGCGAGCAGGTCGCCACGGTCACGGCGGGGCTGAACGAATGGCGGGAAAGCAACAAAGCCCAAGGCAATCCGCTTTGCTATTCGGCTGACGGCTCGCTTCAGGCAGGCCAGGCGGACATCGAGCAGTTTGCCCACCACCCTCTGGACCTGATCGAATGCCTCGAGTTTCAAAGCGCCGCCTATACCAGGGGGATTTCCCAGCTGCACGACCGTGTCAAGAATTTCTATACCCCACTGGCCTTGCTGACGCATCGGCAAGACGGCAGCCCGATCACCTTCGACAATGCATTGTTCCTCAGCACATCGCCGTTCGAGCTGAAGCAGTATCTGAAGAACTGGCTGCGGATCGGCTTCTCGCCCAGCGCCTACACCCTCGACATCATCGAGCGCGACGAAGACTTCGACAGGCTCATGCAACGCTGTGGTCATCAAGGCATTCAGGTGGTCGTCGACCCACTGTTCGATTCCGCTGGAAAACTGATGAAAGGCTGCATCGTGGTGGACCAGCTCGATACCCTCGAGCCGATGCATGAACAGGATGCGCAGATCTATATTTTCGCTCATCCGGACGGAGCGTTCCGCCACATTTATCACGCTCGCGCAAATGACCTGACATTGTTGCTCTGCGACGACTGCCAGGGGTGCGGATGCGATTGCGTGGGATGCCAGCTACAGGAACGGCTGCTGCACGTGCACGGTGAGGAACACCTCGAGGTAAAAACGACCAACAGCCGAACAGTGGTCGTGACCGTGGACGCCAGGGAGTTCGAGTGGGAGGACGCGTTCATCGCCGACAACGCGTTGGACTGGCAGGACTGGAAAGATAAGCTGGAGTGACCGCGAACGGAGCCTGCGCCAATGACTGAAGACCCGCTTTTACACAGCTGGCATCTCAATGCCCAGCGTTGGATCGAAGCCGTGCGTGGCGGCGCAATCGAATCTCGCCGCCAGGTCACTGACAACGCCATGCTCTTCGCCGTGCTCAGCCGCCAGCCCACGCATGTGCTCGACCTCGGCTGCGGCGAAGGCTGGCTGCTGCGCGCGCTGGCCGAGCGAGGCATCGAGGCGACCGGGGTGGATGGAGATGCCACGCTGGTCGATGCCGCGCGAGCAGCGGGATCGATGGCGGTACATCTGGCCAGTTATGAGCAACTGGCCAGCGGCGAGCGGGTGATCGCGGGAACCTTCGATGTGATCTGCGCCAACTTCGCCCTCTTGCAGCAGGACATCATTCCCTTGTTGGCAGCCATGCGCGAGCGCTTGGCACCAGGTGGCGCGCTGGTGATCCAGACGCTGCACCCGTGGACCGCGGCGGCCGGCGATTATCAGGATGGCTGGCGGGAAGAATCTTTCGTCGGCTTCGCCGGGGACTGGAAGCCGATGCCCTGGTATTTCAGGACCTTGGGCAGTTGGTTGAATGCCCTGCAGATGGCCGGACTCCAGTTGCTCGAACTGAGCGAACCGCAACACCCGCAAAGCAAGGTACCGCAGGCACTGCTGCTGATAGCCGCCCGGCCTGCGTCATGACCCGGGTCATGCCCCGGGAACTGGCGGCGCCTCGACCTGGGCTGTCTCCACGGTCACGGGCGGTGTCAGGCGCAATACCCGGTCGCGACCACCTTCGGCCAGCAGGTATCCACCCTTGCCATCGGCGACGATGGCCTGCGGGGCCTTCAGGAAGCTGAGCACCGTGTGCCGCGTGCCGCTGCCATCGATGCGCAGCAGGCGCGCACGGTGGGTCGAATCCTCGCTGATCCACAACCCGCGCGCATCGCAGAACAGGAAGGTAGGATTGCGCAGGCCATCGACCACCACCGGGTCTTCGCCCTCGGGGTTGTAGGCGCGAACCCTGCCGTTGGCTTTCTCGGTATACAGCAGGCGCCCATCGGTGCAGCGGGTCAGTCCTTCGGTTTCGGTGAGGCCGGCCCGCAGCACATCGAGATGGCCACTGCGCCAGTCGTAGCGCATCAGGCGGCCATCGCCCTTGCGGTCCTCGATGGCGTACAGGTGGTCGCCATCGTTGAACAGGCCTTGCACATTGTTGCCCTCGAACAACGTGGTGGTCTGGCCATTGCGCGCCAGGCTGACCGGCGCCCCGCCCACCTCCTGGCTGAACGCCCAGCCGCCCTCGACGGCCACCATGCCGTCAGGCTTGGACAAACCGTCGAGCACGATCACCCGGTCGCCCTCGGCCGTGATGCGCATGATGCTGCCCTTGCCGCCATTGAGCTCTCGGCTCACCAGCAGGCTGCCATCGGCCTGTGGCAGCAGCGAGGCCGCGCGAGTCACCGAATTGTGCAGCACCTGCACGCCCCAGCCCTCGGCGGCCTGCACCGGGTAGAAGGTCTGCCAGGCGAAAAAGCCCAGGGCACCGGCCAGCAGGCCCGCCGAGGCGGTCAGGGTAAGGCGGACACCACGCTTGCGCAGGACATGCATCATTGGATCGACTCCCAGGAAGTGCCCGCGATGCTAGCAAGGTGATGTGAAAAAAATGTCGTTGCCATGAACGATCGGATGCGCCCTACAAGATGGAAGATGGAACCCAGACGATCGACGATCCCAAACTCACGCCAATAACCCTGTACGCATTCAGCAAGCAAATACCGGGTATTCCAACATTTAATTTGTGGATGCCATCGACTGGCCCATATGCTGTCCGTGCATCCCCTGCACGCACCGGCCGGTGTGGTCCAAGGCACGGGGAGAGAACAACAAGTCGAGACCGTTCATGTCGAAATCCTCCTACTTCGCCCCCCACGGTGGGCACCCGGCTCAGACCGAGCTGCTGACTGACCGTGCCATGTTCACCGAGGCCTATGCGGTCATTCCCAAGGGCGTGATGCGTGACATCGTCACCAGCCATCTGCCGTTCTGGGACAAGATGCGCATGTGGGTCATCGCCCGTCCGCTGACCGGCTTCGCCGAGACCTTCTCGCAGTACATCGTCGAAGTCGCCCCCGAAGGCGGCAGCGAACGCCCCGAGCTGGACCCGAACGCCGAAGCGGTGCTGTTCGTGGTCGAAGGCCAGATCGACATCACCGTCGAAGGCAAGCACCACACCCTGGTGCCGGGCGGCTACGCCTTCCTGGCGCCAGGCGCCGAGTGGAGCCTGCGCAACAACAGCAAGGCCAACGTCACCTTCCACTGGCTGCGCAAGCACTACCAGAAGGTCGAAGGCCTGCCGGTTCCCGAGTCCTTCGTCACCCACCGCGACAACGCCACGGTCATCGAGATGCCGGGCACCGAAGGCCGCTGGGTCACCACCCGTTTCGTCGACATGGCCGACATGCGCCACGACATGCACGTGAACATCGTCACCTTCCAGCCGGGCGGCGTGATCCCGTTCGCCGAGACCCACGTCATGGAGCACGGCCTGTACGTGCTCGAAGGCAAGGCGGTGTATCGCCTGAACCAGGACTGGGTCGAGGTCGAGGCCGGCGACTTCATGTGGCTGCGCGCCTTCTGCCCGCAGGCTTGCTACTCCGGCGGCCCAGGCCCCTTCAGCTACCTGCTGTACAAGGACGTCAACCGCCACGTGCACCTGACCCTCAACCCGCAGCGCTGATGCTTTCAGCTTGACCCTGCAGATGCCGCCAGGCCCTGCATGTTGCCTGTGAGAGCAAGTTCCCCCGCGAATGCGGCGACGCATTCGCGGGTAAACCCGCTCCCACAGGATCCTCGCTGCCTCGTGGGCGATGGCTGCACCGCCGTGCATTCCCGGCCATACTGAGCGGATGTCCTCTCCCGGCCTGATGCCATGCGCCCGCCCCGATTGCTCATCGCCCTGCCGCTCCTGCTGTCGGCCACCGTGCTGTCGGCCGATGACTGGCAACTTGCCCAGCAGCAAGACGGCATCGACGTCTACCTGAGCCGCGTCGACGGCTCCAGCTACCAGCAATTTCGAGGCGTCGCCCGAATCAAGGCCAGCCTGCGCACCCTTACCGACCTGCAGGAGAACCTACGGGTGGCCTGCAAGTGGCTATATGCCTGCGCCGACATGCGCCTGCTGGAGGTCGACGGCGACCGCACCTGGGTCTATCTCACCACCACCCTGCCCTGGCCCGCCAAGCCACGGGACATGGTGCTGAAAGTCCAGACCGAGCGCCTGGACGACGGCACCCTGGTCCGCCACCTGAGCGCCGAGCCCGGCAGGGTCCCGGTCGACCCCGGGCTGATTCGCGTACGTCGGCTCAGCGGCGAGTGGATCATGCGCCCGCTGGGCGAGCGCGAGACCGAGGTCACCTACCAGCTGCGCGCCGACCCGGCCGGCGATGTGCCGGGCTGGCTAGCCAACCAGTTCGTGGTGGACGCGCCGATGGTCACCCTGCGCACCCTGCGTGCCGTGGCGGAGCGCCAGCCGTGAGCACTAGTGTCCTGTCTCGGAAATACGTTCTCTTTTGGCGAGTGGCTTGGGTGCTCGGCCAAGGCGCCGCGACGAGTCATAGCAGGGCTATGGCGAGGAGTGGCAACGCCGGTCGGGCGCCCAAGACGCCGCCAAAAGTGAACAGCTTGTTTCCGAGACAGGACACTAGCGGCTGCGCAGCAGCAGTGACGCCACCGCGCACCCCAGCAAAGCCAGGCACGACAGGTAGAACGCATCCGAGTACGCCATCAGGTAAGCCTGCTCGCGCACGCTCTGGTCGATCAGTGCCAGGGTCTGCATCACCTCGGGCGACTGCGGGTCGACCAGACCGCCCGGCAGGCGCTGCTGCAGCGCGCCGTCGAACAGCGTCAGCCCTTCGCCGATGCGTACCGAATGAAAGCGCTCGCGCTGCGACACCAGTTGCGTGAGCAACGCCGTGCCCAGCGCTCCGCCCAGGTTGCGCAACATGGAGATCAGCGCCGAGGCGGAGCCGGCCTGGGCCTTGTCCAGCCCCTTCACCGCCAGCACCGATAGCGCCACCATGATCAGCGGCTGGCCGATGCCGCGCACCACCGTCGAGGGGATGATCACATTGCTGCCCGCGTCTACCGTCAACTGCGATCCCAGCCAGCAGCCCAGGGCCATGATGGCGAAGCCGCTGGCCACCAGCAGCTTGGCATTGAGCCAGCGCATCAGTCGCGGCAACAGCGGCGCCAGCAGCAACTGCACCAGGCCGTAGGCGATCAGGCTCTTGCCGATCTCGCTGGCGCTGTAGCCCTGCACCAGCGACAGATAGTTGGGCACCAGGAATACCAGGCCAAAGGTGGCCGCGCCGAACACCGCCATGGCCAGGCTGGACACGCCGAAATTGTAGCTGGCCAGAAGACGCAGGTTGATGAACGGCCGCGCGCCCCACAGCTGACGCTGGATGAACAGCCCCAGGGCGATCACGGCGACGATGCTGAAACCGACGATGAAGCGCGAATCGAACCAGTCCTTGCGCCCGCCCTCTTCCAGCACGATCTGCAAGGCGCCCAGGCCCAGGGCCATGGCCACGATTCCCAGCCAGTCGGCCCGGCGCAAGGCGCTGCGATCACCCGCCTGGCCCTTGATCGACCAGGCTACCGCGGCGAGCAAGGCGATACCGGGCGGCAGCTGGAGCAGGAAGATCCAGCGCCAGGAATACATGTCGGTCAGCCAGCCACCGATCGACGGCCCGGCGGCCTGGGCGACACTGTTGGCCAAGCTGAACAGCGCCATGCCCAAGGGAATGCGGCTGGCCGGCAGCTCGGTGATGATCAGTTGCATCGACAACGGGATCAGCACCGCGCCGGAGGCGCCCTGGATCACCCGCAAGGTGATCATCGCCTCCAGGCTCGGCGCCAGCGCGCAACTCACCGAGCTGACCAGGAACACCGCCGAACCCACCAGCATCACCCGGCGCAGGGAGAACACCTGCACCAGCCAGGCTGTGAGCGGAATCATGCTGATCTCGGCCACCAGGTAGGCGGTGGAAATCCACGACCCCTCCTCGAAGCTCGCCCCCAGCGCGCCTTCGATCTCCGGCAGCGCGGCGCTGGTGACATGCACGTTCATGCCCGCCATGAAACAGCCGAACAAGCCACCGATCACCGCCACCCAGGCCCGGGCGGAGACGTTCTCTTCAGCGCTCATGCCGAGTGTCCACCGTGGCGATCACCGACATGCCCGGCAGCAGCCGCTGCGTGTCATCGGAGGTGGGTTCGAGGTGAATGCGCACCGGGAAACGCTGGACGATCTTGGTGAAATTGCCGGTGGCGTTGTCCGGCGGCAGCAACGCGAACACCGCGCCCGAACCTGGCGAGACGCTGTCCACGGTACCGCGCCAGTGCTGGCCGAAGGTGTCCACTTCCAGCGTCACCGCTTGCCCGGGGCGCATATGCGCGAGCTGGGTTTCCTTGAAGTTGGCCACCACGTACGCCTCGGCCACCGGCACCACCGCCAACAGCGGCAGGCCGGGCGTCACGTATTGCTGCTGGCGTACCTTGCGCTGGCCGACCATGCCGTCGAATGGCGCGCGGATCTCGGTGTCGGCCAGGGCGCTACGGGCCAGGTCCGCCTCCGCGCGCGCCTGCTCGAGGTCGGCCAGGCGTTGCTGCAACTCGGCCTCCAACTGGCGCCCCTGCTGGGCCAGCACCGCCTGGCGCGCGCGCTGGCGGGCCAGCTCGGCATCGGCGGCGCGCTGTACGGCGTTGGCCTGGATCCGGGTAGCCCGTGCCTGCTCCATGCGCTGCACGCTCGCCGCCTGCCATTGCGCCAGGTGCTGATAGCGTTGCCAGTCGGCCTCGGCCCGCTGCGCCTCGCCACGGCTGCCGCCGCGCTCGGCTTCGGCCCGGGCGATGGCCTGCACCTGTTCGTCCTGCTCGGCGGCGAACATGCGCAGGCGCATCCGTTGCACCTGCACCGCCGCCTCGCTCACCGCCAGGCGCGCCTCGGCCTGGCGCAGGCGGTCACGAAAGTCGCGGGCATCCAGGCGCACCAGTAGATCCCCGGCCTTGACCGTGGCGTTGTCCGCCACCGTCACCTCGGCGACGTAACCGCTGACCCGGGCGCTGATCGGTGCCCAGTCGGCACGCACATAGGCGTCGTCGGTCTGCTGCAGAAAGCGTCCGTCGAGCCACCAATAGGCACCATAGGCGGCCGCCAGCAAGCCCAGTCCCCCGGCCAGGCCGAAGCGCAACAGGCGCTGCCGGCGCCGGGCGCGGGTTTGTTCGAAGGTGTGCTGGGGATCTGGGCTGACCGCCTGGTTCATGCTGGGCTCCGTCCGATGAAGGGGAGCGCCAGCGTACGGAATCCAACGCTGTCGTTCGCTCGCGAATCAGCAGGTGATCGTCGCGAAATGGACAGCAGATCAACATGACTTCGACTGCCGTTTCAGCGCAGCAGGAATGCCAGCACCTGTTGCGTCGCGGCTGCCGGATCTTCCTGCATGAAACAATGGCCGCCGGCTACCTGCTGTACGCTCACATGGCTGTTCAAACCTGCCAGGCGCCGCACCGAGCGGGGCACGAACGGATAAGTGCGCTCGCCATGCAGAATCTGCGTCGGTGTGCGGATCTGTGCCAGCTGATGCCACATCCGCTCAGGGAACGAGCTGAAGATTTCCACCTCGCGGCTGGGCCTGCACTTGAGCACCACGCCTTCACCGCAGTCGCCGATGGCATGCTCCACGTAAGCCCGCAGCGCCTCGTCGCTCCAGCCCTTGAAGATGCCCCGGCCCTGCAGCGAGGCCAGCGCCGCCTCGCGATCGGGCCAGTGGCTACGCCGGGTCGCGGCCTTGCGCGCCAGTGCGTGGCGGCGGTGCAGGCCGACCATGGCGGCGGCGCCCATCATCCCGATCATGGGCCGGCTGAACAACACCGGGTCCAGCAGTACGGCGCGCTCGAACAACTCCGGTTCAGCCGCCAGGATCAGGCCGCTCAGTACACCGCCGAAGCTGTGTCCCAGCGCCAGGCGCGGCACCTCGCCATATTCGCCACGCCCCGCCTGGAAGGCCTCCACGGCCAGCGCCGCGGTGCGGTTCCAGCCACGGAAGTCACCACCGTGATCACTGTCGCCATGGCCCTGGACATCGCTCAGCCACAGGTCGAAATGCTCGCCCAGGCGCATGAGCATCGGTTGATAGACCAGGCCGCAAAAGCCATTGCCATGCAGGAAGTGCAACAACGGCCGGCCACTGGCTGGGGTCCGCCAACCGCGCAGGGTAAAGCCTTCGGCGCATTCATGGGACCAGGGAATCAACTCCATCGACTGCACTCATCGGCTCTAGGAAAACGCCGATTCTACAAACAGCAGCGGATACAGCGAAATCACCAGCAACACGGCCATCAGGACATTGAACAGCACCACCGCGCGCGGATTGCGCAACAGGTTACGCAGCGCACTGCCGAACATCACCCAGACCCCGACGCTGGGCAGGTTGACCAGGGCGAACACCAGGGCGATGACCAGGACGTTGAAAGCGTAGCCCTGGGCCGGGGTATAGGTGGTGATCGCGCCCACCGCCATCACCCAGGCCTTTGGGTTGACCCATTGGAACGCCGCCGCGCCCCAGAAGCCCAAAGGCTTGCGACTGCCAACGGCGTCGCCCGACATCGGCCCGGAGGTGGCGATCTTCCACGCCAGGTACAGCAGATACGCCGCGCCCACATAGCGTAGGATGCTGTACAGCGCAGGCCAGGCCTTGAACACCTCGCCCAGCCCCAAGCCCACCGCCAGCACCATCACCATGAAGCCGACGCTGATGCCCAAGGCATGGGGAATGCTGCGTCGCACGCCGAAATTCACCCCGGATGCCAGCAGCATGGTGTTGTTAGGACCGGGCGTGATGGACGAAACGAAGGCAAACAGCACGAAGGCGCTGAGCAGGTCGAGCGAGGCAAGCATGGCGGCGGTTCCATTTTAGGATTGTCGTGTCGCCACACTAGCGGAGCCTGGTTGCCAGCGACCGGTACAGTTGACCTAAATTGCACAGATACACTCTACTGAACCGGTTCGTCTGGATCGAAGATCGCCTCGATCGCGCGCTCGAACACCCGGGCGATGGTGAATGCCAGCGGCAGGCTGGGGTCGTAGCGCCCCGTCTCGATGGCATTGACCGTCTGCCGCGACACCCCCAGGCGCTCGGCCAGCTCGGCCTGCGACCAGCCCATCTCGGCGCGCAGGGCGCGCATATGGTTGTTCATCGATAACGCCTTACGCCCACCCAGGTTCCCATCATCCACAGCAGGCCCATCAGCGGCCAGACCATGAACATCGACAGGCGCGGGAAGCCCGCCGTCTCCAGGAAACCATAGCTGAAGGTCAGCAATGCGGTGATGACGAACGCCAGGCCCAGGGCTTCGAGCTGGATCCGGCGCATCATCTCGTCCAGTTGGCGCAACTGACCGATGCAAGCCCAGGCCATGACCAGCAAGGCCGGCACCGGCAGCAGCGCCAGAGCCACCTTGAGCACGCCCGTGGACATCGCCTGCAGGAAGTGGCTGCTGAGCAGCACGCAGGCGCAATAGGCGAGCATCGACGCGATGAACAGGTTGCGATAACGCTTGTGCAGCATGGTAACGACCTCCATGTAAAGGGTGCTTTACACTAGAGGCACTACCCTGCAATGTCAAACATGCTTTACATATCGGCAAGCCAGGGCATTGCCGCTACCATCGCCTCCAGCCCAATCACAAGGAAGCCCCCATGAGTGTGACCATCCGCCCCGCAGTACGCAGCGACGCCGCACAGATCCTCGCCTTCGTCACCGAGCTGGCCGACTACGAACGCGCCCGTCATGAAGTGGTGGCGACCCTCGCCGATATCGAGCACAGCCTGTTCGATGAAGGCAGCACCGTGCATAGCCTGATCTGCGAGCGTGAGGGCCAAGCCATCGGCTTTGCCGTGTATTTCTACAGCTATTCCACCTGGCTGGGACGCAACGGCATCTACCTCGAAGACCTGTACGTGAGCCCGCAACAACGCGGCGACGGCGCTGGGCGCAAGCTGCTGCGACATATCGCCCGGGAGGCACTGGAAAACGACTGCGGGCGCCTGGAGTGGAGCGTGCTGGACTGGAACGAGCCGGCCATCGGCTTCTACCGTTCGCTGGGCGCCGAGCCGCAGGACGAGTGGGTTCGCTATCGCCTCGATGGCGAGCGTCTGCGTCAGTTCGCCGAAGGCTGAGGCGCTTCACCCGGAAACGGCGTGCGTGCCAGCACAGGCACTTCCACGCGGCTACGCTGGCCGCCGCGCTCGATCAACAACCCGCTGGCCTCGATGGCGACCAGACGCACGCCCCGGGCCAGTTCCTCGCCATCACGCACCGCCCGGGCCGGGCCACCGTCGAGGCTGACGATGGCCACCGCGCCCTGGCTGCCGGCCATCACCCCGCTGACCTTGATGTCCACCTGCAGCGGGATGTTCGCGAACCAGCGACCCGCCGGGGTTTCTTCCGGCGCCTGGGCCACGCTCGGCTGCGCCACGGCCATCACCTGCGCCGGTTGCAGCAGCACGATGGCCCAGGTCGCCAGCCCGGCGAGCGCAAGCAGCGCGCCCGACGCCTGCAGCAGCGGGCCCAGGGCAAGATCGAAACGGGCGATGGGCATGTTCAGGGGCTCCTTGTGTACCTGCCAGCCAACATACCGGGTAATTCTCACGGTTTTGTTTCACATCGCGATCATCTTCGTCGGGCAAGCTGCCAGTCAGGACAAGGAGCAGCCCCGTGAACGGACAACGCGGTTTCACCCTGATCGAACTGATGGTGGTGCTGGTGATCGTGGGTATCGCCAGCGCCGCCATCAGCCTGAGCATCCGCCCCGACCCTGGCAAACACCTGCGGGCCGATGGCGAGCGCCTGGCACTCATGCTGGAGTTGGCGCGCAGCGAGGCCCAGGCCGATGGCCAGCCCCTGCGCTGGCAAGTCGACCACGACGGCTACGGTTTCGTGCGCGCCGATGGCCGGCTGGTCGACGAAGGTCCGCTCAAGCACCGCCGCTGGCAGGCCGACACCGTCAAGGTCCAGGTCGAGCCCCGCGGGGCGGTATGGCTGGACGGCGAATGGATCGGCGCCCCGCTGACCGTGCGCCTGCGCAGCGGCCCGGTGCTGGTGCGCCTGGCCAGCGACGGCGCCGGGAAATTCCGGGTTAGCCAGCCATGAACCGGCAACGCGGCTTCACCCTGATCGAAGTGATGATCGCGATCCTGCTGATGGCGGTGGTCAGCCTGATCGCCTGGCGCGGGCTCGACAGCGTCAGCCGCGCCGACCGCCATGTACGCCAGGCCAGCGAAGCGCACCAGGCGGTGCTGCGGGTATTCCAGCAGTTGGAGCGCGACCTGGCCCTGCGCGCCACCGTGGAACTGCTGGAACCACCCCTGCCCGGTCGCGAGCCACCGGGCAAGCCGGCACTGCCAGCGATTCGTGCCCGCGCCGACCGCCTGGAACTGGTTCGTGCGGGAGCCATCCCCGGTAGCGGCCTGCAGCGGGTCCGCTGGTACGTGCGCGCAGGCACCCTGTATCGTGCCGCCGCGCCGCTGCGCGAGCGCTATCCACTACCGGCCCCCGAGATGGCCGTGGCCGTATTGGACAACGTGACGACTTTCAGCCTGCGCCGCTGGCAACCCGACAAGGGCTGGCAAGGACCGGACAGCCAGGCGCACGACGCTCCCGCAGGTCTGGAGATACGTCTGGGCTGGCGTGGCAGTCAAGGTGAAGAGCGCTATCGTCAGGTGCTGGGGCCGTTCAACTGACCAGCACCACACCGCCTGGCAGCTCGAGGCAACGAGCGCCATAAGCGCTGCGGATCAGTTCGGCGGCCTGGGCCAGTTGCTCGAAACTGAACCGGGCCTGCACCCGGCGGCGCCCCAGTGACGGGTTGAGCAGAATCAGGCGTCCAGGGCGATAGCGATTGATCTCATCGATCACCTGGGCCAGTGGCGCATCGCGAAACACCAGCATGCGCTCTCTCCAGGACATCACCTGTCCAATATCGAATGCCGCCGGCGCGCTGACTCGCTGCGCGCCGTAACGCAGCTGAAGCCCGGCCGGCAGGTTCTCGACCTGCCCCAGAGCGGCGATGCGCAGTTCACCGCTCAGGCAGGTGACGCACACCCCCTCGTCGTCTTCACGCACGTTGAACCGCGCGAGGTCGGCACTGATCAGCCCTTGCCCGGCACGCACCTGTACAGGCTGACGGGCCTGGACCTCGATCTCGCCCCCCAACAGCGCGATGCCGTGCCGCTCCCGGCTGACCTGGGTACGTACGTTCAGCTCCAGTTCGATGCCCGCCGCCAGCTCGACGCGGCGCTGTTCGCCCGCCTCGGTGGCGAATGCCACGGGGGGCGCGGCAAGATCCTCCAGCAGGCCGCCACGCCAGACCAGCAGCGCCGCCGAAGCCGCCACCGCGCCGCCCAGCAGGGCACGCCTGCCCAGCACAGGCATGGGCGCCACCTGACGGGCCTGACGCGCCGCTGGCCCCAACAGGTGCCAGAGCTGTCGAGCCTGGGCGAACGCCTCGGCATGGGCCGGGCTGCGCGCGCACCACTGTCGCAGGGCCTGAGCGTCGGCATGGGTGGCCTGACCGGAAGTCAGCCGCACGAGCCAGTCCTGGGCCTGGCGCTGCAAGTCGGGATCGGGCGAAATCTGAGGCATGGCATTCACATGAGAAAGTCGACTATTGATCAAGACGGTTTTCCCGCGCCCGGACCGAACCGCTGAAATACTTTTCTATCCAGGCGCTGCGCGCAATGCCCCAGCGCCGCCTTGAGTTCCTTCTCCACCGTGCGCGTGGAAATGCCGAAACGCTGGGAAATCTCCTGGTGCGAGGCCTCTTCCAGGCGGGCCGCAATGAAAATCCGTCGCCGCCGTGCCGGCAGCTCGTAAAGCGCGCCCAGCAGATTCTGGATTTCGCGCTGGCCACCGACGATACGTGCCGGATCCTGGTCTTCGGCGACCTGCAACAACGCCTCTATTTCGCCACCGGTCAGCAACCGGGCGTCGGCCTCGCGGCGATCGGCGGCGACATTCAGGGCCATGCGGTACAGGTAGGCATCGGGCTTGCGCAGATCGTGCACCGCCTCCATGCGATCGACCCGCAGGTAGGTTTCCTGCAGCACATCGTTGGCCAGGTCATCCGAGCCGAGCCTGCGCCTCAGGCGCACCCGCAACGCGTCGTAGGACGTCAGAAACAGCTTGACCAGCGCACTGTCCCGAGGTTTGTTCATGCCGCCGCAGCTCCTTGCGAAAGTGGGCAATCCATAGGTACCGGGCGTAGCAGCAAAGTGATCGGCTGCGCCAAGGATGTCGGTGGCGCGCCCTCGAGGCGTACCGCATGCAAGCGTTCGATGACCGCGGCATCACGGGCGAAATCGCCGGTCGATGCCAGCAAGCGGCTCTGCGCGATCTGGCCACGGGCATCGATCCAGATCTGCAAGGCCGCCCTATAGCTGCCGGGGCGGGTCAATGCCGAGGTGCACAACGCGCGCTCGACCGCCATTTGCAACGCCTGCCCGTAACCTCCGGCAGACACGCCCGTCGCCGGGCTACGCCGTGTTGCGACCGGAAAACGCAACGGCAACAGGGTGAAGCCACCGCTACCGCTGTAGCGGGCCAGTAGCCCGGTGCCCCGCAACAATCGCTGCAGGCCTTCGCGCGCGGTATAGCGTCCTTGCACCAGGCTGGAACGCTGCCCGGTGAGCAAGGCCTGGTCCACCAGCACCGCCAGGCCGCTCTGCCGGCCGAAGCTGTCCAGCGCCTGATCCAGCGGCTGTGCCGGGATCTCCAGGGTCAGCAGCGGTTGCGCGCGCAAGGACAGCGGCGCGACCAGCCACCCCAGCATCAGCATGCCGACCACAAGCAATGCACGCACGGATTGACTGGCCTCCTTGCTGGCCGCCGTCGCCGGGGAAACGTCATCCTGGGGCCAATGTATGACGCTGTGGTGACAGCCAGCGGCAACCAAAGCTTCACCCAGGGACAAACCAGCCAGGGCTAGACTTGCCTCTGGATCCATCGCAAGGAGTACTCACCATGGGCCGACTGCCACTGGCGTTCCTGCCCCTGCTGCTGGGCTACGCCCTGCCAGTGCTTGCCGAGCGCAGCGAAGCCGGCCAGGGCTGCATCGACGTGCAGGTCGGTCAGTCCCGGGCACTGGCCTACGACTGTCTGACACAACAGTTGCAAGGCAGCGATCCGAAAGCAGCGCAAGGCCTGCGCGAGCAGCTCGATCCAGCGCGACAACTGCAACGCAAGGCCCCGAACCAGATGGGCCTGGCGACACCTGCGGCGACGTCGACGCGCATGGGCAACAGCTTCGGCAGTTCGGTTGTGCCACAAAGACCGTGACAAGATGATCTGCGCGCCATCGGACTGAAATAATTTGAACGCTTACGCGCTTTAGGCTTCCAACGAGAGATACTCCGTCCTTTCGTCAGGAGCCCGCCATGAAGATGTCCTGCCGCGCGCCCTGCGCCCGCCTCGAGCTGGACTTCATTCGTGACACCCTGTTCGGTTCGGTGGCGCAGCGCGCCGAGTGCCAGGTTCAGCTGGCTGCCCTTAGCCTGCAAGGTCGCCCTGCCCTGCGCCTGCACATCGAACCGCCGCTGCCCGCCAAGGTGGAGCGTGCCCATAGTGTTGCCTTCGTCTGGGAGGGACGCAGCTATCGAGGCGTGGTACGCGAACACGTCAGATGCGGTGATGGCGGAATCAATCTGTTGCTGGAGCTGCAGTGAGCAGCGCCGACCAAACCTGCGGCATTCAGGCGATGGCCTTGAACTCAAGTGTCTGGCTGTGCCGCTGCGCCTTGATGCGCGTCACCAGCTCCAGCAGGTCATGACAGTTCTTGAGACTGGCGACTGGCACCCCGGTAACGGTGAGGCAGTCGTCCAGGCTCTCGCCCCGGCCCAGGCGAATGGTAAGGTTTTCGCCATCCGGGCAACTGACCTCGCAACGGTCAGGCAAGCAGGCTTGCTCGATCATCTGCCGCATTTCAAGCATCGAAACACCGATCAATGACATGGTACGACCCTCGCACTACTGGGTGGCCTGCTGTGTGATTACGCCGTGCAAGGGCGCAATGCCAATTGATATTGCCCATGCCCTGGCAGCAGGCCATTCGCCAAAGCAATGACAGCACCCGCGATCCCCTGGCGCCTTGATGGAAGAGCCCGGCGCGACCTGAATCGTTCGACAGCCCCTGGCCTCGGGGCGACGAATGGACGGCCACCGGCAAGCCAAGGTCAAAAGCTCGCCAGCTGCTCTCGGCAGAATTCGACGAACAGCTGCGCCGGCTTGGTCAGTTGCACCCGCTTCAGGTGGGCTGCCGCCAACCCCGACAGTGCCACCGGTTCGCTGATGTCGACGGTCACCAGGCGCTGCCCATCATAGGTGAATTCCGAAAATGGCCGGGTGACCAGCAGCGAGAAACCGAATCCCTGGCCCACCATGCCCCGGACCATCTCGATGGACGGCGAGCTGAACACGATGTTCGGGGTCAGCCCCAGTTCGTTGAACAGGCTGACGAAGTACGTGCGGCTGGGCGCCACGTCGAGCAGGATCATCGGCTCTGGGCACAGGTCGCGCAGCGACACCTGGGCCTGGCTGGCGAAACGGTGCTTCTCTGGAAGCAGCACATAGGGTTTCTGCGCGGGCATCAACGGTTCGGTCTCGATGGTGCCATCGAGGTCATGATCGTAGAGGAACACCAGGTCGAAGGTGCCGGCGGTCAGGCCCTGGATCAGGTCCTGCTGTTCGCCGTCGCGCAGGCGGATGTCCACGCCCGGGTAGCGCTCGCGAAAACCGGCGATCAGTCGCGGCAGGTACAGTGGCGCCACGGTCTCGAAGCAGCCGATGTCGATCTGCCCGGCCACGGTGTCGTTGTCGGCCAGGGCATTCTGCTCGAACTCGTGGGCCATCTGCAGCAACGCGCGGGTCTTGGCGTAGAAGCGCTTGCCGCTGGGCGTCAGTGATACGCCTTGAGCGTGGTGACGGATGAACAACTGCACACCGAAGCTTTCTTCCAGGCTCTTGATTGCCGTGGAGATCGATGGTTGAGCGATGTACAGCTGGCGCGAAGCTTCGGCGACACTGCCGGCTTCCACGGTGGTGACGAAGTACTTGAGTTGACGCAAGGTATAGGAAGCCACAGGCACCTCTCTGGCGCATATTGCAACGCCCTGGGATCTTGCTGTCACTTTACCTTGATGCCGAAGCGTTCGGACCCTCGCGAGATGGATGATTTACCTAAGGCTTGAGCATATTTTCACAAGGGTACCGCCCAGCTCGCACGCATGCGTTGATCGACGGTCGCGGACTGACACGCGCAACGGTGTTTCGAAGACATTTGGATGATCGCCACTCACGTCACCTGGGGCTTCATGGCCAGGCCCCTTGGCGCCCCAGCAAGAAAACCGTGCATGGAGGATGCTCCATGCACGGCGATAGGCACAAGATCAGTCGCTCTGACCTGCTTTAGCCATCAATCGAAATCCCAGGCTGGCTGGCAAAGACCAACCGAAGTCGGATAGGTGCCCGGCGCGCAAGGCAGTGAAGGTGGATTCGAGGCATGGGCGATCTGGAAAGTGCCTGCGGTGGCCAGCAGTACGATCAAGGCAATTTTCTTCATTATGGTTTCCTTGCGTGGTTCATTCGGTTTCAACTGCAGCTGGCGAAAAGTCCTACTGTTCGATCCGTCAGCCAGAACGACTTTACCTGCAACCCAAACCGATGATCCTTAGGCAAACCCTTGTGCCAAACCCTGAAAATTGAACCTGTCGTGTAAGAGACTGTTTGCAATCTCAGTCGATGCGCCATTTCTCCCAATGCCAGTTTCGCTGACTTCCATGCCGCCGTTACCCACTCACTGACAGCAGCGCCGCCAGTGCTCGTGCCTCGCACGGTTGGATTTCAGTCAAGCGCATGCCCTGCGCACAGTGCTCAATCGAAGTCGAAAGAGGGCTGGCAGTGCCCAACCGACGTGGCGAACGTACCGGGCGGGCAGTCGAACGGAGCCACCCCGCCATAGTGGCCAACCCCGGCCAATCGCGTGCTTTGCCCGACCCCGGCGTCGACCTGGGCGAACGGCGAAACGGTATCGACGGCAGGCTCGAATGTGTGCTCATTGCCAAGCACGAACTGGGCTGGAGCTGCAGCAGCCAGCACCGAAAAGAATGCAATCCATTTCATGTAAGTTTCCTTGAGTGATGTTGTGGACTCGCTGCCGCAGGCAAGCCGCGGCGGCCAGCCAGACTTTAGCCGTCGAGGGAATCATTCACCTCGACAAAAAGCCCCATGCATCACCTGGAAACACTCTCCCGTGTCGCCAGCACCTTGCGCAAAGCAGGCTGACGCGGGCAATCATGCAGACTCTGCTGATTCCAGACGAACAGAAGCCCGTTCATGACGGCAATGGTGTTCGCCATGAACGGGCTTGGACTGCGGATTGGATTACTCGAAGTCGATGTTGGCGGGCACGCAATCGTCACCGATTTTTTTCGTGCCCTAGGGGCAGGTCAACCATGGGGACTTGAGGGAAAGACTGGACAGTTTGGCGGCCTCCATGTTCGCAGCCTGGACCATGCCGGTGGTTGCCAAAAGAGCGACGAGTGCGATCAATTTCATACGGATTCCCTTGAGTGAGGTTTGGGTCTACATGTACGCCAGGCGAGTGGTCTGGACACCAGGCCCGCGGCAACCCGACGGACTTTATCGTCGAGCCTGGCCATAAGCTGTAGCCCGCAACCACCGCAACGGTAAGAAGTCGCGCTGTGACTTGTAGGAACGCCATCAAGACGATGGCATGTCACACCAACGCCCGTTCAGCTTCGCGCCCCCAACATGCCCCTCTCGACGATGAAGTCAATGACCGCCTGCAGCCCGTCGCCCTTCTTCAGGTTGCTGAAGGTCCACGGTCGCTCCGGGCGCATTCTGCGAGTGTCCCGCTCCATCACTTCCAGCGAAGCCCCGACGTATGGGGCCAGGTCTGTCTTGTTGATCACCAGGAAATCCGACTTGGTGATGCCGGGCCCACCTTTGCGCGGGATCTTTTCGCCCTCCGCCACATCGATCACGTAGATGGTCAGATCCGCCAGTTCTGGACTGAAGGTCGCGCTGAGATTATCACCACCGCTTTCGACGAAGATCACCTCGAGATTACCGAACTTACTTGCCAGTTCCTCCACGGCGGCCAGATTCATCGAAGCGTCTTCGCGAATGGCCGTGTGCGGGCAGCCGCCGGTCTCGACGCCAACGATGCGCTCCGGCGCCAGGGCACCGGCCTCGGTGAGAATACGCTGGTCTTCCTTGGTGTAGATGTCGTTGGTCACCACTGCGATCTGGTAGTGATCGCGCATGGCCTTGCACAGGGCTTCGAGCAGCGCGGTCTTGCCAGAACCGACCGGGCCTCCGACGCCGACACGCAGGGGTTGCTGATAATTTTGCATCGAGGCAGTCCTCAGGAACGGAACAAACGGGTGTATTGGGTTTCGTGGCGCGACGAGGCAATGGCCAGCAGCGGCAGGCCGCCACCGAGCTGGTCGTCGTCGAGCGTCAGGGCATGGTCAAGCACGGAGGGCAGCTCCTCGCCCAGGTCGCGCAGCAAGGTCTGGGCGGCCTGCTGGCCGAACGGCACCAGCTTCACCCCCGCCATTACCGCCCCTTCCAACCAGGCAAAACCGTGGCCCAGGGCGAGCTGGCGCAGTGGGATCGACCAGTGCGCCGCGAGCCAGGCCATGCCACCCAGTTGGCTGAGTTCGAGGCTGGCACGCCAGGCCGGGGCCTGCCCCACCTGCCAACCATCGAGCAAACGGGCCAGGGCGCTGCCGCGCTGGCGCTCCTCCAGACGCAGCTCGGCGGTCTCGCGATTGGCCAGCAAGAACCTGCTCCAATGCGCGAAGGCATCGGCATCGCCCACCTGGCACGCCCGGTAGAGGCGCGCCAGCAACGGCCAGTCGAGATGACCGAGGGTGTCGTGCAACTGCTCGCGCTGCCAGGCTGCGAAACCCTTGGCGTCCCTCACCCAGCCGGCTTCCACGGCCCACTCCAGGCCTTGCGAGTAGGTAAATCCGCCCACGGGCAGGCCGGGGCTGACCAGTTGCAGCAGGCGCAGCAGCGCCAGGTCGCTGCTCATCAGCCGGCCAGCACCAGCGCGGCACCGGCCAGCAGGCCACCGCCGAAGGCTTTCTGCAGGCCGGCATGGCGGCGCAGCAGGCACCCGACGCCGAAACCCACGGCCAGCAGCAACCCGCTGACCGTGACGAAGCCTGCGCTGAACAGCCAGAACGCGCTGGGCGTGGCCTCCACGCCGTGGGCCCAGCCATGGAACAGGGCGAACACCGGCATGACCAGCGACAGCAGCAGCTGGCGACCCGGCAGCAACATGGCGGCGGCAGCCACCAGCAGGCTGCCGAGAATCATCTGTTCCATGCCGACCACACCGCCGAACAGGTGGCCGCACACAGCCCCAGCGAACATCGCCGCCAAAGTCGCCAGCGGCAAGGCCAGATTGCGTCCGGTCAGGGCGGCGAGCACGCCGGTGCCGAGCAGCATCAGTAGATGGTCGAGCCCTGTCAGCGGGTGCAGCAGGCCATCCTGCAACGGGTTGGCATCATGGCCGGGGTGGGCGAAGGCCGGCAAGGCCACCATCAGCAGTACCAGAGCGAAAGTCTTTTTCATCGAAGGCTCCAAAGGGGTGAGGTCAGGAATGGGCGGGCAGGCGCACGAACGGATGGCCGTGACCGTGGGAATGGGATGCGCTCTGGTAGGCGCCAGCTTCGGGCTCGAACGGTGCCTGTTCGGTGATCGCCTCCAGCCCCAGGCCGCGCAGCATGTCGTCGAGCACGTGGTCGTGCTGGTAGCGCAGCAAGCCCGGCTCGATCTGCAACGGCACATGGCGATTGCCCAGGTGATAGGCGGCACGGGCCAACAGATGTGGATCGGCGCAACGCACCGTCGACACGGCCTCGGGGGCGGCCAGCACGCGGATCACCTGCTCGCCTTCGGCATCGGCGAGCAGCTCACCACCGCGCAGCAGGTGGCCACGTTCGAGCATCAGCCCGGCCTCGCGGCCATCGTCGAGGGTGACGCGCAGGCGGCTCTTGATCCGGCTGTCGACCGCGAGGGTGACACTGCCGGTCACCGTGACGGCATCGCTGAGCCTGCGGGTAAGTACGATCATGTTCACTCCTTAAAAACAAAACCAGGTTTGCAACGATAGGCACCGTGGGAGCGGGCTTGCCCCGCGATCAATGGCACCGGCGCTGCCGGTAATCCGGGCGGTGCGGCGTTCCGACAAGCCCGCTCCCACGCCCCACTTTCAAGCCGTCAGAACAGGAAATAGCGCTGCGCCAGCGGCAGCTCGTGGGCCGGCTCACACACCAGCAGCTCGCCGTCGGCGCGTACCTGGTAGGTCTGCGCATCGACCTCGATCAGCGGTTGCAGGGTGTTGTGGACCATATCGGCCTTGCGCACCCGCCGGCAGCCATGGGCCACGCCGATCAGGCTCTGCAGCTTCAGCTCATCGGGCAGGCCACGGTCCAGGGCGGCCTGGGGCAGGAAGGTCATGCGCGTGGCATGCCGCGCCGCGCCCAGGGCGCCGAACATGGGCCGGTAATGCACCGGCTGCGGCGTGGGAATCGAGCCGTTGATGTCCCCCATCGGCGCGGTGGCAATCATCCCCCCCTTGAGCACCAGCGCGGGCTTTACCGCGAAGAACGCCGGCGCCCAGAGCACCAGGTCGGCCAACTTGCCCACTTCCACCGAGCCGACCTCGTGGGCGATGCCATGGGTCAGCGCCGGGTTGATCGTGTACTTGGCGATGTAGCGCTTGACCCGGAAGTTGTCGCAGTAGTCGCCATCCGGGGCCAGCGGACCTCGGCGCAGCTTCATCTGATGCGCCACCTGCCAGGTGCGCAGCACCACTTCGCCAACCCGGCCCATGGCCTGGGAGTCGGACGAGGTCATGGAAAAAGCGCCCATGTCGTGGAGGATGTCCTCGGCGGCGATGGTCTCGCGGCGGATGCGTGACTCGGCGAAAGCCACGTCCTCGGCGATGCTCGGGTCCAGGTGATGGCAGACCATGAGCATGTCCAGGTGCTCGTCGACGGTGTTGACCGTGTAGGGCAGCGTCGGGTTGGTCGAGGACGGCAGCACGTTGGCCTGGCCCGCGGCGCGGATGATGTCCGGCGCATGGCCGCCACCGGCGCCTTCGGTATGGAAGGTATGAATGGTGCGCTCGCCGATGGCGGCCAGGGTGTCCTCGATGCAGCCCGACTCGTTGAGGGTGTCGGTGTGGATCGCCACCTGGATGTCCATCTCCTCGGCCACCCCCAGGCAGCAGTCGATGGCGGCGGGCGTCGAGCCCCAGTCTTCGTGCAGCTTGAGGCCCACGGCGCCAGCGGCGATCTGCTCGCGCAGGGCCTCGGGCCGCGAGGCATTGCCCTTGCCCAGCAGGCCGATGTTGATCGGCAGGCAGTCGGCGGCCTGGAGCATGCGCGCCAGGTACCAGGGGCCGGGGGTGCAGGTGGTGGCGTTGGTGCCGGTGGCAGGCCCGGTGCCGCCGCCGATGAAGGTGGTCACGCCGCTGGTCAGCGCCTCTTCCACCTGCTGCGGGCAGATGAAGTGGATATGCGAATCGATGCCGCCGGCGGTGACGATCTTGCCTTCGGCGGCGATGACCTCGGTGCCCGGCCCTACCGGCACCGTGACACCGGGCTGCACATCGGGGTTGCCGGCTTTGCCGATGGCGGCGATACGCCCGTGCTTGACACCGATATCGGCCTTGACGATGCCCCAGTGGTCGATGATCAGCGCATTGGTCAGCACCAGGTCCATGGCCTCGGCTGCGAGCATCTGGCCCTGGCCCATGCCGTCGCGGATCACCTTGCCGCCGCCGAACTTGACCTCCTCGCCGTAGATCGTGAAGTCCTTTTCCACTGCCACCCACAGCGCGGTATCGGCCAGGCGCACGCGATCGCCGACGGTGGGACCGAACATGTCGGCGTAGGCCTGCCGGGAAATGCGGCTCATGCCCTGCCCTCCAGCATGCCCATCACCTTGCCCTGGAAACCATACACCTCGCGCTTGCCGGCGTAGGCCACCAACTGCACGGTACGCGCCTGCCCCGGCTCGAAGCGCACCGCCGTGCCTGCCGGAATGTCCAGGCGAAAACCACGAGTCGGCTCGCGCTCGAACACCAGGGCGTCGTTGACTTCGTAGAAGTGGTAGTGCGAGCCCACCTGTACCGGGCGGTCGCCGTGGTTGGCCACGCTGACGCTGAGCGTCGCGCGACCGACATTGAGCTCGATGTCGCCGCTGGCGACCTGGACTTCTCCGGGAATCATGCCGGCTTCCTCAAACAATGGGTTCATGCACGGTCACCAGCTTGGTGCCGTCGGGGAAGGTCGCCTCGATCTGGACGTCGTGCAGCATCTCCGGCACCCCCGTCATCACCTGCTCGCGCACCAGCACCTCGCGGCCCAGGCTCATCAGCTCGGCCACCGTGCGACCATCGCGGGCGCCTTCGAGCACCGCGGCACTGATCAGCGCCACCGCTTCCGGGTAGTTGAGTTTCAAGCCACGGGCCAGGCGCCGCTCGGCCAGCAAGGCGGCGGTGAACAGCAGCAGTTTGTCTTTCTCTCGCGGGGTCAGCTCCATGGCGGCTCTCTCAGGTGGCCCAGATGCGCGGCGGGCACGGCGCCAGGCCGAGCACGGCCGGGCGCAGCAGGTGCCAGAGGCGCTGCAGGTTGCGTTGCAGGTGTTGGTTGTCGTGGTCGAGCAGACGGATCACCAGCAGTGATCCGAGCAAGGTGGCGCCGGCCGGGGTCTTCAGTTGGTCGAGCAGTTCGCGCACCTGCTCAAGCACCGTGGTGTTAGCGGGGGCAGCGCAGAAGGTCGCCAGTAGCGGGTGGTCGCCGACCTTGGCCAGTTGCCCACCGTCGATACGCAGGCGCTCGTGCAGGCCGGGGTCGTCGGGCAGTTCGATGCGCAGGCGGCTGTCCAGCGCGCCCTGCTCGAAACGCTCGCCCATCACCGGGCGGCCCAGGCACAGGGTTTCCCAGGCCAGCAGGCGAGCGCCGGGCTCAAGGGTGAAACGGCTGTCGAGGCTGGCGCGGGCACCATTGAAGAAGATGCTGTCCTGAGGCAACCACTCCAGCACGCTGTCGGCGGCCAGGTGAAAGTGCTGGGCCAGGTACGCGGTGGGGCCAATGCTGCGATAGAACTTGCTCGCTCCCGGCATGGTCAGCAAGGCGTGGCTGCCGGGGTCGAGGTGGATGTCCAGTTCCAGACGGTCGCCGGCGACGATCCCGCCCGGCGGGTGCAGGACATAGACGTGGCACGGCGCGCCCTCTGGATAGAACGGTCGTTGCACCAAAAGAGGTCCGACGTGACGACGCGCACCAAGGCGGGTCACGCCCTCGCGCTGGACGAAGCGCAACTGCAGATGCGCGCTCCAACCCGCGTCTGCCTGTGGTGAGTCGATCTGCTGCGCCGTTGACATCCTGTAGCCTCTGAAATTCGTGGCCTGAAGGCCACTGTCCAGTGGTCGAGGTCGACTGCCCGCGGGCACTCCGATCTGACCACCCGATCAATGTTCGCTGGCTGGATATAGCAGGTAGCGGGCCAACTACGCAGATGAACGCAGATGAAACTTGCAACCCTGTGGTCATGGTCTTTGCCTTGATCCAGAGCGGTTGCGCCTTGACGCGCAATTTAAGTGCCTGGCGCGATGGACAACTGCGCTACAGTGACCGCCCTGCACTTTTTCGAGCCAAGGACACCACCATGCAATTCGCCTGCGCCATTGCGCTTCTGAAAACGCTGTCGGTTGAAAGGGCCAAGGGCTGATGGCCAGTGGCAAGCGTGTCCTGGCACGTCTGGAGCGGGAGATGGTCGCCTGCCTGACCGAGGCCTGCGCCACCGCCCAGGGCGAGATCGTCGGTTTCGCCTGGCTCACCCACCAGGTGGACCTCGACGACTTTCCCGCCAGCCTGCGCATCACCTGGGTGTTCACCGACGACACCGACAAGGCCCGGGCACTGGCCGGCGCGGACAAGGCGCGGATGATCGCGCTGACGGCCCTGGCGCTGAGTGACGCGGGGGTCGAGCTGGACCATGTCGCCTGGCATGTGCGCTTCGACAGCGAGGAGGCATGCTGGCGTGATCATGGCGGGGATTGGAACCGACGGTTGCGCTGAGCCTTTCAAGGCCTGCGCGGTCCTGTAGGAGCGGCCTTGTGTCGCGAAAGGGCTGCGCAGCAGCCCCCT
>NZ_JAOCDM010000028.1 GCF_029840925.1 Pseudomonas sp. GD03858
CGACACCCTCAAGGCCCTGGTTTCGGTGGACACCGGTACCGGCACCGAGGCCGGCCTGACCGAGGTCGGCGCCGAGCTGGTCAAGCGCCTGAAGGCCCTTGGCGCCGATGTCACGACCCACCCGGCCACGCCCTCGGCGGGCAACAACATCGTCGGCACGTTCAAAGGCGACGGCAGCAAGGACTTCCTGCTGATGGTCCACTACGACACCGTGTTCGGCCCCGGTAGCGTGGCCAAACGCCCGTTTCGCATCGAAGGTGAGCGCGCCTACGGCCCCGGGGTAGCCGACGCCAAGGGTGGCGTGGCGATGATCCTGCACGCGGTGAAACTGCTGCAGGACCAGCAGTTCAAGGGCTACCGCACCCTGACCGTGCTGTTCAACCCGGACGAGGAAATGGGTTCGGCCGGCTCCAGGCAGATCATCGCGGAGCTGGCGCGCAAGCATGACTTCGTCTTCTCCTACGAGCCACCGGACAAGGACGCCGTGACCATCGCCACCAACGGCATCAACCGCCTCAAGCTAGAGGTCAAGGGCCGCGCCTCGCACGCAGGGTCAGCGCCCGAGGAAGGCCGCAACGCCCTCATCGAGCTGTCGCATCAACTGCTGCAGCTCAACGACCTGGGTGACAAGGGCAAGGGCACCACGGTCAACTGGACCCTGGCCAAGGCCGGCGAAAAAGCCAACATCATCCCGGCGCTGGCCACTGCCGAAGCCGACATGCGCTATAGCGACCTGAGCGAAACCGAGCGTGTGCAGGCCGATGCCCAGCGGATCATCAAAAAACAGCAAGTGGCCGATACCCAGGTCAGCCTGGTACTGGAAAAAGGCCGACCGCCACTGGCGAAGAACGCCGCCTCCGCGCAGTTGGCCCAGACGGCGCAGCAGCTGTACGCCAGGATCGAGCAGCAGCTGGAGCCGATCGCCATGCGCTTCGGTACCGACGCCGGCTACGCTTATGTGCCGGACAGTGCCAAGCCAGCGGTATTGGAGACGTTGGGCGTGGTCGGCGCCGGCTTGCACGGCGACGACGAGTACATGGAGCTGGCCAGCGTGGCGCCACGCCTGTACCTGACGGTGGCGATGATTCGCGAGCTGGCGAAGTAGCAGCGCACAGCCTGTGGGAACGGGTTTACCCGCGAAGCAAGCGACGCGGTGCCTGGCACCTGCTGCGCCGGTGTTCGCGGCTGCAGCCTCACACAGGGACCGCGCCAGATTGAGGGATCTGGGCAAGGCATTCGCACCCACGGTCACGCAACAAATCGCTCGCCAAGCGCCGCGCCCCGGTGCACCCTGACGCTCTCACGCAAACGGACCGGCACAACACATGGCGAAATGGCTAGACGGCGGCGGGCTCATGGGCGAGCGCATCCGCAATCACGATTGGACCTCCACGCCTCTCGGGCCGCTGGAGCACTGGCCCGATGTGCTCAAGACCACGGTCGCCCTGTGCCTGGCCTCGCACTTTCCCCAGGCCGTGCTCTGGGGCGATCAGCTGATCACCCTGCACAACGATGCCTTCTCGCCGATTCTTGGCGACAAGCCTCTGGCCCTGGGGCGCCCATTCAGCGAAGTGTGGGAAGAAGCCTGGAGCAACATCGCCCTTCTGGCCCAGCGCGCACTGGATGGCGAAGCGGTGTTCATCGAGGACTTCCCACTGCTGATCGAGCGCAGCGGCAGCCCGGAACGCGCCTACTTCACCTTCTGCTACAGCCCCATCCGCGACCATGACGGCAAGGTGGTGGGCATGGTCGACACGGTCACCGAGACCACCGCCAGCGTGGTCGCCAACCTGCGCCTGGGTTTTCTCGACAGCCTTGGCCGCGCGACAGCCAACGCCACCGCTCCCGAAGCCATCATGGCCACCACCACGCGCCTGCTCGGCGAACACCTGCAATTGTCGAGTTGCGCCTACGCCGTGATGGACCCCGACGAGGACGGCTTCACCATCTGCGGCGACTGGGTCGCCCCCGGTTCGCCACGGCTGGTCGGCCAGTACCGCCTGGCCGACTTCGGCAGCCTGGCCGTCAGCCAGTTGCGCACCGGCCAGCCGTTGGTGATCGACGACAATCTCACGCAACTGCCAGCGCACGAATCCGCGACGTTCCAACGCATCGGCATCACCGCTGCCCTGTGCATGCCACTGATCAAGGCCGGGCGCCTGACTGCCCTGATGGCCATCCACGACAAGCAGCCACGGATCTGGACCCACTACGAAAAGACCCTGATCCGCGAAGTCACCGAACGCTGTTGGGCGCATATCCAGCGAGTGCAATCCGACGCTGAGGTGCGCCAGGCCCTCGCGGCACTGGAAGCCTTGAACGCCACCCTCGAACAACGGGTGGAGCAGCGCACCAGCCAGTTGCTGCACACCGAGGCGGTGCTGCGCCAGACCCAGAAGCTCGAAGCCATCGGCCAGCTGACCGGTGGCGTGGCCCATGACTTCAACAACCTGCTGACCATCATCCGCTCCTCGCTCTACTTCCTGCAGCGCCCGGACCTCGACGAAGCCCGGCGCACCCGCTACTTCAAGACCGTGGTCGACACCGTCGAGCGTGGCGCCAAGCTGACCGGTCAACTGCTCGCCTTCGCCCGCCGCCAGGCACTGAGCCCACAGGTGTTCGACGCCACCGCCCGGCTCGCGGCCATGGCCGAAATGCTCGACACCGCCACCGGGGCGCGGCTGCAGGTCAGCCTGGAACTGCCAGCGCAGCCCTGCCATGTGCACGCCGACCTTGGCCAGCTGGAAACCGCGGTGATCAACCTGATGCTCAACGGCCGCGACGCCATGGCCGGCCAGGGCACCCTGTACCTGCGCCTGCAGACGCACCAGGCCATGCCCGGACTGCGGGGCCAGCCAGAACGGGCCGGGCCCTTCGCGGCGATCTCGGTGATCGACACCGGCATGGGCATCGCGCCCCATTTGCTGGAACGCATCTTCGATCCGTTCTTCACCACCAAGGCCGTTGGTCACGGTACTGGGCTGGGGCTATCGCAGGTCTTCGGTTTCGCCCAGCAGTCCGGGGGCGATGTCCAGGTGAGCAGCGTCGAAGGCCAGGGCACTACCTTCACCCTGTACCTGCCACAGGTATCGACAGCGCTGGCGCAGGCACCGGCCACCGATGCGCAGGCGGCAGCGCAGGGCGCATGCCGGCGCATCCTGGTGGTCGAGGACAATCCGGACGTTGGCGGCTTCATCGCACAGATCCTGCGTGACCACGGCTACCAGATCAGCTGGGCGGTGTGCGCCGAGGATGCCCTGGCCCAGATCGCCGTGGCGGCGACCCCGTTCGATGCGGTGTTTTCCGACGTGATGATGCCGGGAATGGGGGGCTTGGCCCTGGCCCGCGAGCTGCGCCAGAGCCAGCCACGGTTGCCGGTGATTCTCACCTCGGGCTACAGCGAAGCCATCGCCGAGCAAGGGCACCAGGGCTTTGCGTTCCTGGCCAAGCCCTACTCGGCCGAGCAGGTATGCCGGATGCTCGGCGAGGTGCTGGGCCCGGCTCGGGGGGTGGAGCCGTAGGGGCTTGCGGCAGGCGAGATCACAGCCGCCCGCCCAGCAGGCGCTCCAGGCTCCGCGCCAGTTCATCCTGGCGAAACGGCTTGCGCAGCACTTCGAAACCATGCAGTTCACGCGGGGCCAGGTTGGCATAGCCCGTGATGATCAGCACCGGCAGGGCCGGTAGCCGATCGCGCACCTGCTGGGCGAAACGCACTCCGGTCATTTCCGCCATCACATGGTCGGTCATCAATACATCCGGACGCAGCCCCTGGTCCAACAGCGCCAGCGCCTGTGTGGGATCGCCTGCCTCGCTCACCACATACCCCAGCTCGCTCAGTTGCAGTTGCGTGGCGTGACGCACCAGCGGCTCGTCATCCACCAACAGCACCCGCATCGCCCTGTCCGCCCGCGGCACGTCGACGGGCGCGCACACCGGGTCGGGGGCTTCGTCCTCGCAGACCGGCAACCACAAGGTCGCTTCGGTGCCCTGGCCGCTGAGTGAACGAATGGCAAAGCCGCCGCCCGACTGCAGCGCCAGGCCCTGCACCATCGGCAAGCCCAGCCCGGTACCACGGCCCACGCCCTTGGTCGAGTAGAACGGTTCGACGCAGTGCGCCAACACCTCGTCGCTCATGCCACAACCGGTATCGACCACCCGTAGCCAGACTTGCTGGACGACGTGCGTCCCCAACGGCCTGGGCGACGACTCGTCCCCCAGGCCCGCGGCGATGGTCAGCCGCCCACCGTCGCTCATGGCATCGCGCGCATTGACCACCAGGTTGAGCAAGGCCAGTTCCAGCTGGTGCGGATCGACCAGCACACCCGGCAAATCCGCGTCGATCTGCACCTGTATCGCAATGGTCGGCCCCAGGGAGCGGGCGATCAGCTCGCGCATCTCCTCGACCAGCAGGTCCAGCCTCACCAGCTGAGGCTTGAGGGTTTGCCGGCGGGCAAAGCTGAGCAGCCGACCGACCAGGTTGCGCGCCCGCTCCGCGGCCTGCAGGCCGCCGTCGATCAGGCGCTCGGCACGCTCGGGCTGGGGGTGGCGGCGCAACAGCTCCAGGGACGCGATGATCGGGGTCAGCATGTTGTTGAGGTCATGGGCGATGCCCCCGGTGAGCTGGCCGATCATCTCCATCTTGCGCGCTTCGTGCAGCTGCAGCAGCGAGGCCTCGCGCTGGGCGAGCATGCCGACCACACGCTCCTCCAACTGCTCGTTGAGCGCATGCAGGGCACGCTCCGCACGCGCATGGGTCACCGCCGCCCAGACCTGCTTGGCCGCCTCGTCGACCAGGTGGCACTCGCTCTCGTTGAACAGGTGCGGAGCGTGATAATGCACGGCGAGCATCGCCTCCAGCCGCCCTGCCCGGCGCACCGGCACATGCAGGGTGGCGCACAGCCCCACCAGGCGCGCCGGCACGTGCTCGCGCGCCACATAGTTGTGCTGCACCACCTGCCCCGCCTGCAACGCATGGTGAAGCCCGGAGCCGAATGCCGCGTAGCGGTTGAGCCCGGTCATCGTCGGCACGCCGCAGGTCCACTCCTGGCTGACACGATAACGCCGGCCATCACCCTGGTCCTCGCCGAAGCAGACCCGCGCCGCGCCCAGCTCCTCGCCCAGCCGGCGGATCGCATGCGCTTCTATGCGCTCGGCCTCGCCCACGCCGGGCAGCGCCTGGCGCAACTCCAGCAGGAAGTCCTGGCGGCGCTGGAAGCGCACCCGCTCGGTGGTGTCGCTGACGATGCACAGCACCCCGCCGATCGAACCATCGGCCTCACGCACGGCGGAGTAGGACACATCGAAATAGGAGGTCTCGCCCAGGCCATGGCGCTCGATGTAGAACGGCCGGTCCTTCGCCGAAAAGGTCTCGCCGGTCTCGCGTACCCCGCGCAACAGCGGCTCCAGGTCATCCCACAGCTCGCTCCAGCTTTCCTGGCAGGGTCGCCCCAGCGCCTTGGGATGCTTGTTGCCGATGGTCGGGCGGTAGGCGTCGTTGTACAGCGCGATGTATTGCGCGCCCCAGAACAGCACGATCTGCGCCTGGGCCGCGAGCAAGGTGGTCATCACCGCCTTCAGCCCCGGCGACCAATCGTCGGGCTGGCCCAGGGGCGAATCGCGCCAGTCCATGCCCTGCAGCAGGCGGCTGATATCGCCGCCGCCCTGCAGGAAGCCCAGCGGTGGTTTCAGCTTGACGGTGCTGCTCTCCTGGCGCGCTTTCATGTCTCGGTAATCCCGGGCACGTTGTCTTTCCCATGTGGGTAAGAAGCCCCGCGCGGGCAAAACGTTCCATCGGATTACCGTCGACGATCAGCGGCGTCCTTCGGCGAGCATGCGTACCGCCAGCGCGGCCAGCACCGTGCCCATCAACCAGCGCTGCAACTGCTGCCACAGCGGGCGCCCGGCGAGGAAAACGGCGATGGAGCCGGCCATCACCGCGATCAGCGCGTTGACCGTGACGCTGATGGCAATCTGCGTGCTGCCCAGCACCAGCGACTGGGCCAGCACGCTGCCGTGGCCGGGCTCGATGAACTGCGGCATCAGCGACAGGTACATCACCGCGATCTTGGGGTTCAGCAGGTTGGTGAGAAAGCCCATCATGAACAGCCGGCGCGGGCTGTCGGCAGGCAGGTCGCGGACCTGGAACGGCGAACGTCCACCCGGTTTGAGCGCCTGCCAGGCCAGGTACAGCAGGTACAGCGCGCCGCCGATGCGCAAGGCGTCATAGGCGTACGGCACCGCCATCACCAGGGCGGTGATGCCCAGCGCGGCGCACAGCATATAGAAGACGAAACCCAGGGCCACGCCGCCCAGGGAGATCAACCCGGCCGCCCGGCCCTGGCAGATCGAGCGGGAGATCAGATAGACCATGTTCGGGCCGGGCGTCAGGACCATGCCCAGGCTGATCAGGGCGAAAGCCAGGAGGTTGGAAGTCTCGGGCATCATGCACATCCTTGTGGTGGTAGGTTGGCGAAGTGTATCCGCACATGTGCCCGACTTGAAACGCTTCCCCCGGACCGTTAACCTTCACGCGCTGCTGTAAGTCCAGCAGCCGGGTTTGGTAGCCCGCGATCAATCAAGGCGCACAAGCGCCCGCTTCGCGATTCGGTTGGCGCTTTTTATGTGCCCGCTGTTTCGTTCAATGGCGGCTGTGCGTAGGGCGCCTTCGTGCGCGCCGGTTTCCTTGATTCCCGGTCTACCAACCTGCGTACAGCCGTCACCATTCGTTTGGTAGCGATTTGTGGCGGCTCCATTGAATCAAGGAGCGACACAATGACAAAAGCCTTACCCGATCCCCCGACCCGCGCCACCACGGCCCCATCCAGCTTCGGCAACTGCGAGTGCAGTCATCCCTCGTTGTTCGCGGTTCGCGAAGGCGTCGACCTCGAAGATGCCTTGGTGCATCTGTCCACGCTGCTCAAGGGCGCGTTCGCCACCAACCTCAAGGCCATGGAACTGGCAAACGGCACGTGCCGGGACCTGCTGCTGGGCAACGACCATGGGCTCGATGCCGCCAAGGCAGTGGTCGAGGCCTTGCTCGACGGCGTGGAAATGCAGCAGGCGGCGAAGCCGCGGATGCGTTCGGCCTGAACGTGCTCGCTCCCACAGGACGAGGCATGACTTGCGGCAAGCGCGGCCACTGTGGGAGCGGGTTTACCCGCGAAGAGACCAGCACAGGCTAAAGCTTGCGCGCCTCCAGAATCAGGTTGAACGGTGTCTGCGTCGCCCGCCGGAACCGCCCGAACCCAGCCTCTTCGAACACCGCCCGCAAGCGCGCCTCGCCCGCCTGGGCGCCCAACCCCAGGCCTACTTCCTGCGACAGTGAGTTGGGTGTGCAGATGAAGGTCGAGGCCGCATAGAACAGCCGCCCGACCGGATTGATATTGGCATCGAGGGTATCTTCGGCGAACGGCTCCACCAGCATCACCGTGCCATCGTCCTTGAGCGCCTGGTACGCATGGCGCGCCGCCCCCACCGGGTCACCCATGTCGTGCAGGCAGTCGAAGAAGCACACCAGGTCAAGGTCACGGCCGGGGTAGTCCTTGGCCGTGGCCTGCACGAAGCTGACCCGATCAGCCACACCGGCCTCGCGAGCACGCTCGGTGGCGGTGAGGATGGACGGTGCGTGGTAGTCGTAGCCAACGAAGCGCGAGGCGGGAAACGCCTGGGCCATGACAATCGTCGAGGCGCCGTGGCCGCACCCGACATCGGCCACCTGGGCGCCGGCCTGCAGCTTGGCCACCACCCCCTCCAGCGCCGGTAGCCAGTCAGCCACCAGGAAGGTGCGATAGCCCGGCCTGAAGAAGCGCTCGGTGCCACTGAACATGCACGGATGATGCTCGCCCCATGCCAGGCCGCCATCGCCGCGCATGGCCGCCAGCAGCTTGTCCTTGTCATGGAACAGCGCCGCCACCACCGCCGCGCCTCCGGCCATGTAGGCCGGCGACTCTTCCAGCGCCAATGTCATGGCCTGTTCCTGGGGCAAGGTGAACTGCCCCTCGTGATGCGCCAGGTAGCCCGCCGCCGCCTGGCCATTGAGCCATTCGCGTACCAGCCGGGGCTGGCAACCAGTGCGCTCGGCCAGCATCTCGGGGGTGACCGGCTGGCTGTCGGCCATGGCCCGGTAGAACCCGAGTTCATCCCCGAGGATGACATTGGCCAGCGTCGCCGCCGCCCCCATGTCACCGACCAGCTTGCCCATGAAAGCCTGAAGCCGTGCCTCGTCCATGACCTGCCCTCCTCTGCCAGAAGGCCACCGTCGACGACGTCTGGCCCGGAAGGCGGTGGTCGGGTGGATGATCGAGTCGTTGCGTGGAACCGGCCCAGGCTTTAAGTCTAGACCCGCCTGCGCTATCTTCGCCGCGCTGCCGACAGCCCCGCCAATACCGGACGGCCGCACGCGCGCAGCGAAGGAAATTGCCAGCATGCTCTCCAGCCGTACCCTCGTCCTGATTCTGGGCGCCGCCTTCATCATCCTCGACCAGTGGGTGAAACTGATCGCCCTCGTCGCCCTGAACAGCCACAGCTATGTCTTCGGCAACCAGAGCGTCTGGCTCGATCTGGCCCTGAGCCTGAACCCCGGCGCGTTTCTCAGCCTTGGCGCCGGGCTGGCACCGGGCCTCAAGCAGCTGATCTTCGTGGTCGCGGTGGGCGTGGTGTGCTGCTGGGCGGTGGTTTGGGCACTGCGACACTGGCAGCGTACGCCGGTCAGAGCCGGCGCGGCTTACTTCATTGCCATGGGTGGCCTGTCCAACCTGATCGATCGCGTGTTGCGCGATGGCCACGTGGTCGACTACCTCGTTCTCAACCTCGGGCCGCTGCATACCGGGGTGTTCAACCTCGCCGATATCGCGATCATGGCCGGGGCCCTGATACTGGCGCTGGGCGTCCTGAAGAAACCGAATGACGCCTGAACGCCTCCTCGGCAAGCAAAATCGGGCGCCAGGCCGCGCCCTCTGCCGATCAGCCTAGGAAATTTCCCTCCCTCGACACAGCCCAATCCGAAAGCAGCCCAGGTTAGCCTCAGGCCACCTCAGTTTTCCGGCATTCGAGGGCTGCACATGGACGAATGGAACCTGGCCGAGCTCGCAGGACTCAAGCAGGCCACACGCGGGCAGATCGCCCTGGACATCAAGCAGAAGAACGACACCCTGGCCCATCGGCTGGCCATCGCCGAGATCGATGAATGCGCCATCGCCGCACACGAGGCCTGGCACCCGAATCACTATGACTTCGGCTGGGAGCGCGTACTGAAGTGGAAGACGCGCCCCGCCAATGCCCGCGCACTCGACATCGCCCTGTGGCAGGGTGACCAGCTGGCCGGGATGTGCTGGGCTTCGCCCCAGGCCAGCAAAGAGAAGATCATGGTGCTCTACCTGCAACGCAACCCCGACGACAAGCTGCAGACCAAGGGCTATGTCGCGCCACTGTGCCTGAGTGGCGTGCGCTATTACGCCTGGATGCTGGGGTTGCAGTGGGTGGTGATCCGCAATCCCCTGCCCCAGGCTCGGGCCGCTTACGAACGGGACGGCTTCCGGCAGGTCAAGGGCATCGGCCTTGCTTACGATCTGGCCCGTGGCTATGCTTCGCTCACTCAGGAGGGTTCTCGAAATGATGAATGATTCCAGCACTTTCGATGCAAACGTGGCCTATTTCAAAGCCGTTGCCGAGCAGAAGCTGGCCCGTTTTCGCGCCTCGGCGCAGTACGACAGCTTCCTGAGCGACGACGCCATCGATGCCTTCGCCAAGGTCGAGGGCTCTGCCTACGCAGGTCGCCCGCGCACGTCGCGCAAACCGCCTGCCGCCTGATCGCGCAAGCCCCTGGCCCTCGTCACTGCCCCTGCAACGCTCGCCGGGCCTCCAGCCGCTCCAGCAACGCCTTGGCCAGCGCCTTGTCGGAGAACGGGTTCTGCCCGGTGATCAGCTCGCGATCGACCACCACATGGGGCTGCCAGGCCTCGGCATAGCTCATATCCCCACCCGCACCCGCCATGGCCTTGGCCGGGTAGAACTGCAGCCGTTGATCCTTGAGCGAGCCTTCGAACACCTGCTCCTCCGGGTCGGAGAATATGGTCATGCGGTAACCCTGGTAGCTCCAGTCGCTCGCCGCCGGGGTTTCGCCGCGGGCCAGCGCGGCCCGATAGGCCACAGGATCACGCTGCGCGGACAGCAGCGTGATCGGCCCATGGCAGATAGCCGCAGTGGGCTTGCCAGCCTGATGGAAGTGCCGCAACAAGGTGCCGACATCCGGGTTGTTGGCCAGATCGATCAGGGGCGCATGCCCACCGGGGATGAAGATGCCGGCAAATCGACCCAGGTCGCCCGCCAGCACCTCCTTCACCGACAGCGTGTCGCCAATGCCCGGCAGCCCTTCGACGAGCTCGCGGATACGCTGCATTTCAGTGGCATCGCCGCCGAAATACATCGGGTCGACCGAGCGCTCGTCGACACTCGGCGCGTTGCCCTTGGGCGTCACCAGCACCAGTTGGTAGCCAGCCTTGAGCAACTGGTCGGCAGGCACGCCGAACTCATTGAGGTAGTAACCCGTGGGATACGGCCTGCCATCCTTGAGCTGCAACTGGTTCTCGCTGGACAGCAGCACCAGCACTTCACCCTTGGCGGCAGCCGCGGCATGGCCGGTCAGCAGCGCGCCGGCCAGCGCCAGCGCGACGGGAGCGATCTTGTTCATGGCAATCTCCTGGTCAATTGAAGGGGGCGATGTCCAGCGGGTGGGCGAGCCGCACCTGAGTCGGCGCGGCCAGCCATTCGCCCGTGGCGGCGCGATACGCCTGGTAGTGGGGGCTATTGCGGTGGGCCTCGACGGCGGCCTCGTCGACGTAGAGCTCGAACAGCTCGAAGGCCAGGATCGTCCCCTCGCGACTGAACAGGTCATAGCGCAGGTTGCCGGGCTCGGCGCGGGTGCGTGCGACCATCTGGTGCAGCGCCCGCTCGACGGCTTCACGGTGCTCGGGGCGCGGTTGGATGGTGGCGAAAATGGCAATGGTCATGGGCGTCTCCGTAACAGGTTGGCCCATGCTAGCCATCACGCTAAGATTCGATAATTCGAAAGCACTTATTTCTACGATCCAATTTATGAATATCGGTAACAAGGACCTCAACCTGCTGCACCTGTTCCAGGTGCTCTACGAAGAGCGCAATGCCTCACGCGCCGCCGAGCGCCTGACCCTCAGCCAGCCCGCGCTGAGCCACAAGCTCAACAAGCTGCGTCACCAGTTCGGCGACCCGCTGTTCGTGCGTGCCCCTCGCGGCCTCACGCCAACGCCCAGGGCCCACGAACTGGCGCCCCAGGTGCAGAGGCTGGTCGAACAGTTGCAGGACTTCTACAGCCGCTGCGATGGCGAGGACTTTCTCGCCCGCCCGGCGCAGTTGCACCTGTACAGCACCGACTACCTGGAGCAGACCCTGTTGCCCAGGCTGCTGCCGATCCTGCGCAGTCAGGCACCGAACCTGACACTGGTCACCCACAACACCCGCGGCGAACTGCCTCGCGAGGCTCTGGAGAAAGGCACCTGCGACCTGGCCATCGCCGGCTTCTACAGCGGCCTGCCCGACACCTTCCATCAGCAGCGCCTGCTCGGCGAGGACTTCGTGGTGCTGGCCGCCGCCGACCATCCCCATCTGCGCGATGGCCTGACGCTCGAAGCCTTCCTGGCCTGCGAACACCTGCTGACCACGCTCACCGGCGACCTCGACGGTCGCGTTGACCGCGCCTTGCGCGCCCTCGGCCGGCAACGCCGGGTAATCGCCGGTCTCTCCAGCTTCATCGCCCCCACGCGCCTGATACACGGCACCGACTTGCTGCTGACCTGCCTGCGCTCGCTGGCCGAGGACGCCGTCGAACGCGACCCGGCCCTGCGCCTCCATGCCTTGCCCCTGGAGCTGCCGCGTGTCGAGGTGATGCAGATCTGGCACGAACGCACCCACGCCGACCCGCTGCGCCGCTGGTTTCGCCAGCAGGTCCGGGAAGTGGCGGCGCAGGTCACTGCACCAGCTGGTTGATCTCGATGATCGGCATCAGCACCGCCATGACGATCAGCAGCACCACGCCGCCCATGACCACGATCATCAGCGGCTCGAGCAGCGCGGTCATGCCCATGGCCCGGCGCTCGATGTCCTTGGCCAGGCTGTCGGCGGCGCGGTCGAGCATCGGCGGCAGGTTGCCGGTCTTCTCGCCGCTGGCGATCAGGTGGATGAGCAGCGGCGGAAAGACCTTCTCCACCGCCAGCGCCGACGCCAGTCCGGCGCCCTCGCGCACCCGCGCGGTGGCCTCGCTGACGCATTGGTCGAGGCGGTCGTTGCCCAGGGTCTGGCGCGCCGCTTCCAGCGCGCGCAACAGCGGCACCCCGGCGCTGCCCAGGATAGCCAGGGTCGAGGCAAAGCGCGCGGTGTTCAGGCCAAGCACGAAGCGCCCGAACAAAGGCAAGCGCAGTACCTGTGCATGCCAGGCCAGGCGCGCCGTCGGCGCGCGCAGGTAGATCCGCCAGCTCCAGAACATTCCAGCCAGCGCCGCGAAGCACAGCACGCCCCACTCGCGCACGAAGTCGCTGGCCGCGAGCATGGCCAAGGTCAGCCCCGGCAGGTCCTGGCGTGCCTGGGTGAAGGCGCTGACCACCTGTGGCACCACGTAGCTGAGCAGGAAGATGACGATGCCCACCGACACCAGGCCGACCACCCCTGGGTAGATGAATGCCGTGAGGATCTTGCCACGCAGGGTATTGCGGTCCTCGATGTAGTCGGCCAGGCGCTCCATCACCTGGGCCAGGTCACCGGACTCCTCGCCCGCCGCCACCAGCGCCCGATAGATGTCGGGAAAGTCACGCGGGCGCTCGGCCAGCGCATCGGCCAGGCGCATGCCGCTGCGCACATCGCCGCGCACCGCGCCCAGCACCTGGGCGACATGCTTGCGCTCGGCCTGCTCCAGGGTCGCGCCCAGCGCCGCCTCCAGCGGCAGACCGGCGGCCAGCAGGCTGGCCAGCTGGCGCGTGGCCCAGGCCAGGTCGCCATCGGACAGTTTCGGGCTGAACAGGCCGGCGCCCTGCCCGGCCACCTGGGCCTCGACCTCCAGCGCGGTCAGGCCCAGGGCACGCAACTGGGCCATCACCGCGCCTGGGCTGTCGGCTTCGAGCAGGCCATTGACGATGCGCCCCTGGGCGTCGGCGGCTTCATAGCGATAGCGGTTCATCAGGCGTCCCGTGTCACGCGCAGGATTTCCTCGAGGCAGGTACTGCCGTTGTCGACCCAGCGCTGGCCGTCCTCGCGCATGCTGCGCATGCCATTGCGCCGGGCGGCGGCGCGCAAGGCTTGCTCGTCGGCGCCCTGATGCACCAGGCCGCGCACCTCGTCATCCACGCAGAACAGCTCGTGGATGCCGGTGCGGCCGCTGTAGCCGCAGTGGTTGCAGTGCGCGCAACCCACCGCCCGGTACTGCCCTGGCGCGGCCGGGTCGGGTTCGCGGCAGTGCATGCACAAGCGCCGCACCAGGCGCTGGGCCAGCACCCCGAGCAGCGCCGAGGCCAGCAGGAACGGCTCGACGCCCATGTCGACCAGGCGGTTGACCGCCGACACCGCGTCGTTTGTGTGCAGGGTGGCCAGCACCAGGTGCCCGGTCAGCGAAGCCTGCACGGCAATCTGCGCGGTCTCCAGGTCGCGGATCTCGCCGATCATGATCACGTCCGGGTCCTGGCGCAGGATCGCGCGCAGCGCGACGGCGAAGCTCATGTCGATGCGCGCGTTGACCTGGATCTGGCTGATCCCCGGCAGGTCGTACTCCACCGGGTCCTCGACGGTGAGAATATTGCTCACGCTGGCGTCCAGCCGCGCCAGGGCAGCATACAGGCTGGTGGTCTTGCCCGAGCCGGTAGGCCCGGTGACCAGCACGATGCCGTGGGGTTGGCGAATCAACTGGTCGAGCCGCGCCAGCAGCGTCGCATCCATGCCCAGGGCCTCCAGGCGCAGGCGCCCGGCCTGCTTGTCGAGCAAGCGCATCACCACCCGCTCGCCATGGCCGGTGGGCACCGTCGAGACGCGAATGTCGATGGGCCGTCCGGCCACGCGCAGGGCGATACGGCCATCCTGGGGCAGGCGCTTCTCGGCGATATCCAGCTGCGCCATGATCTTGATCCGCGACACCAGCGCGCCATGCAGCGCCTTGCGTGGCGAGACCACGTCGCGCAGGGTGCCGTCCACCCGATAGCGCACCAGGCAATGGCTCTCGAACGGCTCGATGTGGATATCGCTGGCCTGGTCACGCGCGGCCTGGGTGAGCAAGGCGTTGATCATGCGGATCACCGGGGCGTCGTCCTGGGCTTCGAGCAGGTCGGTGACTTCCGGAATGTCCTGCAGCAGGCGATCGAGATCGACCTCGTTCTCGGCCGCGCCCACCACCGCCGCGGCACTGCCGGTATCGGCGTAGGCACTGACCAGCAAGGCGTCCATTCGCGCCTCGTCGAGTGCCTCGATGCGCACCTGGCCATGTCGCCGGCGCACTTCGGCCAGCGCCCAGGCCGGGCTCGACGGGCAACGCGAAAGGACCGTGCCGTCCTCGCCTGCCTCCTGCAGTACCAGGCGCTGGGCCTTGGCCCAGGCATAGGGCAGGCGACTCACCGGGCGGCCTCGTCGATCGGCACCGCGCGCATCGACGCCCGAGGCGTGCCCAGCAGCGCAGGCTGGACGCGGCCCTGACCGGGCACGCCCTGCTCGACCGGCGGCAGCAACGGCATGTCCATGTCCGGCAAGGCCCAGGAGTGCTCGGGCTTGAGGCTGCCCTGGGCACGGCGAATGAAGTCGTAGCGGTTGAGGGTGATGCTGCGCCCGACGGCCGCATCGCGCACGATGTACGGTCGCAGGAACACCATCAGGTTGGTCTTGGTGCTGGAGCGCCGCTCGCTGCGAAACAGCGCGCCGACCCCTGGCAGACCGGACAGCCATGGGATGCCTTCGTTGCTCTGGGTGTAGCCGTCCTGCAGCAGGCCGCCCAGCACCATGATCTGGCCGTCGTCGAGCAGGATGCTGGTGTCGATCGCGCGCTTGTTGGTCACCGTGCCGGCGGCGCTGGAAGCGCGCTGGTCGACGCTGCTGACCTCCTGGTAGACATCGAGCTTGACCGTGCCGCCCTCGGAAATCTGTGGGCGCACGTTCAGGCGCAGGCCCACCTCTTCGCGCTGGATGGTCTGGAACGGGTTGTTGCTGTTGCCACCGCCATCGGTGACGTACTGGCCGCTGACGAAGGGGATGGTCTGGCCGACGAAGATGCTCGCCGCCTCGTTGTCCAGTGTCAGCAGGTTGGGCGTCGACAGCACATTGCTGCCGCCCTTGCTCTTGAGCGCGCGGGCCAGCACCTTGAGATCGAGCACCTCGCCGATGCCCGGAATCTTCACCGTGCCATCGACCACCCCCACCGACAGCCCAGGCGGTAGCACGTCGATGCTGCTCGGCCCCTTGACCAGCCCGCTGCCTCCCAGGTTGGCGCCACCGAACACGCCGTTCTTGCCCAGGTTGCCGGCCTGCCACTGGATACCGAATTCGTTGGCGTCATCCTCCCCCACTTCGACGATCAGGCTCTCGACCACCACCTGGGCACGGCGCTGGTCGAGCAGGTCGATGACCTCGCGCAGGCTGCGATACAACGGCTCGGGCGCGGAGATCAGCAAGGTATTGGTGGTCTTGTCGGCCTGGATGGTCGCGCCGCCTGCGGAGAATGCCGTGCCCTGGTCGTTCTGCGACGGGTTGCTGGCGTAGCCATTGGGCGTACCGCCAGCTCCCAGGCCGTTGCTTCGGTTCGCATTGGCAGTGCTGTTGTTGCCCTGGGTGTTCGTTTGGCCGGCGGTGTTAGCGCCGGTGCCACTGCCGCTGGCGAGCATGCCACCACCGCTGAGTTTCGAGCGGGTGTCGTCGCTGCCGGCGCTGTCGCTCTCGCCGGTCAACAGCCCGCGCAGGCTCTGTGCCAGCTTGTCGGCCTGGGCGTTGCGCAGGTACACCACATGCAGGTTGCCGCCACTGTTCTGGGCGTTGTCGAGCTTGTAGATGAGGTCGCGGGCGAGCTGGGTGCGCTCGGGGCTGCCGGAGCGAATCACCACGCTGTTCGAACGCGGATCGCCAAGCACGCTGATTTTCTGCGTCGGGTCGCTACCCTGGCTGTCGAGCAGCTCGTTGACCATGCTGGCGATATCGCTGGCGATGCCGTTCTGGACCGCCACCACATCGGTGTCGATGGCGCTGGGGATATCGACCCGGTCAAGAATCTGCGCTACCCGCTCGAGGTTCTCGGCGTAGTCGGTGACGACGATCGTGTTGTTGCCCGGATAGGCATTGATCGGGTTGTCCGGCGAGACGATCGGGCGCAGCACCGGGATCAGGTTGACCGCGTTCTCGTACTGCAGGCGGAAGGTGCGGGTGACCATGCCGTTGCCGGCGTCACGGTCGCCGCTCACCAGCGCGCCGCCAAGCAGCTTGGCATCGGCCTGGGGCACCACCTGGGCCACTCCGCCGACATCGACCACGCTGAAGCCTTGCATGCGCAGCGCCGACAGCAGCATGGCGTAGGCCTTGCTCGCGGGGATTTCACCTTCGGAGACCAGGGTCAGCTGGCCCTTGACCCTGGGATCGACCAGGAACTGCCGCCCGGTGGCGCGGGACAGGCCACGCACCACCGCCTGGATGTCGGCATCGACGAAGTTCAGTTGCACCGGCTGTTCGCCCAGCGGATTGCTCGGCGCCGGGACCTGCACGCCGCGGCTGTGACGCTGCCCGACCCGCGGCGGTAGCTGGCGGGGTGCCGGGCGCGCATCAGCGCCCGCCTGGGCAGGATGCGTCGGCGCGGCCAGCATGGCCGGGGCCGGCGCCAATGGGCGGCCCAGCTCGCTGCTGGCCAGGGGGCTGGTCGAGGCTGGCGGATGGGCACAGGCGCCAAGCGCCAGGGCCAGCGCCAAAGGCGCGAACGGCAGCAGCCGTGAAGGAAGGCAGGTCATGAAGGGTCCTTAGCGCCAGGCGCCTGATCCATGCGAAGGGTTCCGGAAAACGTCACGGGGTGGTCGGCGTCGGCGTCCGGGTCCCGGCGCAGGTCGAACTGGCCGATGCTCAACCCCAGGCGGGACGGCACGTGCTGCAGCCACGCCATGGCGGCTTCAGCCGGGGCCTGGCGCCAGTCCAACCGCCACCCCTGGCCATCGCCGGCAAGCCGGGACTGAGCCTGCAGGCCGGCGTCGTCCAGGCTGCGCCGCAACGCCTCGTCGAGATCGCCGGGCCGCGTCGCCAGGCGCGCAGCCAGCAGCGTATCGAGAGCCTGCGCCTGGCTGCGCAACCTGGGGGTTTCGGCTTGCCAGTGCTCGATCCTGGCCAGGGCCGGCGCAATCAGGACCTGCCAGCCGAACAGCACCACGAGCAGGGCCGCAGCCACGCCTATCGCTCGTCGCTCACGCGCAGCCAGGGCTTGCCAACGTTGCCGGGCCGCGCCCAGGCGAGCCCTAATCGACATGAGCCAGTTCCTCGTTCGTCGCGCTGGACGCACGCAAGCTCCAGCCCTGCCCACTGGCCTTGACGTCGATGCCGCGTGCGGCAAGATCGGCCTGCCAGGCGCTGTCGGTGGAGGCCTTGCTACGTTCGCTCATTGGCGTCAGGCTCAGCACGCCATCCTCATAGGCGATCGCCGCGACATTGCCGGCCAGAAAGGGCATCGCCCGGCCGGCCCCCTCGAGCAACGCGTCCACCCCAGTCACCGCGGCGCCTGATGCGCCCTGCAACTGCTGGCGGGCCTGCTGCAATGGGTTGAGCACCACCGGCAGCTGCGGGAAGGCTTGGCGTACCTGGGCCACCATGCGCATGCGCAGCCCTTCGCCTTCACTGGCCAGGTGCGCGGCATAGAGATTCAAGCCCAGGCACCAGACCAACGCCGCCGCGCCCCAGATCGCCACCGTGCGCGTCACGTCAAGGCGCTTCGCCGGCCCTTGCAGGCCACCGCCGAGGTCTGGCGGCGACAGGGTATCGAGCGGTTGCGCGAACAACCCGCCCAGACGGATCCTGTCGGCCAGCAGCCAGGCTCGCAGCCGTGTCAGTTCATCCTGGCCGAGCCAGGCCACCGCGACCCGACCATCGCTCTGCCGGGTACCGTGGGCGACATGCACCTGCCCCGGATCCCCCAGCAGCAGCCCCTGCACCGCGCAGCGCACGGCGGCCTCCAGGCGTTTGCCGGTCAACGGCGGCAACGCGATGGCCACGACCAGGCTGTCGTCTTCGTGCAGGTGCAGGCGCCAGGTCGCCCCCCCGGCCTCGGCGGCCAGCTGCGCGCGCGTGGCCTGGCCATGGCGTGCGCCGTGACGGTAGTCGAGGACCGAGGCCGCCTGCAACGCGGCCAGCGGTGGCAGTTGGATCTCCAGCGTCGTGCTCATGCGCCCCCCCTTGTCCAGATGACATCCGCCAACTGCCCCTCGCGCAGGCGCAGCAGCGCCTGCATGGACAATAGGCGCGCGCCCTGGCGGGCCTGGCCGTGCAGGCGGAACCAGTCGCTGTTGATCCCGACCCGCACATCGCTCATGGCCAGTTGCGGCATGCGCAGGCGATTGACGAAATCACCCCGGTTGATGAACCAGCGCCCACCATCGCGCTCGCCCACCAATGCCACGGCCTGCGGCAATGACAAACCCGGTACCTGAGCGGCGAGGACCTCGGCACTGGCGGTGTTGCCATTGATCCAGGTGAGCGCTGGCAACACGGTGACGAAGCGCCGCAGGCGCCGTAGGGTCTTGGCGTCCATGCCCTCGAGCGCGGCAAAGGCGTCCAGGTCGCGCAGCATTGGGCGCTTGGCCGGTCGCGGCGCGGCAGCGCTGGCCGGCGAGGTCAGCCGCCCGCTGTCGAAACCCCGGGCGGCGCCAGCCTCGGTTACGGGTGGGCGTTGCGGATAGCTGTCGACCACCCGCCCGACAATGGCCGTGGCCAGGCGCTCTTCGATGTCGATCAGCCGGCACAGACGCTGAAACGTCGCCAGCGCCTCGGCATCGACCTGGCCATCGACCACCAGATTGCGCAGGTTGAACTTGCCCTGTTCATCCTCCAACTGACCGTCGAACCGCACGCCACCCAAGGGCACGTCCAGGATTGGCCGGGTCCAGGGCTGTCCATTGCGCACCAGTGGGTCTCGCCGGCGCTGGTCGAGCAGCAGCTGACGGCTGAGCTGCACGCCGCCCTCCAACGCCCATTGCCCTTGCAGCGCCAACTGACGGTTCTCCACCTCACGGGTAAGCACCCCCTGACGCTCGATCATGCCAGCGGCGATCACCGCCACCACCGCCGCGATTAGCAAGGCGCTGATCACCGCCATGCCCTCCTGGCGCGCCATGGCCGGTCACAACTGCCACGAGCCGATATCGCTGTTTACCCCTTCGCCACCGGCCTGGCCGTCGGCTCCCAGGGAGAACACGTCGATCTCGCCGTTGGCGCCCGGGTTCAGATACTGGTACGGGCGGCCCCAGGGGTCGTTGGGCAGGCGATCGAGATAGGCACGCCATTGACCTTCCTTGGCCTGGGCCGGTTTTTCCACCAGGACCTTGAGGCCCTGGTTCTGGCTCGGGTAGCCACCATTGTCCAGCCGGTAGAGCTTGAGCGCCTGCATCAACCCGGCAATGTCCTGGCGCGCCGCGGTGGCGCGGGCCTGGTCGGGACGATCGAGCACCTTGGGCACGACCATCGCCGCGAGGATCCCGAGGATCACCACCACCACCATGATCTCGATCAGGGTGAAGCCTTGCTGGTGGCAACGGCGACCTGTGGCGCTGCGACGGGCGATCTGCATCTCGGCATTCCTTGCTTGAGTTCGAATCGGGGGCCGATTGTTGCAAGCCGGTATGTCACGGATATTGAAAAAGCTCGGGAGTGGCCGTCGTCAAACCGTCATCGCACCGCTCTACAGTGCCGCTTTGCCCTGGGCGGAGGGAGCGCCGTGCGCGCCACCGAAGATGGCTTCACCCTGATCGAAGTGCTGGTCGCGCTGACCATCGTCGCCGTGGCCATGGCCGCCGCCGCGCGGGCCAGCGGCTTGATGACCCAGGGCAACGGGCTGTTGCGCGACAAAGGGCTGGCCTTGCTGGCGGCCCAGGGACGGCTCTGCGAGCTACGACTCGAGGGCGGCGCCAGGCCGGGCGTGCGGCAGTTCGAGTGCGACCAGGGGCACTTGCGCCTGCGCTGCGAGCAGCGGGTGACCCGCTCGCCGGGAGGGATGCTGGAGGTGTCGCTGCTGGTGTTCGATCGCCAGCACGCAGGGCCGGCGTTGGCGCGGTTGCAGACGCTGCTCGGCGCGCATCCGCCATGACCCCGCTCTGCACGTCTCTGTGGGAGCGGGCTTGCCCTGCGATGGACTCGCCAGACGCTTGCGCCGAACGCCCTGAATTCAAGATGCCAGCGAGGCCCGCTCGCCCTCCTCGCTCCGCGCGGCATAGCGCTGCGCCAGCACCGCGCACACCATCAGCTGGATCTGGTGGAACAGCATCAATGGCAGGATCATCGCGCCGATGCCGCCACCGACGAACAATACCTGTGCCATTGGCACACCGGTGGCCAGGCTTTTCTTGGAGCCGGCGAACAGGATCGTGATGCGGTCCTCGACACTGAAACCGAGCACCCGACCCAGCAGGCGGGTGCCCAGCAACACCACCGCCAGCAGGATCGCGCACACCGCGAACAGCCCGGCCAGGTGCTGCGGCGAGACCGTGTGCCACAAGCCGGTGACCACCGCCTCGCTGAACGCGGTGTACACCACCAGCAGGATCGAGCCCTGGTCCACCACCTTCAGCCAGCGCGCATTGCGCTTGACCCAGGCGCCGATCCAGCGCCGGGCAATCTGCCCGGCAACGAACGGCACCAGCAGCTGCAAGGTAATCTTGAGCACCGCATCCAGGCCGGACCCGGTGTCTGCGGACGCCCCGAGCAACATCACCACCAGCAATGGCGTGAGGAAGATCCCCAGCAGGCTCGAGGCCGCCGCGCTGCAGATGGCCGCCGGGACGTTGCCACGGGCCAGCGAGGTGAAAGCGATGGCCGATTGCACCGTGGCCGGCAAGGCGCACAGGTAAAGCACGCCCAGGTACAATTCGTTGCCGACCAGGGGCACGAACAGCGGCTTGAACGCTAGCCCCAGCAACGGGAACAGCACGAAGGTGCAGGAAAACACCAACAGATGCAGGCGCCAGTGGCCGGCGCCGGCGATGATCGCCTCGCGCGACAGCTTGGCGCCATGCAGGAAGAACAGCAGGCCGATGGCCAGGTTGGTCAACCAACCGAACAGCACCGCCCCCTCGCCGGAGCAGGGCAGCACGGTGGCGATGAACACCACCCCGAGCAAGGCCAGGGTGAAATTGTCGAACAGCATGCGCAGGTACTTCATGACAGGTCTCGTCTTGTCTTTGTGCAAGCCAGGACGATAAGGTCTCGGCCTGCGAACCGCTAACGCCGGAACCCCTGCCAGTGTCGCGCAACGGACACCAGGGTCATCGCCCGACGCCCCCTGCCTCGCCCTCCCCATTGATTCACGACAAGGAACGCCCATCATGAAACGCCCCCACCTGCTGCTGGCCACCGTGCTGACAATGGCCGCACCGCCGCTGCTGGCCGATACGCTGCAAAGCACCGTCGATGGCGTGATCCAGCCGTTGATGCGCGAACAGGGCATCGCCGGCATGGCCGTGGCGGTGTATGCCAACGGCCAGTCGCACTACTTCAGCTATGGCTTGGCCGACAAGGCCAGCAAGCAGGCCGTGAGCCGCGACACGCTGTTCGAGGTCGGCTCGGTGAGCAAGACCTACACCGCCACCCTCGCCGCCTTGGCCAGCGCCGAAGGCAAGCTCGACCTCATGGCCCCCGCCAGCCGCTACCAGCCCGCCCTGGCCAAGGCGCCGATCGGCAGCGCCAGCGTGCTGGAACTGGGGGCCTACAGCGGCGACTGCCTGCCGCTGCAGTTCCCCGACGAGGTGCAGACACCCGAGCAGACCCTGGCCTGGTTCCAGCACTGGCAGCGCCGCGCCGAACACGGTACCCAGCGCTGCTACTCGAACCCGAGCCTGGGGCTGTTCGGTGACCTGGCCGCCCGTGCGCAGCAGCGTCCGTTCAGCGAGCTGATGACCCAGAACCTGTTGCCTCGCCTGGGCCTGAAGCACACCTACCTGGAAGTACCGGCCAACGCCCGTGGCCTCTATGCCCAAGGCTACGACGCCCAGGACCGACCGATACGCGTCAGCCCCGGTCCTTACGCCGACCAGGCCTACGGCATCAAGACCAGCGCCAGCGACCTGCTGCGCTACGTGCAACTGCAACTGCAGCCCGCCGAACTCGACCCGGCCTTGCGCCAGGCCATCGCCATCACTCACACAGGCTTCTTCCAGGTTGGCGCCATGATTCAGGGCCTGGGCTGGGAGCGCTACCCCTACCCGGTCGCGCTCGACACCCTGCTGGTCAACAACGGCGCGAAGATGATCCGCGAAGCCCAGGCCACCCAGGCACTGACCCCAGCCCTGCCGGCCGAGTCCGCCGCCTGGTACAACAAGACCGGCGCCACCAGTGGTTTCGGCGCCTACGTCGCGTTCGTGCCGTCCAAAGGCATGGGCATCGTGCTTTTGGCCAACCGCAACTATCCCAACGAAGAACGCGTGCGCGCCGCGCAACGCATTCTCTCGAGCCTGGAGTGACGGCATGCTGAAGATCCTGGGCAAGGCCTCGTCGATCAACGTGCGCAAGGTGCTGTGGACCTGCGTCGAATTGAACCTGCCGTTCCAGCGTGAAGACTGGGGCAGCGGCTTTCAGCCCACCGACTCGCCGCAGTTCCTGGCGCTGAACCCCAACGCCATGGTGCCGGTGATCGTCGAGGGAGATTTCGTGCTCTGGGAGTCCAATACCATCCTGCGCTACCTGGCCAACCAGCACGGCGGCGCGCACCTCTACCCCAGCGCGCCCCGTGCCCGGGCGGCGGTGGACCAATGGCTGGACTGGCAGGCGACCGATCTGAACGACGCCTGGCGCTACCCATTCATGTCCCTGGTGCGCCGCTCGCCAGCCCATCAGGACTCGGCCCTGCTGGCCAGCACCAGCGCCCAGTGGGCGGCGAAGATGCGCCTGCTCGAACAGCGCCTGCAGGCCACCGGTGCCTATGTGGCCGGCGATACCTTCAGCCTGGCCGACGTCGCCATCGGCCTGTCGCTCAACCGTTGGTATCGCACGCCGCTGGAGCACCCGGTGCTACCGGCCCTGGCGGCCTACCATGCGCGTCTGCGCCTGCGTCCAGGCTTCCTGGAGCACGGCGACAATGGAACCGCCTGACAGTTGAAGCAGGATTGTCGGACAAGATGTAGTGCTTAAAAATTTTCACTACAAATGTATTGACGCCTTTCCCAAGCCTTGTGCATGATGAGGCCGTCTCCCTGATCGGGAGCGGTGGCAAGGGTGTTCCAGACGGTCTGCGCGGTAACGCAGGCCGTCCGTGGAGAGGGAAACTGCCCAGAAGGCAGCGTGAGAAAGCCCCTGTTGCGATGCTGCTGTAGCAGCCTTGGTTAGCGCGCTACATGTCGTGGCGCCCAATGTGAATTTCAGCCGAACTTCACCAACGAATGAGAGTAATGGGGGCTTTATGATGAACTTGAACAACAATCCAACCATCGACCAATTGGCTCAGCTGTTCGCCGCGCGCAAGGACAGCCTCGACGACCACCTGCTGTGGGTCAGCCAGTCCGGCGAAGTTCGCCTGGATCGCCTGCCACCGAACACGGTCGAGGATGAATTCGAATCGCACATGCCCAGCATGCGTGCCCGTTTCAAGGTCTACCGCCGTGGCCAGGGCTACGTCGGCAAGAAGGCCGCCGCCGACACCAGCTTTGTCGGTCGCGTGCTCCAGACCCTGCAACAAGAATGGCCTGGCGCCCGCGAGCGGCAGGCAGTCAAGGTGATCGACTCGCTGAACTGAACCAGCCAGTAACGCACCTCATCTTCAGCCCGGCCCCGCAAGGCCGGGCTTTTTCATGCTGGCATCAGAGGCGCCATGTGCCTGCCGCAAGCCTTGCGGCGCCGACGCCGAATACGCTCAAGCCTGCAGCCGCTCCGGCGCCGGCAGCGGCAAGGCACCCGTGGCCAGGGCTCGCGCCCGATCCACGCCCCACACCAGCGCGCGGGTCATGGTTTCACCAGGGCACGTGGGGTAGTACTCCTCCAGCAGGGCCTTGCCATCGCGAGCGTACAGCCCCAGAAACAGTTGCGTGGCCCCAAGCCGGGAAAGCCGCACCTGCACATCGATGCCGGTGCCGTCGCTCAGTTCCTCGTCGTGACAGCGGCTGTGCAACTGCGCATCGGCCCACCGCCAGTAGGTCTCTTCCCTGATTCGCATTGAAGTCGATACTCCGTGTCTGAAATGCCGCGCAAGAAAAGCACAGCAGCAGGCCGGCGGCGAGGGTGACTCACCGATACCATGAGCAGGATCAAGAAATGGCGGGAAAAGCACGCCGCTGGGCGGTTCAGCGCCAGCTGGCGCAGGCTGTCGCCTGGGCAGCTCCGCGCCCACAGTGCCTGTAGGAGCGGGCTTGCCCCGCGATGGCGTTCAGCGTTGTTTCACTTCTTCGACGGGACACGTGGCGTGAACCGGCCCTTCTTGGCGCGCTGCAGATGCGCCGGTTGCAACTGCTCCGAGTCGTCCAGGGTCATGTTGGCAAAGCCCAGGCGCAACGCCGATTGGCCGCAACGCACCTGGCTGTTGATCGGAAACGCATCGTTCAGGTCTTCGAAATAGGATTCGCTCATGCCCTGTGTCCCTCCAATGACGACCGTGCCGGCAAGCAATACGCCTGCCCAGAGAAGCGACGGCCCGTTGAAGTGAGACTAGCCGGTCATTTGCGGACCAGTCGGACAAATTTTACCAGCCCGACCAGTGGCAACTGGCCTTACTTCAGACGCACCGCCGTGCCGGTGGCGAACACCACGACCATGCCGCCTTGTACCGAAGGCATGCTGATCTCGAAGTCCACCCCTAGCACGGCATCGGCTTGCAACTGCCGTGCCCGTGCCTTCAGTTCCTCGGTGGCCTGCTCCCGCGCCAGCTTCAATGCGCTTTCCAAGGTCTGCGAACGGCCACCGAAGAAGTCGCGAAAACGTGCGAAGAAATCGCGCACGAAGTTGATTCCCTGCACCGATTCGGCGCTGACCACGCCAAGGTATTCGGCAACGGGACGGCCTTCGAGCTGGCTGGTGGTACTGATGATCATGGGCGGCTCCTGAGTCAAGAAAATAGGACGATCCTAGCAAATCCACGCCCGGCAAAGCGCCCGTGACGGCCCTTCATGTCCATAGCCGGACCGCACGCCAGGTCGACGCCTGCGCGGTGGCCGTATAACGCCAGCGCTTGTGGTTGCGATCAGTGGCGCCCTGCCAGAACTCCACAACCGTCGGTGCGACGGCATAGACCTGCCAGCCGGGCTCCACATGCTCGGGGTGGGTTTCAAGCAATGCCTGCGCATCGGCAAGGCGCGTCGCCAGCGCCCCTGGATCGTCCATGACCGCGCTTTGCCGAGAGGCGATGGCACTGGCGCGAGAACCGACAGGGCGATCCAGAAAGTCCTCGGCGCATTCCTGCCTCGACAGCGCCACCGCTTCGCCGCGCAGACGAACCTGCCGCCCCAGCACGGGCCAGTAGAACGTGAGCGACACCTTCGGCTGGCATTCGATTTGCCGCGCCTTCGGGCTCTCGCGTTTGACCGCGAAATGCCATCCTCGCGCATCGACATTCTTCAGGATCAACACGCGCGCATCGGGCCAGCCATGCTCATCGACGGTCGAAAGCGTCATGGCGTGGGGTTCACGCACACCCGCGGCCAACGCCGAGTCCAACCACAGCACGAAGGCTTCCTGAGGCGTGGCGGGCATGGCCGTCAGGTCAAGGTCCGGCAGCGGTCCCTTGAGCGACGGAATCTGCCTCAGCTTCTCTTTGATGGACAATGTGTCCGAGGTGGGATGAACCATGGAGCGTCTACCTCCGCTAATCAGGATGGAGCAACCAATGACTGTTTTTTGCTTTGATACTGCTGCGTTTGTACAGAACCTCGCCGATACAGGCTATCCTTCGGCCGCTTGCCTGCGCAAAGGACGGCCCAGGAAAGTGCCCGATCCGCTCATTCACACCCGGTTTCCAGCGCTTCATGACTTCGACCACCGTTGATTCGAACAGCACCACCGACCGCATCCTGTTCCTGCTCAAGACGCGCGGGCCGCTGAAGACCGCCGACCTCGCGCAATTGCTCGCCATCACCTTCGAAGCCACGCGCCAGCAAGTGCAGAAACTGCAGGCCGCCGACCTCGTCAGCGGTGTGATGGTGCCGGCCAAGGGCGCTGGACGGCCTTCGCAGAAATGGGCGCTGACCGCGACCGCCCAGCGCCGCTTCCCCGACGCGCACAGCGTGCTGACCCTGCAACTGATCGAGAGCGTCGAGGCGGTCTTCGGCAACGACGGCATCGACCGCCTGATCAGCCGCATGGAAGACAGCAACAGCCGTGAGTACCAGCAGGCCTGCGCCGATGGCCAAAGCCTGGAGGACAAGGTGCGCATCCTCGTGCAGTTGCGCGAACGCGCTGGCTACATGGCCGAGATGCAGGCCGACGGCAGCGACTGGCTGATCGTCGAGAACCACTGCCCGATCTGCATCGCCGCCACCCGCTGCCAGGGGTTCTGCCGCAGCGAGCTGCAGGTGTTCCAGGCGGCGATCGGCGACGTGGCGCAGGTCGAGCGTTGCGAGCACCTGATCTCCGGCGACCGCCGCTGCGTCTACCGCGTTTCGCCGAAGTAGGCTGCAATTTTCCGACAAATGCGCGAGCGGGCCTGCCCCGCGACATCGCCTCGTCCTGCAATCGCGGCGCCTGGCACCGGCTACGCCGGTGTTCGCGGCTAAAGCCGCTCCCACAGGGATCGACGCCATCAGGCTTGCCTACGGACCCTCGCTCCCCCACCCCAGCGCCTTGTACAACGCAATCGCATCCAGGTAGGAGGCCGTTTCCGCCTCCGCCACCTCACGCTTGATCGAGAACAGCGCACGCTGGTTCTCCAGCACCGCAAGGTAGGTCCCGGCGCCGCGACGGTAACGCTTGTTGGCGATATCGATGGCCACACTGCCATGCCCGGCGGATGCCACCAGGCGCTGCAGGCGCGATTGATTGCGCACCAATTGCGTCACCGCATTCTCCACTTCCTCGCGCGCCTGCAGCACGGTCTGTTGGTAACGCGATTGCCGGCCGTCGGCCAGCGCTTCGCGGGCGCGCAGGCGTGCCCGGGCATTGCCCAGGCGCAAGGCGGGCCAGGTGACCATCGGCGCCAGCTCGTAGGCCCGGGCGGCATTGCCCAGGTCACCGCCGCGCAGGGCGAAAAAGCCGATGAAGCCGCCCAGGTCCAGGCGCGGGTACAGTTCGGCGGTGGCGGCGCCGACGTCCTCGGTGCTGGCCGCCAGTTCACGCTCGGCGCTGACCACATCGGGCCGCTGGCCGATCAGCGCATCGACATCGCCCAACGGCAACTGGCCCGCCAGCGGCGGCAGGAACGGCGCGGCGTCCTGCTCGCGGCTGCCCGGCACCTGGCCGGTCAGCACATCGAGACGGTAGCTGGCCTGCTGGATCGCCGCCTGCAACGGCGGCACCGCCGCTTCGCTGAGCAGCAGGTTGGCGTGGGCGTTCTGCTGGTCTTCGTACTGCCCGCTGCCGGCACGCACCTGGGCCGTGGTCAGCTGCAGGGTTTCGCGCCAGGCCTCGACCTGGTCCTGGGCCACGGCGAGGCTGCGCTTGAGCCCCAGGGCGAGGTAATAGTTGCGGGCAACCTCTGCGGCGATGCTCAGCCGGACCTGACGCAGGTCCGCCGCCGCCGCGTCGGCACGAGCCTCGGCGGCGTCGGTCAGGCGCTGCAGGCGACCGAACAGGTCGATCTCCCATTGCACGTCGAAACCGGCCCGATACTGCTCGCCGCGCATGCGCCGCGGATCACCGCCATCGGCTGGTTGCTGCTGCTCCAGGTTCTGGGTGTAACCGGCGCGGGCGCTGACCCAGGGGTAGCGATCGAGGCTGCGATCGTCGAACAGCGCCCGCGCCGCCAGCAGGTTGGCACGGGCCTGACGAATGTCGTGGTTGTTGGCCAGGGCCTGGTCGACCAGGCGCACCAACTGCGGGTCGTCGAAGAACCGCCACCACTGCGCGGGCAACTCGCCACGGGCGGCAAAGGCGGCGTGCTGCGGGCTGTGCACGCCACTGGCCGGGATCTCGGGCTTGCGGTAGTCGGGACCGACGCTGCACGCAGACAGGGCCATCAGCGACGCGATCAAGAGCGGCTTCACGGCTGGCCCTCCAGGGTTTGCGCCAACGAGCGGGCCCGCGGCGAACGTGCCGTGCTGGCATGGTCGCGGGCCAGCAGGCTGTAGATGGTCGGCAGCACGAACAGGGTGAACAACGTCCCGACCAGCATCCCGGTGACGATCACCACCCCCAGCCCGAAACGGCTGGCAGCGCCTGCGCCCGAGGCGAACAGCAGCGGGATCAGCCCCACTACCATGGCCGCCGTGGTCATCAGGATAGGCCGCAGGCGGATCTGCGCGGCCTTGCCGATGGCCGTGCGCCGGTCCAGGTGCTGCTCGGCCTGCAAGGTGTTGGCGAACTCGACCATGAGGATGCCGTGCTTGCTGATCAGCCCGATCAGCGTCACCAGGCCTATCTGCGTATAGATGTTCACGGTGGCCACCCCCAGCGCCAGGGGCAGCAGCGCGCCGCTGATCGACAACGGCACGGTGATCAGGATGATCAACGGATCGACCAGGCTCTCGTACTGCGCCGCCAGCACCAGGTAGATCACCAGCACGGCGGCGAGAAAGGCCAGCATCAGGGCGTTGCCCTCCTGCTGGTACTGTCGGGCGTCGGACTGCCAGTCGATGCTGAAGCCGGCGGGCAGTTCAGCGGCGACCTGCTCGAGGAACGCCACGGTGTCGCCCAGGGTGACGCCGGCGGCCGGGATGCCCTGGAAGGTTGCCGCGTTCTGTTGGTTGAACTGGGTCAGGCGGTTGGGTTCGACCTGCTCGCTGACCTGTACCACGGTGGACAACGGCACCAGCCGGCCCTCCTCGCTGCGCACGTACTGCCGGGTCAGGGCCTGCGCGGTAAGGCGCTGGTCGCGCGGGCTCTGGGCGATGACATCGTAGGAGCGGCCATCGAGGCCGAAGCGGTTGAGGTAGTTCTCCCCCACCAGCACCGCCAGCGACTCGCCGATGTCCTGCATGCGGATGCCCATGCTGTTGGCCTTGGCCCGATCGACCCGCACCTGCACCACCGGGTTGTTGTAGTCCAGGTCGCTGTCGACCACGGCGAACAGGCCGCTTTGCCGGGCCTTGGCCTTGACCTGCTCCATGGTGTCGAACAGCACCCGGTAGTCCTGGGAGCTACGCAGCACCATCTGCACCGGCAGGCCGCCCGTTGAACCTGGCAACGCCGGCAGCTGGAAGGCGAAGATGCTGGTGCCCTCGACATCGTTCACCGCCGCCTGCAGGTCGAGCTGGATCTGCGAGGCGTTGCGCGCACGCTCGTCCCACGGCTGCAGGTTGATGCCGCCAATGCCCGAGGCGATGCCGTCACTGCCATTGATGATCCAGGTGCTGACGGTCTCCGGCAGGGTGCGGTAGACCGCATCGAGCTTGTCGGCAAAGCGTTCGACATAGGCCAGGTTGGCATGCTGCGGCGCCTTGATCGCGGTGAGCAGCCCGGCCTGGTCCTCGGTCGGCGCCAGCTCGCGCTGCGCCAGGCTGTACAGCAGCGGCAGGCTGACCAGTACCAGCAAGGCGAAGCCGACGCTGATCCAGCGGTGCTTCAGGGAGAACCCCAGCACATGGGCGTAGCGCTCGGCCAGCCAGTCGAAGAAGCGGTTGGCGGCATGGGCCATGCGCCCTTCGGACTGGCGCGCATCGAGCAGGAACGAACTCATCACCGGCGACAGGGTCAGCGCCACGATCCCGGAGACCACTACCGCGCCGGCCAGGGTCAGGGCGAATTCGCGGAACAGCGCGCCGGTCAGCCCGCCCATCATGCCGATCGGCGCGTACACCGCAGCCAGGGTGATGGTCATCGCGATCACCGGCCCGGCCACTTCGCGCGCACCGATCAAGGCCGCCGCCACCGGCGTGCGCCCTGCTTCGATATGCCGATGCACGTTCTCCACCACGACGATGGCGTCGTCCACCACCAGGCCAACCGCCAGCACCATGGCCAACAAGGTCAACAGGTTGACACTGAAGCCGAACGCCAGCATCAACGCCGCCGCCCCGAGCATCGACAGCGGAATGGTCACCACCGGAATCAGTACCGTGCGCAGCGAGCCCAGGCACAGGTAGATCACCACCACCACGATCGCCAGGGCCTCGAGCAGGGTCTTGCTGACCTCGTCGATGGAGGCCTGGATGAAGCGCGCCGTCTCGAAGGCAAGTTCGGCCTTGACGTCCGGCGGCAGGGTCTGGCGGATCTGCGGCAGCAACTGGCGTATGCCCTCGACGATCACCAGCGGGTTGCCGCCCGGCGTGGCGAACAGGCCCAGGTGGACCGCCGGCACACCGTCCATGCTGGCGCTGGTCTCGGCCGAGGCCGCGCCCAGTTCGACGGTGCCGATGTCGCGGATGCGCACCAGGCCATTGCCATCGTTGCGGATCACCAGCTCGCGAAAATCACCGACCGAGGTCAGGTCGGTGTCGACGCGGATATTGGCGATCACGTACTGGCCCTTCACCTTGCCAGGCGCCGCCTGGTAGTTGTTGCGCCGCACCGCCTCGGCCACGTCGGCCGCGGTGAGGCCGCGGGCGGCCAGGCGCGCCGGGTCGATCCACAGGCGCATGGACAGAGTCTGGCCACCGAACACCTGGACCTTGGCCACGCCTTCGATGGTGCTGAGCAACGGCTCGACCACCCGCGTGAGGTAGTCGGTCATGGCCGGGATCGGCAGGCTCGGGCTGGCGAAGCCGATATAGGCCACCGCCGTGGACTCGCCGGCCGAGCGCTCGATCACCGGGTCGTAGGCACGCTCCGGCAGGCGGTAGCGCACCTGGTTGACCTTGGCCATCACCTCGGTGAGGGCCTGGGTCGAGTCACGGTTGAGCTCCATGCGCACGGTGACCAGGCTGCGGCCCTGCACCGAGGAAGACGACAGGTAGTCGATGCCCTCCACCGACGACACTGCCTGGGCGATCGGCTGGGTGACGAAGCCCTGCATCAGCTCGGCGGGCGCGCCGGGGTACTCGGTGGTGATGGTGATCGTCGAGCTTTCCAACAGCGGATACTGACGAATCGGCAACTGCAGCAGCGACAGCAGCCCCAGCAGCAGGATCAAGGTGCTGACCACCAGCGCCAGCACGGGCCGGCGAACGAACAGGTCGGTGAATGTCATGACGGGTTCTCGCTGGGTTCAGGCGCCGCTGGCCGGGGCTTGCAGGGTGTCTTCGACGGCTTGCACGGCGGTGCCGTCGCTCAGGCGCAGTTGCCCGGACACCACGACTTGGTCGTCAGCGCGCAGGCCTTGCTCGATCACCACCCGACCGGCCTGGCGCTCGCCGGTGCGCACCGAAACCCGCTGAACCACCAGCGCCTCGGCGGCGGCGTCGTGACGGGCGACGAACACGGTGTCGCCGTAGGCGGTATAGGCCACCGCGGTTTCCGGCACCGTCAGCACCTGGCCGAGGTCCGGGCTGGCGACCCGCACACTGGCGTACATGCCGGCGGCCAGACGCGCATCGGGGTTGGCCAGGGTGGCCTGCACCTGCACCGTGCGCGAACGGCCGATCAGTGGGTCGATAGCGCTGATGCGGGCGCTGAACGGTGTCTCGGGAAAGGCGTCCAGACGCACCTCGACCGCCTGGCCGGGGCGCAGCTGGACGCTGAGTTGCTCTTCGAGGGAGAAGTTGACATAGAGGCTGCGGGTGTCGATCAGGCTGACCACCGGATCGCCTACCCGCAGGTATTGCCCCTGGCTGACCCGACGGATCCCCAGGCGGCCGTCGAAGGGTGCGCGCACGGTCTTCTGGGCGATCACCGCCTCGGTACGGGCCAGTTCGCCCAGGGCCATGTCGCGGGCCGCCAGGGCATTGTCCACCTGCTCCTGGGTGGCGGCGTTCTCGCGCAGCAGGGCCGTCACCCGTCGATGGTTGGTGCGCGCATTGTCGAGCTGGGCCTTGAGCCGCAGGCGCTCGGCCTGCTCGGGCGCGTCGTTGAGGGTGACCAGCACATCGCCTTTGCGCACCTGCTGGCCAGAGCTGAAGTTGATCGCGGTCACCCGGCCACCGATCTCGGTCGACACCAGCACCTGGTGTACCGCCTCCAGTTCGCCGACGCCGTCGAACGAGCGCTTTTCCGGCGCTTTCTGCACCGTGGCCAGGGCGACCTTGACCAGGTGGCGTGGCGGCGGCGCGACAGCCTCGGCGCGACCGCCGTGGCGCCAGGCCAGGCCAGCGGTAGTGATCAGGCCCAGCACCAGGGCACTGGCGAACATCGCTTTACCGTTCATTGCACGCCCTCGCCTCAAGCCCATGCCAGGTTGAACAGGAAGAACGCCAGGATTGCCCACAGCACCAGGATCAGATGGGTGAGCTGCAGGCCCTCCTGACGAATCCAGTAGGCGAACCACAGGCCGCCGAGCAGCATGGCGAAGGTGCAGGCGAGGAACGCGCTCAACGCCAGGTTCAGCCAGGCCCGGGCCAGCAGAGGATCCTGGGCGACGATCAACCCGTAGCAGCCGGTCCAGGCCGCCAGGCTGGCGACGATCTGCAGCAGCAGGATCACCAGCAGCGCGGCACGGGCCAGCCCGGCCGATTGACAGGCCCTGCGCAACAGCGGGAATTCGATGGCAGGTGGCTGGCGCAGCGGCGCCATGGCCAGGGTGGCGCCAATGGCGCCCATGGAACTGGCGAAGGCCTGCAGGTTGTTCAGTACCGCGATGCTCAACCAGAGCGCCAGGCCGATAGCCTGGGTGGCCTGGAACAGCCACAGGGAGGTGTGCAAATCCATATCAACGTCCGTATTGATGACCTGGGTCGAAGGGCTTCAGGCAATTACACAAGAAAACGCTTGGATATTAGTGGCAGCCTTGCCGATGCACAAGTACTCCCATTACAGGAGCGCGGCGGGAATGGAGAGTTGATGCGGATCAGTGTCGACGCTGCAGGAGCAACGGTCTTGCTCGGATTCCTCAACCTGGCGCCGATCCCTGTGGGAGCGGGTTTACCCGCGAAGCGAGCCACGCGGCGCCTGGCACCGGCTGCGCCGGTGTTCGCGAGCAAGCTCGCGCCCACAGGGATGGCGCATGGCGCGAGGTCAGTGCGCGCTGGCGGCGCGCAGGCGCTGGCCCAGGCGCGGGCCGAACACGTTGATCAGCAGCCCGAGCATCACCAGCAGCGCGCCCCAACCCTGTACCTCGGTCAAACGCTCGCCCAGCAGCAGCGCCGAGGAACTCAGGCCGATCACCGGCACCAGCAGCGAGAACGGCGCCACCTTGCCCGCCGGGTGACGCGACAGCAACGTGCTCCAAAGGCTGTAGCCGACCATGGTGGCGACGAAGGCCAGGTACGCCAGCGCCAGCACCGAGCTCCAGCCGATGTTGGCCAGGGCGTGGCCGATCCGCTCGGGACCTTCCAGCCACCAGGACAGCGCCAGGAACGGCAGCGGCGGGATCAGCCCGCCCCAGATCACCAGGGCCACCAGGTCCACCTTGCCGAAACGTCGGGTGATGATGTTGCCCATGCCCCACATGGCCCCCGCGCACAGGGTCAGCAGCAAGGCGACCAGCGGCACATGGCCGCTGTCCTCGCTGCCGATCACCGCCAGCCCGCTGGCCGCCACCAGCAGCCCCAGCACACTGGCCAGGCGCAACCGCTCACCGAGGAACAGCGCGGCGAAGCCCAGGGTGAAGAACGCCTGGGACTGCAGCACCAGCGAGGCCAGCCCGGGCGGCATGCCGCTGTACATGGCCTGGAAGAGAAAGGCGAACTGGCCCAGGGAGATGGTCGCGCCGTAGGCGATCAACCAGCGCCAGGGCAGGTTCGGCCGGCGAATCAGGAACACCGCGGGGAAAGCCACCAGCAGAAAGCGCAACGCCCCCAGCAGCATCGGCGGCAGGCCGTCGAGGCCGACCTTGATGACCACGAAATTGACGCCCCAGGCGATGATCACCACCAGGGCGATCAGCAGGTCCTTGAGTGGCATGGCACGCATTCCTTCTTCAGGCTTGTTATAGACATATTTGGTTACAGCATAAGGGCTTTGCGCCGCAGCGGACCAGCACAGTTGGACGTCACCCTTGCGCAACAGTCTGCTGTTTGGCCGCCAACGAACACTCGTCAGCGTCCGCAAGCTTCACTTGACCTGACTTGTATATACATGCTGATATCGGATTTCGGCCATCGCCCTGCGTCCCGCCGATAGCCGCCGCCCTTCACAAAAACAACGAAGCGGAGCCCTCCCCGATGTCCAGCAAACCTGTGATCGAGCGCCGCTCGATCGACTACATCCCCGAGTCCGAACGCCATGGACGGGTGTACAGCCAATTCACCCTGTGGCTGGGAGCCAACCTGCAGATCACCGCGATCGTCACCGGCGCACTGGCCGTGGTGCTCGGCGGCGACGTGTTCTGGTCGTTGATCGGCCTGTTCATCGGACAGGTGATCGGCGGCGCGGTGATGGCCCTGCACGCAGCCCAGGGGCCACGCCTCGGGCTGCCGCAGATGATCTCCAGCCGCGTGCAGTTCGGGGTCTACGGCGCGGCCATCCCCATGGTCCTGGTGTGCCTGATGTACCTGGGTTTCACCGCCACCGGCACGGTGCTCTCCGGCCAGGCCATCGGCCAGTTGCTGAGCATCAGCGACAGCGCCGGCATTCTGATCTTCGCCGGGGTGATCGTGCTGGCGACCCTGGCCGGCTATCGGGTGATCCACTGGATCGGCCGCGTGGCCAGCGTGCTGGGGATCATCGCCTTCGTCTACCTGTTCAGCCGCATCCTGATGCTCGCCGATATCGGCCAGTTGCTCGACAACCGCCACTTCAGCTGGGCCAGCTTCCTGCTGGCAGTGTCGCTGGCCGCCTCCTGGCAGATCGCCTTCGGCCCATACGTGGCTGACTACTCGCGCTACCTGCCCAGCAACACCTCGCCGCTCAAGACCTTCCTCGCCGCGGGCCTGGGCTCGGTGATCGGTGCCCAGGCCTCGATGATCCTCGGCGTGTTCGCCGCGGCCATCGCCGGTGGCCAGTTCTCCGGGCGCGAGGTCGCCTACATCGTCGGCCTGGGTGGCGCCGGCACCACCGCGGCGCTGCTGTATTTCAGCATTGCCTTCGGCAAGGTGACCATCTCCACCCTCAACAGCTACGGCAGTTTCATGTGCATCGCCACGATCATCAGCGGTTTTCGTGGCCACCTGCGGATCAGCCGCGCGCAACGCCTGGTGTTCGTGCTCGGCATCGTCGGCGCGGCGACCCTGGTCGCCCTGCTCGGCCAGCATTCGTTCCTCAGCGCCTTCAAGTCGTTCATCCTGTTCCTGCTCACCTTCTTCGTGCCGTGGAGCGCGGTGAACCTGGTGGACTACTACTTCATCACCAAGGAGCGCTACGACATCCCGGCGCTGGCCGATCCCCGGGGCCGCTATGGCCGCTGGAACTGGCCGGGCATCGGCGTGTACACCTTCGGCGTGCTGGTGCAGATGCCGTTCATCGATACCAAGCTGTATACCGGCCCCATGGTCGCGCACCTGGGCGGCGTGGATGTGTCGTGGCTGATCGGGCTGGTGGTGCCAAGCGTGCTGTACTACTGGGTCGCCCGCCACCGGGCAGCCGAGGCGCCGGCCAGCATCATCGTGCCGGGAGCACGCTGAACTCGACCGCGCCCGCAGGGGCACTGTCATCTTTCGGTCAAGCAACTGTCGTAATCTGCGGCGCAACTTCGTGCCAAAGGGCAACGGCATGCGCCGCCTGCTTCTCCTTGCGCTGTGCCTGCTGCCAGGCCCGGCCTTCGCCGAGCCTGCGCAACTGCGTATCCAGGGCTCCAATACCATCGGCGTCGCCCTGGGCCCGGCGCTGGTCCGTGGCTTGCTGCAAGCGCAAGGCGCCGGTGCCATCGAAAGCCTGCCGGGCGCGACGGCCAACGAAACGCTGCTGCGCGCTCGCGACCGCGACGGCCAGCCCGTGCGTATCGACATCGCCGCCCATGGATCAAGCACCGGCTTCGCCGCCCTGGCTCGCGGCGAGGCGGACCTGGCGGCCGCCTCGCGGCCAATCAACGACCGTGAAGTCCAGCAGCTGCAGGCCCTGGGCAACCTGCGCGCGGCCGGCGCCGAACAAGTGATCGCCCTGGACGGCGTGGCGGTGATCGTCCACCCGGACAACCCGTTGCCGCAACTGAGCACCACGCAATTGGCACAGGTGTTTTCCGGACAGATCCAGCGCTGGGAGCAACTGGGCGTGCCGGGCGGCGCGATCCACCTGTACGCCCGCGACGATCGCTCCGGCACCTTCGAGACATTCCGCGCACTGGTGCTGGAGCCGAGGCACAGCCAGTTGTCCAGCCAGGCCCGCCGCTTCGAATCGGCCGATGCGCTGGCCGCGCAGGTCAAGGCCGACCGCCATGCCATCGGTTTCAGCGGCCTGGCCACCCTGCACGGGGCCAAGGCCCTGGCGGTGGCGGAAGGCGACGCGCCGGCCCTGCCCCCAAGCCGCGCGCTGATCGCCAGCGAGGACTACCCGCTGTCACGTCGCCTGTTCTTCTACCTGCCCGCCGCCGCGACACGCCAGGCCCGGGCCCTGGCCGAATTCGCCCAGAGCCCCGCCGGGCAGGCCATCGTCGCCGAACAGGGGTTCGTCTCACAGCAGATCAAGGCCCTGCCGGTCGCGCCGCAGGCCGACATGCCGCCGCGCTACCGCGCGCTGGCCAACCAGGCCCATCGGCTGAGCGTGAACTTCCGTTTCCAGGAAGGCAGCGCCAGTCTCGACAACAAGGCCCTGCGCGATGTGCAGCGGGTCGGCGCCTATCTGCGCCAGGCCGGCAAGCTGCACGGCAAGGCGGTGCTGGTGGGCTTCGGCGACCCCAAGGAGACTCCGGGCCGCGCCGCCCTGCTCTCACGCCTGCGGGCCATGGCGGTACGCCGTGAGCTGGCGCGCGAAGGCGTGGAGTTCAAGGACGTGACCGGCATGGGCGACGAGCTGCCGGTAGCCGACAACGACCAGCAACAGGGGCGCTTGCGCAACCGCCGGGTCGAGGTCTGGGTGTACTGATCGGCTCAACGCGGCTCCGGCAGCACCACCTCGGCCACCAACCCACCCTCGCGGCGATTGCGCAGGCTCAGCTCGCCGCCCTGCTCGCGCACGCTCGCCCGCGCCGCCGAAAGCCCCAAGCCGACCCCACCGGTATCGCGGTTGCGCGAGCCCTCCAGGCGGAAGAACGGATCGAACACGCGCTCCAGCGCATCCTCGGGGATACCGGGCCCGTCGTCGCTGATTTCGATGACGATCTCACGCGAGTCGTGACGCAACGCGATGCTGGGATGGCGAGCATACTTCACGGCGTTCTCCAGCAGGTTGACGATCACCCGCTTGGTCGCCAGCGGACGACCGTGGTGCACCAGGTGCGCGGGGCCGCTGAAGCCGACGGCGATCTGCTGGTCGCGGTAGTCGTCGACGACGGTCTGCAACAGCTCCGACAGGTCGTAGGCGGTGCGCTGCTCCACCTGCGTGCCTTCGCGGAAGAACGCCAGGGCGGCGTTGATCATCGACTGCATCTCGTCGACATCACGAACCAGCTTGCGCTGGTGGTCCAGGTCTTCCATGAACTCGCTGCGCAGGCGCATGCGCGTCAGCGGGGCGCGCAGGTCATGGGAGATGGCCGCGAGCATCTGCGTGCGCTCGCGGATGAAGTGCTGGATCTGCGCCTGCATGATGTTGAACGCGGTGATCGCCTGGCGGATCTCCTCGGGGCCCTCGATGGCGATGGGCGGAGCCTGCAGGTCACCGCCGAAGCGTCGCGCCGCGCTGGCAAAACGTTGCAGGGGATTGGCCAGCTGACGCGTGGCCAGCCAGGCCACCAGCAACGTCGCCACCAGCCCCAGGCCGATGATCACCGCCAGGCGCGCCGCCGCACTCAGGCCCCAGCTGCGTTCGGGCGGCACGAACAGCAACCAGCTGTTATCGGGCAACGCCACCAGGGCTACGTAGTGCCCGTCCGTACTGCCTGCTGGCCAGGCATCCGGGCTGTATACCTCAATATACCGGGACGGCCCCAGCAGTTGCGCCATCGCTGGCACCTGCCCCGAATTGAGGGCCACGCCCTGCCCCGGCAAGCCGAATTCGTCACGTTGTGGGCTCCATGTCACCTGCAGTGTCGGCGTGCTGGCTGCCTGCGCCAGTTGCCCGCGCAACGCAGGCGGCGCGGTCTCCAGCACGCGGGTGGTCACGGCGATCTGCTCGAGCAGGCCGGTGCGCTCGATGGGCGGGCGCGCCCAGATGCCTGCCACCTGGACGAACAACGCATTGAGCGCCAGCGATGCCAGCAGCGCGGCGAAGATGGTCAGGGCGATTCGCCGTCGCAAGGTATCGCGGCGCAGCAGGCGGCGGATCATGAGCGGGTGACCTTGGCGCTGAACAGGTATCCGCCATTGCGCACGGTACGAATCAGTTCCGGCCGCTTGCTGTCCGGCTCGATCTTGCGCCGCAGCCGGCTGACCTGCACGTCGATGCTGCGATCGTAGGCATCGTGGCCCTGGCCACGGGTCAGGTCGATCAGCTGTTCACGAGTGAGGATGCGTTGGGGGTGTTCGAGAAACACCACCAGCAGGTCGAACTCGGCGCCGGACAGCGGGATCATCACGTTTTCCGGCGAGCGCAATTCTCGGCAGGTGATGTCCAGGCGCCAACCGGCAAAGCCAATCAGTGGTCGCGCCGGTTCGCCATGCCCCAGCGGCTCACCGGCGCGGCGTTGCACCGCGCGCAGGCGCGCCAGCAGCTCGCGCGGGTCGAATGGCTTGGTCAGGTAATCGTCGGCGCCCAGTTCCAGGCCAACGATGCGGTCGCTCAGCTCGGCCATGGCCGTGAGCATGATGAGCGGCACGCCAATCTGCGCGCGCACCTTCTGGCACAGGCTCAGACCGCCTTCACCCGGCAGCATCAGGTCGAGGATGATGGCGTCCGGACGCTGCCGGGCGATCGCCGCCCACATCGCCTGGCCATCGGCGGCCAGATCGACCTCGTAGCCTTGCTGGACGAAGAATTTCTTCAGCAAGGCGAGGATTTCCACGTCGTCATCGACGATCAGCAGTCTGCTCACGTTCACACGGGTCCACGAAAAAGGGCGACTCTAAAACCATTGCGGCGCCGGGTCATATATTTCAACCGTGCAACATTGCTGCGGCGACGACATCAATCGGACATTACCTGGCAAACATACGCCCCTAACCTGCCGGCCTTCCACTCTCGCAGGGCCAGCCCATGAAGATCGCGAACAACAGTTCCCGCGCCGGGGAGCACGATTGCACCTCGCCACTGATTCTCAGCCAACGCGCCTCGCAGCGCGCCGACGACACGTCGCTGGTGGTCCAGCAGGTGAGCCTGACGCTCTCCGACGACAAGAAACAGATCATGCTGCGTCGCTACTTCGAACACTACGACCCTGCCTGTGGCGAGTGGGTCGAATACGTTCACTCGGTATCCACCACCGAGCTGGTCTACTGGTTGATGGCCGAGGGCCAACTGCACATCGAGTCGTCCCAGGGTGGACGCTACCCGCAGACACAGCCATGAGCCGCCGCCACACCCTCGCCTGGCTGTTCACCAGCATGCTCGGGCTCTCGGCGTGCAGTGCCGACAAGTTGCCGCCGACAGGCTACCTGACCGACTACAGCGTACTGTCCCCGCACCAGGGCCCCTCCAGCGGGACCTTGCTGAGCTGGGTCGATCCGAAGCTGCCCCGTGGCCGCTACATCCAGGTCTACGTCGCGCCCAGCCGGTTCTATCCGGCGCCGACGCCGAGCAAGCGCATTCCACAGGACACGCTGGACCAGATCACCCGCTACTACGATGCAGCGCTGACGCAGGAGCTGGGCAAGGTGATGACCGTGGTCGATACCCCAGGCCCGAACACCCTGGTGGTCCGGCCCGCCATCACCCAGGTCAGCGCCAACACCCAAGGTCTGCACTTTTACGAGTGGCTGCCGATCACCCTGGTCGCGGCCGGGGTGAGCAGCGCCGTCGGCGTGCGCGACCGCGACAGCCGGATCGCCACCGAGCTGTCATTCGAGGCGGGCACCAGTGGCAGGGTCATCGCCGAGGCCATGCTTGCGGGTACCGGAACACCGCTGGAGAACGACCGCCAGGTAATGACCGCGGACAACGTCAAGGCCGTGCTCGACGGCTGGGCCAGCGATCTGCGCCTGCTGTACGCGGCAAACCATCGCTAGCGCAATGCCATCGACCAGCCCTGCACGGCCCGCCGAGCCAGGCAAAGAAATGTAACAGCCTGCCATTCGGCAACCCCGGCAATCACGACTAGGCTCAAGCCCATGTGATGCCGGGCCCCTCTGACGGTTTGCGCCGCCATGTCGGAATCACTGTTGCCATGCAACGTCGACATTCAAGGAGGGGCTCATGACGGCTCTGCAGACATTCCTCTTCACCCCGTTCCTCGGCACCAGCGCCTGGTTGTGGCTGGTCTTCATCGTCATCGTCATCAGCTTGCTGGTCCTCGACCTCGGAGTGCTGCACCGCCAGGACCGCGAGATCGAAATGCGCGAAAGCCTGTTGCTGTATTCCGGCTACTTCAGCGTCGGCGTGCTGTTCGGCGTATGGGTCTGGTACGAACTGGGCGCGCAGTCGGCGCTGGAGTTCTACACGGGTTTCCTGGTCGAGCAATCGCTGTCGATGGACAACGTGTTCGTCATGGCGATGATCTTCAGCTTCTTCGCCATCCCTCGCCGCTACCAGCATCGCGTGCTGTTCTGGGGCATTCTCGGGGTGGTGGTGCTGCGGGCGATCATGATTGGCGTGGGCGCCGCGCTGGTCCAGCACTTCGCCTGGGTGCTGTACATCTTCGGCGCCTTCCTGCTGTTCACCGGGGTGAAGATGGCGCTGACGAAAGACGACGGCCATCCGGACCTGGCCAACAACCCGATCCTGCGCTTCGTGCGCCGGCACATGCGGGTCACCGACCAGCTGCATGGCCGGCATTTCTTCGTCCACCTCACCCCGCCCGGAACGAGCAAGGCGGTGCGCTATGCCACGCCGCTGTTCCTGGCCCTGGTGCTGATCGAACTGGCCGACCTGGTGTTCGCCGTCGACAGCGTGCCGGCGATCTTCGCCATCACCCAGGACCCGTTCATCGTCTACACCTCGAACATTTTCGCCATCCTCGGGCTGCGCTCGCTGTACTTCGCGCTGGCGGCGCTGATGCACCGCTTCGTCTACCTCAAGTACGCACTGGCCCTGGTGCTGATTTTCATTGGCTGCAAGATCTTCTACCACGGGCTGGTGGGCAAGGTGCCGGCGGCGCTGTCGCTGGGCGTGACCTTCGGGCTGCTGTTCGGCGGGGTATTGCTATCGCTGTTGCGGACCCGCAACCAGCCGCCAGCGGCAACCGTACAGCAAGCACCAGCCGAACCACTGCCCGCCAAGGACGAGCCCGCTTGCGCGCCCCCTGCCGACGACGACCCGGAGAAGAAAGACCCGCACCTGAGGGTTTGATGGCCGTCAGGGTGCAAGGCCCTCGACGATGATCACCTGCGCCACCGCCACGCCCTGGCGGTGGCGGCAGGCCTCCTGGTAAAGGTCAGAGCGGTAGCAGGCCACGGCCTGCTCGTACGAATCGAACTCGATCACCACGCTGCGCTGCGGCGTCGCCTGCCCCTCCAGCGCCTGGCTGCGGCCGCCACGGGCCAGCAAGCGCCCGCCGAAAGCGATGAACGCCGCAGGGGCGCGCTGGGTGTACTGCTGATACTGCTCGGGGTCGGTCACGTCCACATGGGCGATCCAGTAGGCTTTCATTCGTCGCGCTCCTGTTGCAAGGTTATGTTCGTATTATGGTATACCATAAAACATTCCTGACCACCGTGAGCATGCGACATGGCCTTCAACAGCATCGAAGAACTCCTCGAGGATTACCGGCAAGGCAAGATGGTCCTGCTGGTGGACGACGAGGACCGTGAAAACGAGGGCGACCTGCTGATCGCCGCCGAGCGCTGCGACGCCCAGGCGATCAACTTCATGGCCCGCGAGGCGCGTGGCCTGATCTGCCTGACGCTCACCGACGAGCATTGCCAGCGTCTGGGCCTCGAGCAGATGGTACCGAGCAACGCCAGCGCGTTCGGCACCGCCTTCACGGTGTCGATCGAAGCGGCCAGCGGTGTCAGCACCGGTATTTCCGCCGCCGACAGGGCCCATACCATAGCCGCCGCCATGGCGTCCGATGCCCGCCCCGACGACCTGGTGCAACCCGGCCATGTCTTTCCCCTGCGCGCCCGCGAAGGTGGCGTGCTGACCCGCGCCGGCCACACCGAGGCGGGCTGCGACCTGGCACGCCTGGCGGGTTTCACGCCGGCGTCGGTCATCGTCGAGGTACTCAATGACGACGGCAGCATGGCCCGGCGCCCGGACCTGGAAGTCTTCGCCGCCCGCCACGGCATCAGGATCGGCACCATCGCCGAGCTGATCCACTATCGCCTGAGTACCGAGCAGACCATCAAGCGCATCGGCGAACGCGAGTTGCCGACCGTGCACGGTACCTTCCGCCTGGTCACCTACGAGGACCGCCTCGCAGGCGGCGTGCACATGGCCATGGTCATGGGCAGCATCCACCGCGAGCAGCCGACACTGGCGCGCGTGCATGTGATCGACCCGCTGCGCGACCTGGTCGGGGCCGAGTACGCCGGCCCCGCCAACTGGACCTTGTGGGCCGCATTGCAGAAGGTTGCCGAGGCTGGCGCCGGCGTGGTGGTGATCCTGGCCAACCACGAATCCTCCCAGGCCCTGCTCGAACGCGTGCCGCAGCTGACCCAGCCCGTACGCCCCTACCAGCGCGGGCAAACCAAGGTGTACTCGGAGGTCGGCACGGGCGCGCAGATTCTCCAGGACCTGGGCGTGGGCAAGCTGCGCCATCTGGGGCCACCGCTGAAGTACGCCGGGCTGGCGGGGTATGAACTGGAGGTGGTGCAGAACATTGCCTTCGAACCGCAGGTGACGGACTGATCCACGCCCTTTCGTCGACAGCGAGGTGATGGTCGGTCAGTGCCGACCTCTTGCGAAAAGCTTGGAATACCATAATATGACATCCCATAGGCCTTGAGTCCGCCGGCCGCACCGGCGACCACCGTCCAGCCATGCTCCACCCGTTTGACACTGCTCCCCGAATACAATTGGCGGGCGCCAGAGCCCGCCTCGAATAACAAAAGCAACGAGGGCGTAACCATGCTGTTGAGCAAACGAGTCACCGCCGTGCTGTCCGCCAGCCTGCTGGCCCTGGCCTGCCAGGCCGCCCAGGCGGCCGGCAGCCTGAATTTCGTCAGCTGGGGTGGCACCACCCAGGATGCGCAGAAAGCCGCATGGGCCGAGCCATTCGCCAAGCAGACCGGCATCAAGGTGGTACAGGACGGCCCCACCGACTACGGCAAGCTCAAGGCCATGGTCGAAAGCGGCAACGTGCAATGGGACGTGGTCGACGTCGAAGCCGACTTCGCCCTGCGCGCCGCCAGCGAAGGCTTGCTCGAGCCCCTCGACTTCACCGTCATCCAGCGCGAGCGGATCGACCCGCGCTTCGCCTCCGCGCACGGCGTTGGCTCGTTCTTCTTCTCCTTCGTGCTCGGCTACAACGAGGGCAAGCTCGGCGCCGGCAAGCCCAGCGACTGGTCGGCCCTGTTCGACACCAAGACCTACCCCGGCAAGCGTGCCCTGTACAAATGGCCCAGCCCCGGCGTACTGGAACTGGCCCTGCTGGCCGATGGCGTGCCAGCAGGCCAGCTCTACCCGCTGGACCTGGACCGTGCCTTCAAGAAACTCGACACCATCAAGAAAGACATCGTCTGGTGGGGCGGTGGCGCGCAATCGCAGCAACTGCTGGCCTCGGGCGAAGCCTCGCTCGGCCAGTTCTGGAACGGCCGCGTCTACGCCTTGCAACAAGATGGCGCGCCGGTGGGGGTGAGCTGGAAGCAGAACCTGGTCATGGCCGATTTCCTGGTCATTCCCAAGGGCGCGAAGAACAAGGACGCGGCCATGAAGTTCCTGGCCAGCGCCAGTGGCGCCCAGGGCCAGGCCGACTTCGCCAACGCCACCGCCTATGCGCCGGTCAATCTCGACAGCGTCGGCCTGCTCAAGCCGGAACTGGCCGGCAACCTGCCGACCGCCTACGCCCAGGATCAGGTGACCCTGGACTTCGCCTATTGGGCGAAGAACGGCCAGGCCATCGCCGCGCGCTGGAACGAGTGGCTGGTCAAATGAAAGTCGCCATAGACACTCTGCACGGCGCGCACGCTGCCAGCGTCACGCCCGGCGTGGCAGTGCCTCGCCCATCCCTGCGCCAGCGCTGGCGCGGCAGCCGCAACCTGCTGCCGGCCCTGCTGTTCCTCGGCGTGTTCTTCTTCGCGCCACTGATCGGCCTGCTGCTGCGCGGCCTCCTCGAGCCGGTGCCGGGCCTGGGCAACTACGAGCAGCTGTTCGCCAACTCGGCCTACGCCCGGGTGCTGTTCAACACCTTCTCGGTGGCCGGCCTGGTCACCCTGATCAGCGTGCTGCTGGGCTTCCCGCTGGCCTGGGCGATCACTCTGGTGCCCAGGGGCTGGGGTCGCTGGCTGCTGAACATCGTGCTGCTGTCGATGTGGACCAGCCTGCTGGCGCGCACCTACTCGTGGCTGGTGCTGCTGCAGGGCTCGGGCGTGATCAACAAGCTGCTGATGGCCCTGGGCATCATCGATGCGCCACTGGAGATGGTGCACAACCTCACCGGCGTGGTGATCGGCATGAGCTACATCATGATCCCGTTCATCGTCCTGCCACTGCAGGCGACCATGCAGGCCATCGACCCGATGGTGCTGCAGGCCGGCGCCATCTGCGGCGCCAGCCCGTGGCGCAACTTCTGGAAAGTGTTCATCCCGCTGTGCCGTTCCGGGCTGTTCTCCGGCGCGCTGATGGTGTTCGTCATGTCGCTCGGCTACTACGTGACCCCTGCTCTACTCGGTGGCGCGCAGAACATGATGCTGCCGGAATTCATCGTCCAGCAGGTGCAGTCGTTCCTCAACTGGGGCCTGGCCAGCGCCGCCGCCGCATTGCTGGTGGCGATCACCCTGGTGCTCTTCTACTTCTACCTGAAGCTGCAACCGGAATCCCCGGTCGGCACCGCGAGGTAAGCCTGCATGCTCCTGACTCCCAACGCCATGGGCCGACCGCTGCGCGCGGGCCTGTACCTGACCACTGGCGCGATCGCGGCGTTCCTGCTGCTGCCGATCCTGTTCATCGTGCTGCTGTCGTTCGGCTCGTCGCAGTGGCTGGTGTTTCCGCCGCCCGGCTGGACCGTCAAGTGGTACGCGCAGTTCTTCTCCAACCCCGAGTGGATGCAGGCGGCCCTGGCCAGCCTCAAGGTCGCGCTGCTGACCACCTGCGCCGCCGTGGCCCTTGGCCTGCCCAGCGCCTTCGCCCTGGTGCGCGGGCGCTTCCCGGGCCGCGATCTGCTCTACGGGCTGTTCACCCTGCCGATGATCGTGCCGCTGGTGATCATCGCCGTGGCGGTGTATGCGCTGTTTCTCAAGCTGGGCTACACCGGCACCCTGCTGGCCTTCGTGGTCAGCCATGTGATCGTCGCCCTGCCCTTCACCATCATCTCGATCATCAACTCGCTCAAGCTGTTCGACCAGTCGATCGAGGATGCCGCGGTGATCTGTGGCGCCTCGCGCCTGCAGGCGATCTTCAAGGTGACCTTCCCGGCCATCCGTCCGGGCATGATCGCCGGCGGCCTGTTCGCCTTCCTGGTGTCGTGGGACGAGGTGGTGCTCAGCGTGATGATGGCCAGCCCCGAGCTGCAGACCTTGCCCGTGAAGATGTGGACCACCCTGCGCCAGGACCTCACGCCCGTCATCGCCGTCGCCTCGACGCTGCTGATCGGCCTGTCGCTGTTGATCATGGTCATCGCCGCCGCCCTGCGTCGGCGCAACGAAATCAGCGCCTGAGCGCCCGGAGACGACAACGATGAGTGCAGTGATGAAAGACGACACGCGCGCCAATTCCCTGGTCAGCCTGCGCAGCCTGAACAAGCACTACGGCAGCTTCGCCGCGGTGGACAACATCGACCTGGAGATCCAGGACGGCGAATTTCTCACCTTCCTCGGCTCCAGCGGCTCGGGCAAGTCCACCACCCTGTCGATGCTGGCCGGTTTCGAAACCCCGAGCAGCGGCGAGATCCTGGTCCAGGGCAAGTCGCTGGTGAACGTGCCGCCGCACAAGCGCGACATCGGCATGGTGTTCCAGCGCTACTCGCTGTTCCCGCACCTGAGCGTGCGCGACAACATCGCCTTCCCGCTGACCATCCGCAAGCAGAGCGCGACCGAGGTGGCCAGGCGCGTGGACGCCATGCTCAGGCTGGTGCAGCTGGAGGCGTTCGCCGAGCGCCGTCCGGCGCAACTGTCCGGTGGCCAGCAGCAGCGCGTGGCGATCGCCCGTGCGCTGGTGTACGAACCGCGCATCCTGCTGATGGACGAGCCCCTCGGCGCGCTGGACAAGAAGCTGCGCGAGGACCTGCAGGACGAGCTGCGTCAACTGCACCGGCGCCTGGGCATCACCATCGTCTACGTGACCCACGACCAGGAAGAAGCCATGCGCCTGTCACAGCGCATCGCCATCTTCAGTCACGGCCGGATCGTCGGCCTGGGCAGCGGCTACGACCTCTATCAGAACCCACCGAACGCCTTCGTCGCCTCGTTCCTGGGCAACTCCAACTTCCTGCGTTGCAAGGCCAGCGGCAATGGCGCGGCCAGCTTCGAAGGGCAGCCGCTGGCGCTGCGCCTGACCTCGGGACTGGCCATCGGGCAGGACGCGCTGATCATGGTCAGGCCGGAGAAAGCCCTGGCCCTGACGGCGCAGCAGGCAGTGCGCGAAGCCCTGCCGCCGGGCTGGAACGAGGTCACCGCCACGGTGCGAGAAGTGCTGTTTCTCGGTGAAAGCCAGACCTGCCATGTGCTCACCCCAGGTGGCAGCGAACTGACGGTGAAGGCATTGTCGGTCGCCGGCATGCCCATGCAGCCAGGCGACAAGGTCAAGGTACGCTGGGCCGTGGCCGACGCCTGCCTCTATAGCGAATGGGCCGAGAGCGACCTGAGCAAGGCGGCGGGCGCGCATTGAGCGCGTGGCCTGGCCGATCGCCTACTGGGGCGCCAGCGCACCGATGAAGTTCGCCAGCTCCGCCGTGCGCGGCGCGGCGAACACCTCGCGCGGGTGGCCGCTCTCGTGCACCTTGCCCTGGTGCATGAACACCAGCTTGTCGCCCACCTCGCGGGCGAAGCGCATCTCGTGGGTGACCATGACCAGGGTCATGCCCTCCTTGGCCAGTTGGCGCACCACCGCGAGCACCTCGTTGACCAGCTCCGGATCCAGCGCCGAGGTGATTTCGTCGCACAGCAGTACCTTGGGTGACATGGCCAGGGCGCGGGCAATGGCCACCCGTTGCTGCTGTCCACCGGAAAGACGGTCGGGGTAGGCGTCGATCTTGTCGCCCAGGCCCACCCGCTCCAGCATGCGCTGCGCCAGCTGGCGCGCCTCGGCCTTGCCGAGCTGCTTCACCACCTGTGGCGCGAGCATCACGTTTTCACCCACGGTCAGGTGCGGGAACAGGTTGAACTGCTGGAACACCATGCCGACCTTCTGGCGCAACGCACGCAGGTCGGCGCGGCCGGCATCGAGGTACTCGCCATCGACCTCGATCACCCCGTCGCTGATCGACTCCAGGCCGTTGAGCGTGCGCAGGAACGTGCTCTTGCCCGAACCGCTGCGGCCGATGATGGCCACCACCTCGCCTTGCTCGATGCTCAGGTCGACGCCCTTGAGCACATGGTTGTCGCCGTAGTACTTGTGCAGCGCGGACACTCTAAGCAGGGGCATGCAGCCTCCTTTCCAGGTAACGGGCGCTCAGCGAGAGCGGATAGCAGAGGATGAAGTAACCCACGGCCACCAGGCCGTAGATCAGGAACGGTTCGAAGGTGGCGTTGGCCAGCATGCCGCCGGTCTTGGTCAGCTCGGTGAAGCCGATGATCGAGGTGACCGCCGTGCCTTTGACCACCTGCACCGAGAAGCCCACGGTCGGGGCGATGGCAATGCGCAGGGCCTGGGGCAGGATCACATGACGCAGCTGCTCCAGCCGGCCCATGGCCAGACTGCCAGCGGCCTCCCACTGACCACGGGGAATCGCCTCCACGCAGCCGCGCCAGATTTCGGCGAGAAAGGCACTGGTGAACAGGGTCAGGGCGATGGCCGCCGCCATCCACGCCGACACGTCGATGCCGAACAAAGCGATGCCGAAGAACACCATGAACAGCTGCATCAGCAGTGGCGTGCCCTGGAACAGCTCGATGAACGCGCGGGCGGCGCCGCGCAGCAGCGGCCTGTCGCTGATCCTGGCCACCAGCAGCAGCAACCCGGCGATACTGCCGCAGGCGAACGCCACCAGCGACAACAGCAATGTCCACTGCAACCCGACCAGCAGGTTGCGCACGATATCCCACAGGGTGAAGTCCATTCAGCGCCTCCCCATCAGCAGGCGCTGGCCGATCCAGGCCAGCAACTGGCGCACCACGATCGCCATCAGCAGGTACAGCAACGTGGTCAGTAGATAGGTCTCGAAGGCGCGGAAGTTGCGCGACTGGATGAAGTTGGCGGCGAACGACAACTCTTCGGTGGCGATCTGCGAACAGACCGCCGAGCCGAGCATGACGATCACGATCTGGCTGCAAAGCGCGGGCCACACCTTGGCCAGGGCCGGTCGCAGGACCACATGACGAAACGCCTCGAAACGGCTCATGGCCAGTGCGGCGGCAGCCTCCAGCTGGCCCCTGGGGATCGCCTGGATGCCGGCGCGAATGATCTCGGTCGAATAGGCGCCCAGGTTGATCACCATCGCCAGCACCGCCGCCTGCCATTCGCTCAGGCGCACGCCCAGGGCCGGCAGGCCGAAGAAGATGAAGAACAGCTGGACGATGAACGGGGTATTGCGGATCAGTTCCACATACAGCCCGAACAGCGCATCGAACGGCCGCAGGCGCCAGGCCCGGGTCACCGCGCCAAGCACGCCGATGGCGACCCCGAGCACGGTGCCGACCAGGGTCAGCTCCAGGGTGAACAGCATGCCCCGCAGCAACAGGTCACCCTGCGCCAACACCGGGGCGAAGTCGAATTGATAGGCCATCGTTCAGACGCTCAGAGGTCGGCCGGCAGCGGCTGCTTGAGCCACTTCTCGGCGTTCTGGTTCAAGCTGCCGTCGGTCTTGGCGGCCTCCAGCGTGGCATTGACCTTCTCCAACAGTGCCGGCTCGTTCTTGGCCAGGCCCACGTACACCGGCGAATCCTTGAGCTTGACCTTGAGCACCGGCACTTTGGCCGGGTTCTTCGCGGCGATGGCGGCCATCACCACGCTGCCGCTGGCGATCAGCTCGACCTGGCCGGACAGGTAGGCGGCGATGGTCGAGTTGTTGTCCTCGAAGCGCTTGATGATCGCGCCCTTGGGCGCCACGGCGCTGAGTTCCATGTCCTCGATGGCGCCGCGGGTGACGCTGATGGTCTTGCCGGCGAGGGCCTGGACACCGTCGACTTGTGCCTCGGCCGGGCCGAACACCGCCAGGTAGAACGGCGCATAGGGGCGCGAGAAATCGATCACCGCGGCGCGCTCGGGGTTCTTGCCCAGGCTGGAGATCACCAGGTCGACCTTGCCGGTGGTGAGGAACGGGATACGGTTGGTGCTGTTGACCGGGGTCAGGGCCAGCTTGACCCCGAGCTTGTCGGCCAGCAGCTGCGCGGTGTCGATATCCAGGCCGCGAGGCTTGAGATCCGGGCCGACCGAACCGAACGGCGGGAAGTCCTGGGGCACCGCGACCTTGAGCACGCCTCGGGCGGTGATATCGGCCAGCGCGTCGGCGTGAGCCAGGGGGGCGGCGCAGAACAGGCTGGCCAGAAGCAGGGAGCGGAACATGTTCATCGAAAGGCCTCGCAGGAGTCCGGAAAGGGGCTGCGCTGCCAGTGCACGGGGCATGCCAGACTTGCAAAAAGCTTCTGAAAGCGGCTTCGCGCAAGACTTTCACGAGGTCTTACTGGTCTGAACAGTCGAGACTGTCGCGCCCCGCTTTCGCGCAAGCGTCACGAGGCTGCGCCAGGACGAGGCAAGACTTGCCAGCGCGGGGCGATTGCCCGTAAAAGAGAGCCCATCGTCCAATGTCGGTTCGTCAGGCACGCTGGGGTCGCTTTGCAGCCCCAGATCAGGTGATGAACGTCAACTGACAGGCATTGACTCACTCCCCCAACCCGGTCTGAACAGCATGCTCGCCACCGCCACGCGCCCCGTCCCGGAAATTGCCCTGCAGGCGATCCGCCAACTGATCGAGCAAGACGGCTACCAGCCCGGCGACGCCCTGCCCTCGCAGCGCGACCTGGCCGAACGCCTGGGGGTGAGCCGGGCCTCGTTGCGCGAGGCGTTGTCGTCACTCAGTGCCTTGGGGCTGGTCAGCGTGCAACCGGGCAAGGGGGTGTTCGTCCAGGCCCCGGCCACCGGCCAGCCATTGCCGGGTGGCTTCGCCTGGCCCTATGCCGAACAGGTCTCGGCCGCCGACACCTTCCAGCTGCGCTACGCCCTGGAAGGCTTCGCCGCCGGCCAGGCGGCGCTGGCGCTGACCGCCGACGACCTGGACGAACTACAGGCCAACGTCGAGGCAATGGCCGTGGAACTGCGCGCCGGGCGCTTCGAGGCCGCCGCGCGCCTGGATTTCGCCTTCCACCAGCGACTGCTGCAGGCCAGCGGCAACCGCGCGATGCTGCAGGTGATCACCGCCAGCCAGGACATTTTCCTGGAAAGCCAGAAGCTGCCCTTCATCCGCCCGGAACGGGCCATGGAAACCTGGCAGGAGCACCGCAAGATCCTGCGCGCCCTTGCCCGCCGCTCCCAGGCCGGCGCGCAACGGGCGATGCAGGAACATATCCGCAACGCCGCGGCGCGCACCGGGGTGGTGTTCGCCGGCTGAGCGGCCTCAGGCCTTGATGTAGCGCATCACTGCCTCGCAGATCACCTGCTTGTGGCGCTGCTTGATCTGCTCGTCGGACAGGTCGATCTGGAAGATGTCGCCGAAGGTATGGCGGTTCGATACTCGGTAGAAGCAGAACGAGCTCATCAGCATGTGCAGGTCGATCACTTCGATCCCCGCGCGGAACACGCCCTGCTCCACCCCGCGGGCGAGGATCTTGCCCAGCGCGTCGAGCACCATGCTGCTCATTTCGCGAATCACCGGCGACTGCTTGACGTATTCGCCGTAGTGAATGTTCTCGGTGCAGACGATGCGCACGAAGTCGACGTTGTTGGCGTGATGGTCGAAGGTGAACTCCACCAGCCGCTGGATCGCCTGCTCAGGCGACAGCGAGTCGAGGTCCAGGCTGTGCTCGGTCTTGCGGATGTCGCCGTAGAGCTTGACCAGGCATTCGACGTAGAGCTGCTCCTTGCTGCCGAAGTAGTAGTAGATCATGCGCTTGGAGGTGGCGGTGCGCTCGGCGATGGCATCGACCCTGGCGCCGGCCAGCCCCTGCTGGACGAACTCGGTGATGGCGGCCTGGAGGATGTTCTCGCGGGTCTTTTCCGGGTTGTTCTTGCGCGACTTGCGCAGCCCTTCGACTTCAGGCTTGGCTACCGAATCACTCATACCGACTCACAGGCTCGTTATAGGAATCCGCAGGATTATCCGTGAGCCGGGCGGTGCAGGGAAGCGTGGTGTTGGTCGAAAGG
>NZ_JAOCDM010000029.1 GCF_029840925.1 Pseudomonas sp. GD03858
TACGATTACGCCGCGTCTCGATGATGTTGGGCAACTGCGAGATCCGCCCCAGCAGACGCCCGAGGGCATCCAGCCCGGGAATCTCGATGGTCAGCGACATCAGCGCGGTGTTGTCTTCCTTGTTCGAGCGGGTGTTGACCGCCAGCACGTTGATCTTCTCGTTGAGCAGCACCTGCGACACGTCACGCAGCAGCCCTGGCCGATCGTAGGCACGGATGACGATATCGACCGGGTAGGTCTGCACCGGGATCGGTCCCCAGCTGACCTGGATCATGCGCTCCGGCTCCTTGCCCGCCAGCTGCAGCACCGAGGCGCAGTCCTGCCGGTGAATGCTCACGCCACGGCCCTGGGTGATATAGCCGACGATGGCGTCGCCCGGCAGCGGCTGGCAGCAACCGGCCATCTGCGTGAGCAGGTTGCCGACCCCCTGGATCTGGATATCGTTGCGCTTGCCGGCACGGATGCCTCGGGCCTGACGCGGAACCAGCTCGACCGGTTCCAGACGCTCGGGCTCCAGCAGTTGCTGGGCGGCGTTGACCATATGCGCCAGGCGCAGGTCGCCGGCGCCGAGGGCGGCGAACATGTCCTCGGCGGTCTTGACGTTGGCCTTCTCGGCCAGGCGCTCGAAGTCCACCTGCGGCAGCCCCAGGCGGGCCAGCTCGCGTTCGAGCAGGGTCTTGCCGGCGGCCACGTTCTGGTCGCGGGCCTGCAGCTTGAACCAGTGGACGATCTTGGCCCTGGCGCGCGAGGTGGTCACATAGCCCAGGTTGGAGTTCAACCAGTCGCGGCTCGGGCTACCGTGCTTGCTGGTGATGATCTCCACCTGCTCGCCGGTCTGCAGGCTGTAGTTCAGCGGCACGATGCGCCCGTTGATCTTGGCGCCACGGCAGTTGTGGCCGATCTCGGTGTGCACGCGGTAGGCGAAGTCAAGCGGCGTGGCGCCCTTGGGCAGGTCGATGGCATGCCCATCGGGGGTGAACACGTAGACCCGGTCAGGCTCGATATCGACCCGCAGCTGTTCGGCCAGGCCGCCGATATCGCCCAGCTCCTCGTGCCACTCGAGCACCTGACGCAGCCAGGAGATCTTCTCTTCGTAGTGGTTGGAGCTGGACTTGACGTCGGTGCCCTTGTAGCGCCAGTGCGCGCAAACGCCGAGTTCGGCTTCCTCGTGCATGGCGTGGGTGCGGATCTGCACTTCCAGCACCTTGCCCTCGGGCCCGATCACCGCGGTATGCAGCGAGCGATAGCCGTTTTCCTTGGGGTTGGCGATATAGTCGTCGAACTCTTTCGGAATGTGCCGCCACAAGGTATGCACGATGCCCAGCGCGGTGTAGCAGTCGCGCACTTCCGGCACCAGCACGCGCACCGCGCGCACGTCGTAGATCTGGCTGAACTCCAGGCCCTTGCGCTGCATCTTGCGCCAGATCGAGTAGATGTGTTTCGCCCGACCACTGATGTCGGCCTTCACGCCGGTGGCCAGCAGCTCGTTCTGCAACTGGTTCATCACGTCGCTGATGAAGCGCTCGCGGTCCAGTCGACGTTCGTGCAGCAGCTTGGCGATCTGCTTGTACTGGTCGGGTTCGAGGTAGCGGAACGAAAGGTCTTCCAGCTCCCACTTGATATGACCGATGCCCAGGCGATGGGCCAGCGGTGCATAGATGTCGAACACCTCACGAGCCACGCGCAGGCGTTTCTCGTCATCGGCGGCCTTCACCGCGCGGATGGCACAGGTACGCTCGGCGAGCTTGATCAGCGCCACGCGCACGTCGTCGACCATGGCCACCAGCATCTTGCGCAGGTTCTCGACCTGCGCCTGGGAGCCCAGCACCAGTGACTGCCGGGGGCTGAGACTGGCGCTGATGGCGGCCATGCGCAGCACACCGTCGATCAACTTGGACACCACCGGGCCAAAGCGCTGGCCGACCTCGGCCAGCGTCACCTTGCCCTCACGTACCGACCGGTAGATGACGGCGGCCACCAGAGAATCCTGGTCGAGCTTGAGGTCAGCGAGGATTTCGGCGATCTCCAGCCCCGCCTGGAAACTGGATGTACCGTCGGCCCAGGAATGCTTGGCCGGGTTACCCTTCTTTTCGACCTCATGGGCGAACTCGCAGGCCTCTTTCAAGGCCGGTCGATCGAGCTGCGAATCGACGCTCACCACATGATCGAGCCATGCTTCGAGATTGATACTGCCGTCGTTGTTGACCGGCTGGTGCACTCTCACCTGTACCATCTTTGCTTTACCTTTCCATACAGCGCACCACAAAGGGGCGCTGACTATCACGTGTACGGCCTTCGTTCCCTGAACACCGCACCAAGGGGGCAGCCTGGCTAGCCCGCTTCGAATAACGCCATGGCTTCGACATGCGCCGTCTGAGGAAACATGTCGAGAATCCCGGCCCTTTTTAACCGGTACCCCTGCCCGGCCAGCACCTGCGCGTCTCGCGCCAGCGTGGCCGGGTTGCACGATACATAGACCAACCGTTTCGCGCCGAGCCGGGCGATGCCTTGCACCACCTCGAAGGCCCCGTCACGCGGTGGGTCCAAGAGTACCGCAGAAAAGCCCTCGGCGAGCCATCCGGCGCCGGCCAAAGGCTGCGATAAATCGGCCTGAAAAAACCGTGCGTTATGCACATTGTTGTGCCGGGCGTTGGCTTCGGCACGCTCGACCATCGCCTGTACGCCCTCTACCGCCACCACTTCACGGGCCTGCCGGGCCAGCGGCAGGGCAAAGTTGCCCAGCCCGCAGAACAGATCGAGCACCCGCTCGTGCGCCTGGGGCGCCAGCCAGGCCAGGGCCTGTTGAATCATCAGCGTGTTGACCTGGGCATTGACCTGAACGAAGTCGCCCGGCCGCCAGGCCAATTCGAGCCCCCACGGCTCCAGGGCAAAGCCCAGCTGCGCCGTGGCATCCAGCGGCGCCGGCTCGCCCTCGCCCTGCAACCACAACTGGGCGCCGGCTTCGCGGCAGAATGCCTCGAGACGCGCCAGGTCTTCAGTTGGAAGCGCTGCCACATGACGCACCAGCACGGCCTCGGCAGTGCCGCTGAACAGCTCGACATGCCCAAGCGCCTGCGGCTTGCTCAAACTGCGCAACACGGTAGGCAGGTGGCGAATGATGTTCTGCAAAGGTTGTACCAGCACCGGGCAGTCGTCGACGGCGACGATGTCCTGGCTGGCCTCGGCACGCAATCCGACCTCCAGTTGACGCGCCTTGGCGTCCCAGCGCACCGCCACTCGCGCCCGGCGCCGGTAACCGAATTCCGGCCCGCTCAAGGGCGCGGCCCACTCGTCCGGCTGCAGGCCGGCAACACGCTGCAACTGCTCGGCCAGCAGGCGTTGCTTGAGCGCCTGCTGGCCCTCGTGGGGCAGGTGCTGAAGGTTGCAACCGCCGCAGCGATCGTAATGCCTGCAGGGTGCCTCGCGACGCTCCGGGCTGGGCTGGAAGACGCGCTCCAGTCGCGCATCGACCACCTTGCCGCGTGCGCCGAGCACCCGCGCCTCGACCTCTTCGCCACCAAGCGCACCACTGACGAACCAGGTGCGCCCGTCGACGAAGGCGATGCCACGGCCGTCACCGGCCAGGCGCTCGATCCGCAGGCGCTGCTTCTTGCCCACGGGTACCTGTGGGGCGCGGTTGCCACCGGCCGGCTGGAAGCGCAGGCCGCCGTTGCTTTTCTTTCTGGACATCAGGTCGCGTCGAACAGGCCGGTGGACAGGTAGCGGTCGCCGCGATCGCAGATGATGGCGACCATCACCGCGTTCTCGACCTCACGGGACAGGCGTAGCATCGCCGCCACCGCGCCACCGGAGGAAACGCCACAGAAGATCCCCTCTTCACGGGCCAGGCGGCGCGTGGTGTCCTCGGCCTCCTGCTGGGACATGTCCATCACCCGGTCGACGCGGCTGGCGTCGAAGATCTTCGGCAGGTACTCGTGCGGCCAACGGCGAATGCCGGGGATGGCCGAGCCTTCCATCGGCTGCAGGCCGACGATCTGCACCGCCGGGTTCTGCTCCTTGAGGTACTGCGAGCAGCCCATGATGGTGCCGGTGGTGCCCATGGAACTGATGAAGTGGGTGATGGTGCCCTGGGTCTGTTGCCAGATTTCCGGGCCGGTGCTGTTGTAGTGGGCGATCGGGTTGTCGCCATTGGCGAATTGGTCGAGCACCAGGCCACGGCCTTCGGCCTGCAGTTTTTCGGCGAGGTCGCGCGCGCCTTCCATGCCCTCTTCCTTGGTCACCAGGATCAGCTCGGCGCCGTAGGCGGTCATCGCCGCCTTGCGTTCGGCGGTGGAGTTGTCCGGCATGATCAGGATCATCTTGTAGCCCTTGATCGCCGCGGCCATGGCCAGGGCGATGCCGGTATTGCCGGAGGTGGCCTCGATCAGGGTGTCGCCCGGTTTGATCTGGCCACGCAGCTCGGCGCGGGCGATCATCGACAGCGCGGGACGATCCTTGACCGAGCCCGCCGGATTGTTGCCTTCGAGCTTGAGCAGCAGGGTGTTGCTGGTGTCCCCGGCAAGGCGCTGCAGGCGAACCAGAGGCGTGTGGCCGACGCAATCGGCGATGGTAGGGTACTGCAGGGTCATGGGCGTGTTCGCAATCCGGACGGCAGGGGCGCCTATCATACCGGCAAACCCGGCGCGGCCATATCACGCAATCGTCGGACGTTATAGCGGGTGGCTATAAGAAATGCATACCTGGCGGTGCCAGGCACCGGCCCCGCCTCGCGTCTAGACAGATAACGCCGTCTTGCAGTCAGGCTCGCACACCGCCAAGCGCATGCATACCCGCAATCCGCCCGCTCCGTTGACCGCCCACACCCGCCCACCCTGACGCTCGATGGCGCTGCGGGCAATGCTCAGGCCGAGGCCGAAGCCGCCATCTCCCGGACGCGACCCGTCCAGTCGCGAGAACGGTGCGAAGATCCGCTCCAGATCGCCCTCGGGCACCCCGCCGCCCTCGTCCTCCAGGTCGATGCGCCAGTATGGGCCGTCGCGCCGTCCGCGCAGCCGGACCGTGCCATTGGCCGGCGAATGGCGGATGGCGTTGCGCAGGATATTCTCCAGTGCCTGGGCCAGGTGATTGAGGTTGCCTTGCAGCCAGCAGTCGGCCGGCAGCTCGCAACGCAGCCGGTCCGCCGCCCAGCCGCTCTCGTAGCAGGCGTTCTCGCTGAGCATGTCCCACAGCGCCAATAGCTGGATCGGCTCGAGGTTCATCGGTGCACGCTCGGCGTCCTGCCAGGCCAACTGCAAGGTGTTCTCCACCAGCTGTTGCATGCCGTCCACCTCCCGGTGCAGGCGCTCACGCAGGCGCGGCAGGTCGGCCTCGCCATCACAGGCCACCCGCAAGCGGCTCAAGGGCGTGCGCATCTCGTGGGACAGGTCACGCAGCAACTGCTGCTGCAACGCTACCGTGCCTTGCAGGCGCTCGGCCATCTGGTCGAAGGCGCGGGCCAGCTCGCCGAGCTCGTCATGGCGCTGGGTCGTGCGCGGATCCAGGCGCGCCGCCAGCTGGTCGACACGCCAGGCATTGGCCTGCTCGCGCAGTTGATTGAGCGGCACGATCAGCATGCGATAGAGGCCGACGCACAGCAGCAAGGTGAACAGGCCCGGAATGATGCCATTGGTCATCACACGCCAGAACAGTCGGTATTGGCCGGGGTTGAAGCGCTCGGGCAGCTCGATGACCAGCATGCCCTGCTCCGGTGAGCCAGGGAACGGCAGACGCAACCAAGGCTGACCGATGCTGCGCCGACTCATGGGCCAGTCGACGCCGCGCAGGCGGGTCAGACGCTGGATCTGCTCGACCGTCAGTTCGCCGCTGCCCAAGGGCTGCAGGTTGCTGTTCAGCACACCCAGCCAACCTCGCTCGCGCGTGCGCATCCCGACCAACCAGGCATCCACGCCCTCACGTCCGCCCTGTAGCCAGGCTTGCTCGGCCTCGGAGGCATAGCCACGCAGGACATGCCGGGCAGGTTCAGAGAGGAAGGCGTCCTGGTTTTCCATATGACGACCCCAGCTGTAACTCAGGCCAATCATCAGCAGGCAGAAACCCACCAACAGGATCGTCAGTTTCCAGAACAGCGAGTGGCGATCGAGCACGGTTCAGTCACCCTCGCCCGCGCCGCACACATACCCCTTGCCCCAGACGGTGCGGATCTGCCGTTCGTGGTAGCCGATGGCCTTGAGCTTGCGGCGGATCTGGCTGACGTGCATGTCAAGGCTGCGATCATGGCGCGAGTAGCCGCGCTGCAGGACCTGCTGGTAAAGGAAAGGCTTGCTCATCACTTCATCGCAGTTGCGGTGAAGGATATCGAGCAGACGGTACTCGCTTGGCGTCAGCCCGGCCGATGTCCCGGCGAGGCTTACATCCGCGGCCTGCTCGTCGAAATGCAACTGGCCAGGGTCCACCTGGCTCGGTATCAGCGCGCGCCGTTCGAAGGCCACCCGGCGCAGGATCGCCGCGATGCGCACACGCAGTTCAGCGAAACTGAACGGTTTGGGCAGATAATCGTCGGCACCACGCTCGAAGCCACAGATCCGGTCCGCCTCGGCCCCCAGCGCCGACATCAGGATCACTGGCGTGGCACTGTGCCGGCGCAGCCTGGCCAGCGCGTCCAGGCCATTGAGACCTGGCAGCAGGATGTCCATCAACACCAGGTCGAATACTTGTCGCCCGGCGACCTCCAGGCCCTCCAGGCCATCGCGACACCAGGTCACCTGGAAGCCACCCCGTTGCAGCTCTTCATGCAGGTACGCGCCCAGCACGGGATCGTCCTCGATCGCGAGGATGTTGGGGATGTGGATAGCTACGGGATTCATTGGCAACTGCCATCAATTCTCAGTTGCGCGATTATTGGACAGGCAGTCCGGACAAGGCAACCGAACTCCGACTGGCGTGATGTAGGAAAATGCCCGGCAAGGCCGACACGTCGCGTATCGCCGGCAAACAAATGGGTGCAATGCCACCAGGCGCGGAGTAACGTTCCGGCTGAAGCGCGAATCGCGTCCTTAAGCACATGACAGGAGACAGGTGTGCTCGATCGTTTGGGAATCCGCAGCCGGGTGTTGCTGCTGGCATTGCTGCCCGCCAGCCTGATGGCGCTGGTGCTGGGCAGCTACTTCACCTGGTTGCAGCAGAACGAGCTGCGCACGCAGCTGCTGCAACGCGGCAAGATGATCGCCGAACAACTGGCGCCACTGGCGGCACCGGCCCTCGCTCGCCAGGCGCCCGGACAGCTGGAGCGCATCGCCGCGCAGGCACTGGAGCAATCCGACGTGCGTGCCGTGGCGTTCCTGGCCGCCGACCGCTCGCGCCTGGCCCACGCCGGCCCGAGCATGCTCAATCAGCCGCCCAGCGGCGGCACCGGCACGCAGCTGCTGCAGCGCACCGGCAACGATGCCACCCGCTACCTGATGCCGGTGTTTGGCCATCACCGCGACCTGGCCACCGACGCCGTGCCCGCCGAGGCCGAACGCCTGCTCGGCTGGGTCGAGATCGAGCTGTCGCACGATGGCACCCTGCTGCGCGGCTATCGCAACCTGTTCACCACCCTCCTGCTGATCTTCGCCTGCCTGAGCCTGACCGCCCTGCTCGCCTTGCGCATGAGCCGCACCATCAACGACCCGATCGACCGCATCAAGCACGCGGTCAACCAGCTCAAGGACGGCAACCTCGAGGAACGCCTGCCGGCCATGGGCAGCCACGAGCTGGACGAGCTGGGCGCGGGCATCAACCGCATGGCCGAAACCCTGCACAGCGCCCATGAGGAGCTACAGCACAGCATCGACCAGGCCACCGAGGACGTGCGCCAGAACCTGGAAACCATCGAGATCCAGAACATCGAGCTGGACATGGCGCGCAAGGAGGCCCTGGAAGCCAGTCGCATCAAGTCCGAATTCCTGGCCAACATGAGCCACGAGATCCGTACCCCGCTCAACGGCATCCTCGGTTTCACCCATCTGCTGCAGAAAAGCGAGCTCACCCCACGCCAGCTCGACTACCTGGGCACCATCGAGAAGTCCGCCGACAACCTGCTGGGCATCATCAACGAGATCCTCGACTTCTCCAAGATCGAGGCCGGCAAGCTGGTGCTCGACAGCATTCCGTTCAACCTGCGCGACCTGATCCAGGACACCCTGACCATCCTCGCCCCGGCTGCCCACGCCAAGCAGCTTGAGCTGCTCAGCCTGGTCTACCGAGACACCCCGCTGTCGCTGGTCGGCGACCCGCTGCGGCTCAAGCAGATCCTCACCAACCTGGTGAGCAACGCCATCAAGTTCACCCGCGAAGGCACGATCGTGGTGCGCGCCATGCTCGAGGACGAGCAGGACGACTGCGTGCAGCTGCGCATCAGTGTCCAGGACACCGGCATCGGCCTTTCACCCCAGGACGTGCGCACCTTGTTCCAGGCCTTCAGCCAGGCCGACAACTCGCTGTCGCGCCAGCCCGGCGGCACCGGCCTGGGGTTGGTGATCTCCAAGCGCCTGATCGAGCAGATGGGCGGCGAGATCGGGGTCGACAGCACGCCGGGTGAAGGTTCGCAGTTCTGGATCAGCCTGAACCTGCCCAAGGCCCACGACGACGTCGACGAGCAACCCCTGCAGGCGCTGCTCGATCGCCGGGTGGCCATCGTCGACGGCCACGACCTGGCGCGCCAGGCCCTGGAGCACCAGCTCGAGGACTGCGGCCTGACGGTCAGCCTGTTCTCATCCTGCGAGCAACTGTTGCAAGCCGTGCAGGCCGCCAGCCTGGCCGGACAGCCCTTCGAATTCGCCGTGCTCGGCGTCAACCTGGGCAGCCTGGGGCCCGAGCAGCTCAACCATTACCTGCAGCAGCTCGAACGCCTGGGCTGCCAGTGCGTGGTGCTGTGCCCGACCACCGAGCAGCCGCTGTACCATCCGTACCTGGCCAACGCCAACTGCCAGCTGCTGGCCAAGCCCACCTGCACGCGCAAGCTGCGTCGCCTGTTGCTGGAGCTGGTGCAACCGCGCCGCCCTCTGGGCGAGCGGCGTGCCAACAGCGGCCAGCGCGTGCCGAAGATCCTCTGTGTCGACGACAACCCGGCCAACCTGCTGCTGGTGCAGACCCTGCTCGAAGACATGGGCGCCGAGGTACTGGCGGTGGACAGTGGCTATGCGGCCGTCCAGATCGTGCAGGACGAGCCGTTCGATCTGGTGCTGATGGACGTGCAGATGCCTGGCATGGATGGTCGCGCCTGCACCGAACAGATCCGCCAGTGGGAGGCCAGCCAGAGCGGCCCGGCCCTGCCGATCGTCGCCCTGACCGCCCACGCCATGGCCAACGAGAAGCGCGCCCTGCTGCACAGTGGCATGGACGACTACCTCACCAAGCCGATCAGCGAGCGCCAGCTGGCCCAGGTGGTCATGAAATGGACCGGCCTGAGCCTGGACACGCCGCAACAGGAGCGGGCCATCGAGCGCCTGCCGGACAGCAGCGAACTGAAGGTGCTCGACCCGGAAGAAGGCCTGCGCCTGGCGGCGGGCAAGCCGGACCTGGCGACGGACATGCTGACCATGCTGCTCGCCTCGCTGGACTCCGATCGCGAAGCGATCCAGGCCGCCCGCGACGCCGCCGACCGCACCGCGATGATCGAGCGGGTACACCGGCTCAACGGTGCCTCGCGCTATTGCGGCGTGCCGCAGCTGCGCGCCGCCTGCCAGCGCAGCGAGACCTTGCTCAAGCAGGACAGCCCGCAGGCCGCGCAGGCGCTGGACGAACTGGACCAGGCCATCGCACGGCTGGCAGAACAGGCGCGCCAGAGCGCATGACATTCTGGCCTCTACGCGGATAAACCCGCGAAGAGGCCGACACAGGTCATCCCCCCGGCACCCCACTTGGCTAAACTCTGCCTTCCCGCCCGAGGAACCCCGCCATGCGCGTCCTGTTGTTCAGCAGCCAGCACTACGATCAGGAAAGCTTCGCCCGCGCCGCCAGCGGCGGCGCTCTGGAACTGCACTACCAAGCGGCCAGACTGACCCTCGACACCGCGGCCCTGGCCCAGGGCTTCGAGGTGGTCTGCGCCTTCATCAACGACGAGCTGGACGCCCCGGTGCTCGAACGCCTGGCCGCTGGCGGCACCCGCCTGATCGCCCTGCGCTCGGCCGGTTACAACCATGTCGACCTGAGCGCCGCGCAACGCCTGGGCCTCACCGTGGCCCGCGTGCCGGCCTACTCACCCCACGCCGTCGCGGAACATGCCGTGGCCCTGATCCTGGCCCTCAACCGCCGCCTGCCCCGGGCCTACAACCGCACCCGCGAAGGCGACTTCACCCTGCACGGGCTGACCGGCTTCGACCTGCACGGCAAGACCGTCGGCGTGGTCGGCACCGGCCAGATCGGCGCGGCGTTCGCCCGCATCATGGCCGGTTTCGGCTGCCAACTGCTGGCCTACGACCCCTACCCCAACCCCGAACTGCTCGCGCTCGGCGCCCGCTATCTGGAGTTGCCCGAATTGCTCCGCGAGTCCAGGATCCTCAGCCTGCATTGCCCACTGAGCGAAGCGACGAAACACCTGATCAACGCGCGCAGCCTGGCCCAACTGCAGCCCGGCGCCATGCTGATCAACACCGGCCGTGGCGCGCTGGTCGATACCCCTGCGCTGATCGACGCGCTCAAGAGCGGCCAACTGGGTTATCTGGGGCTGGATGTGTACGAGGAGGAAGCACAGCTATTCTTCGAGGACCGCTCCGACCTGCCGCTGCAGGACGATGTACTGGCGCGGCTGCTGACCTTCCCCAACGTGATCGTCACCGCGCACCAGGCGTTCCTCACCCGCGAGGCACTGGATGCCATCGCCAGCACCACCCTGGACAACATCAACCGCTGGGCGGCAGGCAATGCGCAGAATCTTGTAAACGGTTGATGCTAGGATACGCGGCAATTTTGGAGGACCCATGGTCGAACACGATTTCCGCTACACCCTTTTCAACCCGCAACACACGCTGATCGAGTGCCGCGCGCTGGTACCGGGCCGCTACCAGGTCACCGGCAACGGCGGCTCGATCCAGAGAGGCGATGTGCTGCTGGTCACCCTCAAAGGCAGCAAGGACTTGTCCATGCGCCTGACCGTCGAGACCGTGCGTCACCTGATCAACCCACACGGCCAGTGGGTCGCCGTGGCCCAGGGCCCGGTGTTCAACGAACTGGAAATCCTCAACTGGCAGGTCAAGTGCGACAGCTGTGACGCGGTGCTGGACTTCGAGTTCGCCAACGATGCCAAGCTCGGCAAGAAGGGCCAGGCCCCCGCTGCCAGCGCCCGCATCCAGGAACTGGGCTGGGCCAGCAAGGGCGACCGGCATGTATGCCCACAGTGCCGGGAGCGTGGCTGAGTGAAACATCTGCTGACCGGCGTGCTGATCGCCAGCGGCCTGCTGGGCTGTGCCGCGCCACCCTCGAAACTGCAGCAGGAGCAGAGCTATCGGCTGGAGTGGATCGGCGAGCGTCCGCTGATCGATTACAGCCACCTGACCCTGACCCTGGCCAGCGATGGCCGTGCCTACGGCAATGGCGGCTGCAACCACTGGTTCGCGCCCTATACCCTGGACGGCGAGCGCATCAGCTTCGGCAAGGTCGGCAAGACCCGCAAGCTGTGCGCGCCGGCATTGATGGATCAGGAACGGCGCTTTCTGCAGGCGCTGGAGACGGTGCAGCGCTGGGACGAGTCGCCGATCGAGCAGATCCGCTTCTGGCCGGCCGAGGGCAAGCCGTTGCGCTTCTGGGCCGAGGAAGGCTGACAGAAGCTTCGAGCTGCAAGCCGCAAGCCGCAAGCCGCAAGAAAGAGCAAATCGCGGTGCCTGCGCTTTTGCTTGTAGCTTGTAGCTTGTAGCTTGTAGCTTGCAGCTTGCAGCTTGCAGCTTGCAGCTTGCAGCTTGCAGCTCGAAGCTTGCAGCTGCTTTCAGGCGCCCTTGAGCGCCTTGATCTTCGCCTGCAGCCCTTCAAGCGTCTGCTCGCCCATCAGTTGCTCACGCACCTTGCCCTTGTCGTCGATGATGTAGGTCACCGGCAGCGCCTCGCTGCGCGGCAGCTCGTAGCGCTCGGCCGGATCCTGCGCCAGCACCGTGAAGCCGATCCCCAGGGTATCGGAGGCGGCCTTGAGGTCGGCGCCCTGCAGACCGTCGAAGTTCACCCCCACCACCTTGATGCCCTGGGCTTCCCACTGCTTGGCCGCAGCGTTGAGCTCGGGGATTTCCGTGCGGCATGGGCCGCACCATTCGGCCCAGTAGTTGAGCACCAGCCAGTGGCCGTCGATCTGTTCGGCCTTAACCGTATTGCCGTGCTGGTCCACGCCGTAATCCGCACCGCAGCCGCCGAGCAACAGGCTCGCGGTGATGGCCAGTGCAGCTGCCAAACGCCTTGCCATGGGTCAATCCTTCTCGAAGTTTTCAAGCATTGAAGTCGGTCGCTGCGGTTAGAATAGCCGCCACACCCTGCTGGATGCGACCCGTCATGACCGAACTGACCCTCTATCATAACCCGCGCTGCTCGAAATCCCGCGGCGCCCTGGAACTGCTTGAGGCGCGCGGCCTGGCGCCGACCATCGTGCGCTACCTCGAGACCCCGCCGGACGCCGCCACCCTCGAGCAACTGCTTGGCAAGCTGGGCATCGGCGCACGCCAGCTGCTGCGCACCGGCGAAGACGAATACAAGGCCCTCGACCTGGTCAACCCGGCCCTGAGCGACGCCCAGCTGATCAAGGCCATGGTCGAACATCCCAAGCTGATCGAACGCCCGATCCTGGTCGCCGGTAGCAAGGCTGTGGTCGGCCGCCCACCGGAGAAGGTCCTGGAGATCCTGCCGTGAGCGAACCCTACATCCTGGTGCTGTACTACAGCCGCCACGGCTCGACCAGCGAGATGGCCCGGCACATCGCCCGCGGCGTCGAGCTGGCCGGCCTGGAGGCGCGCCTGCGCACCGTGCCGGCGATCTCCACCGAGTGCGAGGCCGTGGCCCCGGACATCCCGGCCAGCGGCGCGCTGTACGCCACCCTCGACGACCTGCACCACTGCGCGGGCCTGGCGATGGGCAGCCCGACTCGCTTCGGCAACATGGCCGCGCCGCTGAAGTACTTCCTCGACGGCACCAGCAGCCTGTGGCTGGGCGGTGAGCTGGTGGGCAAACCGGCGGCGGTATTCACCTCCACCGCCAGCCTGCACGGCGGCCAGGAAACCACCCTGCTGTCGATGCTGCTGCCGCTGATGCACCACGGCATGCTGGTGACCGGCCTGCCCTACAGCGAATCGGCGCTGCTGGAGACCCGTGGCGGCGGTACGCCGTACGGCGCCAGCCACCATGCCGGCGCCGACGGCAAGCGCGAGCTGGACCCGCACGAGATCACCCTGTGCCGCGCGCTCGGCCAACGCCTGGCCAATACCGCCAAGGCACTGGGTGGCGAACGTGGCTAGGCAGCCGAAGGTATTGCCGCCACTGGACTGGCTGGCACCGCGGGTACGGATCACCCGCGCCCTGAGCCTGGCCTGCCTGTTCGGCCTAATCACCCTGCTGGTGGTGAACAACCTGTGGTTCGCCGACCTGCACGGGGCGCGGGTCGAGGTGATCATGGCCATCGAGCTGATCCCCCTGCTGCTGGTGCTGCCGGGCATGCTGATGGGCAGTGCCCGGGCGCATGCCTGGACCTGCTTCGTGGTGAACATCTACTTCATCAAGGGCGTGCTGGCGGCGTTCGATCCGGCGCGGGCGCTGTTCGGCTGGGTCGAGGTGCTGGTGAGCCTGGGGTTGTTCGTCAGCGGGTTGCTGTATGTGCGCTGGAAGTTCCAGCTGGAGCGGCGCCTGGCGGGTGAAGGGCGTTAATTTCCGGGGCTGCTCTGCAGCCCTTTCGCGACACAAGGCCGCTCCTACAGGGGTACGCGTACTCCTGTAGGAGCGGCCTTGTGTCGCGAATGGGCCGCACGGCGGCCCCGGCGATCTCAGTGGTTGACGGTATGCGCCAGCATCACCGACAACTGGCATAGCGGCCGGCCGCTCTCTGCATGCCACTGATTGAACGCCTGCTGCACCAGCGCCAGGTCGCGCTGGCTGGTCGGCGGCTTGTCGATGATCTTCTGCGCGATTAGCGCCGCCGCCATGTCATCGGTAGGAATGAAGGTATCCTTGCCGACCATGCGCAGGAACCGCGGCGCCGACAACCCGCCCAACTGGTTGCCATGCTTGGCCAGGTACTTCCACAGCCCGACGATGTCGGTCTCTGGCCAGTCGGCGATGAACGCGCCGAAACTGCCCTTCTCCTTCGCCATGTCGAGGATCATCTGCGCATTGCGCGGCACGCTCTTGAGCTTGCCCAGGTGGCGGATGATGCGCTCGTCGTGCATCAGCCGCTCCAGGTGCTCGGCGCCCATCAGCACCACCTTCTGCGGGTCGAAACCGAAGAACACCTGCTCGAACGCCGGCCACTTGGCGTCCACCAGGCTGTGCTTGAGCCCGGCGCGGAACACGCGCAGGGCCAGGGTCGACAGGTAGCGGTCGTCAGGGATGTCGCGCAGCTGCGCGGGCGTGCGCGGCTGCGGCAGGAAGGCTTCCAGCGCCTGGGCCGAGCCGAAGCGGTTCAGGCAGTACTCGTGCAACCACTGGTAGTCGCGCATGGGCTCAGATGTTCAGCACGTCGAGGAAACGCGGGGTGGCGCTCTCGTCGATCTTCAGGCTGGTGAAGTCGAACAGGTTGCGATCGGCCAGCTGCGACGGCGCGACGTTCTGCAGGGCGCGGAAGATGCTCTCGGTACGGCCCGGGTGCTTGCGCTCCCACTCCACCAGCATGTCCTTGACCACCTGGCGCTGCAGGTTTTCCTGCGAACCGCACAGGTTGCACGGGATGATCGGGAATTCCTTCATGTCCGAGTAGGCCTGGATGTCCTTCTCGCTGCAGTAGGCCAGCGGGCGGATCACCACGTTGCGGCCATCGTCGGCGCGCAGCTTCGGCGGCATGCCCTTGAGCGCGCCGTTGAAGAACATGTTGAGGAAGAAGGTCTCGACGATGTCGTCGCGGTGGTGACCCAGGGCCATCTTGGTCGCGCCGATCTCGTCGGCGAAGGTGTACAGGGTACCGCGACGCAGGCGCGAGCACAGCGAACAGGTGGTCTTGCCCTCGGGCACCAGTTCCTTGACCACCGAGTAGGTGTCCTTCTCGACGATGTGGTACTCGACGCCCAGCTCTTTCAGGTAAGCCGGCAGCACGTGCTCGGGGAAGCCCGGCTGCTTCTGGTCCATGTTCACCGCGACGATGTCGAACTTGATCGGCGCCACCTTCTGCAGGTGCAACAGAACGTCGAGCATGGTGTAGCTGTCCTTGCCGCCGGACAGGCAGACCATGACCTTGTCGCCATCCTCGATCATGTTGTAGTCGGTGATGGCTTCGCCGGCGAGACGACGCAGGCGTTTTTGCAGTTTGTTCTGGTTGACCGAGAGGGTGCCCATAGCGCTTGGATCCGCGAGGTGTGACAAAAGCCGACTATTTTACGCACAAAGCGCACGGTGCAGTAGGACATTCCGATAAAGACTTCAAGGGAATCAGTACCGGGCCTGACAGCGCGATTTGCTCTAAAAAGCAGGTTTTATGCCGGGAACGACTTCCTATACTGCGACATAAGGCCACATTGCCGTAATGATCGGTGTTTCCTGGCCTCGGGCCACAGGCGCTCCATCTGGGGGGCGTTTGGCAACGACGATAGGAGTGACCAGTATGATTCATCACGTTGTTGGGCTGTTCACCCACCCTGACCAGGAGTGGCGGGAGATCCGTGGCGAGGAAGAAAGCATCAGCCACATGTACCTGACCCATACGCTGATCCTGGCGGCGATCCCCGCCGTCTCGGCGTTCATCGGCACCACCCAGGTCGGCTGGGTGATCGGCGACCGGCCAGCGGTGATGCTGACCATGGAAAGCGCACTGTGGATGAGCATCATGTCGTACCTGGCGATGCTCGCCGGGGTCGCGGTGATGGGCGCCTTCATCCACTGGATGGCGCGCACCTACGACGCCAACCCGAGCATGGCGCAGTGCATCGCGTTCGCCACCTACACCGCCACCCCGCTGTTCATCGGCGGTCTCGCGGCGCTGTACCCGCACCTGTGGCTGGGCATGCTGATCGGCACGGCGGCGATCTGCTACACGGTGTACCTGCTGTATGTCGGCTTGCCGACCTTCATGAACATACCGTCGGATGAAGGCTTCCTGTTCTCCAGCTCGGTGCTGGCGGTGGGCCTGGTGGTACTGGTGGCGATCATGGCCTCGACCGTGATCATCTGGGGACTGGGCGTGGGGCCCGTCTATACCAACTGACGCATACCTATCAGATCCAACCAACACTGGGGCATCACCCGAGGCCGCCGCAAGGCGGCTTCGTTTCGTGCGCCTGACCGGCGGCTCGGCAGCCGGCCCTCGCCTGCGGCATAATGCCCGGTCAGGAGAACCACCCCGCCATGCCCGAGCTGCTCAGACAACGCGTCGAAACCTGTTACCAGCAAGCCGAAACCTTCTTCAAACGCACCTTCCCGCGCCCGCAAGTCAGCTTCAAGCTGCGCGGACAGAAAGCCGGTGTCGCCCACCTGCACGAGAACCTGCTGCGCTTCAACCTGCAGCTGTACCGCGAGAACCAGGAAGACTTCCTGCGCCAGACCGTGGCTCACGAGGTCGCTCATCTGGTGGCCCACCAATTGTTCGGTGACCGCATCCAGGCCCATGGCGAGGAGTGGCAGCTGATCATGCGCGGGGTATACGAGCTGCCGCCGAACCGTTGCCACAACTATGAAGTGCAGCGGCGGGTGGCGACGCGCTACATCTATCGCTGCCCGTGCCCGCAGAGCGACTTTCCGTTCACCGCCCAGCGGCACAAACTGGTGCGCCAGGGGCGGCGGTATCTGTGCCGGCGGTGTCGGGAGATTCTGGTGTACAGCGGCGAAACCCGCGTCGAGTAGATGCCGGCTGCGAAGCTCATACATGCTCCTACAGGGGCGGTAGGCGTCCCCCCGGGGCATTGTGCAAGTGACACAAAAAAAGGCGACCCGAGGGTCGCCTTTTTCATTTCATACCGCGATCAACGCGCCGGGCCTTCGGCCACGCCCAGGTCGTCGGTCGGACGGGTGTCGATCAGCGGCGAGCCGCCGGACGCCAGCTCCGCCTGTAGGGTGTCGGTGTCCAGCTCCTTGACCCACTTGGCCACGACCACGGTGGCCACGGCGTTGCCGATCAGGTTGGTCAGGGCGCGGGCCTCGGACATGAAGCGGTCGATACCCAGGATCAGTGCCAGGCCCGCCACCGGCAGATGACCGACGGCCGACAGGGTCGCGGCCAGCACGATGAAGCCCGAACCGGTGACGCCGGCAGCACCTTTGGAAGCCACCAGCAGCACCAGCAGCAGGGTGATCTGGTGGGTAATGTCCATGGTGGTGTCGGTGGCCTGGGCGATGAACACCGCGGCCATGGTCAGGTAGATCGAGGTGCCGTCCAGGTTGAACGAGTAGCCTGTCGGGATCACCAGGCCGACCACGGATTTCTTCGCGCCCAGGCGCTCCATCTTGGCCAGCATGCGTGGCAGGGCCGACTCCGAGGACGAGGTGCCGAGCACGATCAGCAGCTCTTCACGGATGTAGCGGATCAGCTTGAGCACGCTGAAGCCGTGGGCACGGCAGATACCGCCCAGCACCACCAGGATGAACAGGATGCAGGTGATGTAGAAGCAGGCCATCAGGTAGCCCAGCTGCACCAGCGAACCCACGCCGTACTGGCCGATGGTGAAAGCCATGGCGCCGAAGGCGCCGATCGGGGCCAGCTTCATGATCATGTTGATGATGTTGAACATGACATGGGCGAAGCGGTCGATCAGGTCCAGCACCGGCTTGCCGTAGCTGCCCAGGCGGTGCAGGGCGAAGCCGAACAGCACCGAGAACATCAGCACTTGCAGGATGTCGCCGTTGGCGAAGGCGCCAACCACGGTGTTGGGGATGACGTTGAGCAGGAAGCCGACGGTGGTCTGCTGTGCACCAGCGGCGGCGTAGGCGGCCACGCTGCTGGCGTTCAGGGTGCTGACGTCGACGTGCATGCCGGCGCCGGGCTGGACCACGTTGACCACGACCAGGCCGATGATCAGGGCGATGGTGGAGACGATCTCGAAGTACAGCAGCGCGTAACCGCCGGTCTTGCCGACCGACTTCATGCTCTGCATGCCGGCGATGCCGCTGACCACGGTGCAGAAGATGATCGGGGCGATGACCATCTTGATCAGCTTGACGAAGCCGTCACCCAGGGGTTTGAGGGCTACGCCGGTTTCCGGGTAGTAGTGGCCGAGCAGGATACCGATGGTGATGGCGACGATCACCTGGACATACAGCGATTTGTACAGCGGCTGACGAGTCGTCATGGCTAGTTTTTCCTCAAGTGGGCCGGCGCATCCTTCCCAGGATGTCGGGGCACCTGAATCGCGAACCCTCCTGTACCCGGAGGGATTTGTCGTTGTGTGCGAGTGCCTGGGCAGGCCTCTGCCAGCTGAATAGCAAGGGCGATGCCAAAGTGCCCGTTTGAGGTGCGCAGCCAATGATTACAGGGTGTGAATGCCCCGGGACGGGGCGAAAATGCCGGCAGAAAATGGCGGATTTCCGCCCGATGGCGGAAATCGTACAGGGCAGGTTGGCGGGAATCCGCCTCAGAGGTGTTCAGTGGGAGGGTCGGTGGGAGCGGGCTTGCCCTGCGATGAGGACCGCGCCGGATGGCAGCGGCTTCGCCGGTATCGCGGGGCTAGCCCGCTCCCACGCACCGCCCCCGCACTGGAAAGGCAGAATCAATCGAGTCGGAAAGCGATACGGAACGCAGCCCCGCCCAACGGCGAATCGCCCAGGCTCAGCTCGGCGTCATAGCTGTCGATGATGTCCTTGACCACCGCCAGCCCGATCCCCTGCCCTGGGTGCTGGCGGTCCAGCCGCTCGCCGCGCTCGAGAATCCGTTCGCGTTGATCCGGCGGCACGCCCGGCCCATCGTCCTCGACGCACAGCTCCAGCAGCCCCGGCGACTGATGCAGGCTCACCCGCACTTGCCCCAGGCATAGCCGGTAGGCGTTTTCCAGCAGGTTGCCCAAGAGCTCCAGCAACGCGCCCTGCTCCATCGGCACCCGCGCCAGGGCCGGGATGGCGAGGTCGACCTCCACGCGCTTGTCGCGATAGACCTTGGCCAGGGTGCTGCACAGGCTGTCGAGCAACGGCCTGAGCTCGACCTGGTGGCGCACCAGGCCGCTCTTGCGCAGGCTGGCGCGTTGCAGCTGATAGTCGATCTGCTGGCTCATGCGCTCGATCTGGCTCTGCAGCACCCGCGCCTGCTCTCGATCACCCTGCTCCATGCTTTCGCCCACCCCCTGCAGCACCGCAAGCGGGGTCTTGAGGCTATGCGCAAGATCATCCAACGAGTCACGATAGCGCTGGCGCTGCTCGCGCTCGCTGCGCAGCAGGCGGTTAAGCGAGCCGGTCAGGCGCAGCAGTTCACGCGGGTGCTCGCGACTGAGCCCGTCCCGCGCCCCGCTTTCCACTTCGTCGAGTTCGGAACTGAGCCGGCGCAGCGAGCGCAACCCCCAGGTCAGGCCGGCCCAGAGCAGCACCATCAGCGCCAGCAATGCCGCGCCGAAGCCGAAGTAGAGCTTCTCGCGCAGGCCGTTAAGGGTGTCCTGGTACTCGCGCACCGGCTGCAGGGCGACGATGCTGAACGCCGCGCTCTTGCCACCGAGCAGCTTGACCTCGACGTCGTAGACGAAGAATTCCTCGCCGTCGTCCTGGTGGATGCGCGCAAACTCATTGCCGCGCCCGTCATAGCGCGGGTGATAGTTGATATTGCGATTGCGCGTGGCCCGCGACTGCCAGACCAGCTTGCCCTGGCGGTCGAAGATGTAGCCGAGCAGGCCGGTGTAGGGCAGGTTGTAGCGCTCGTCCGGCAGCAGTGCAGGCATCTGCAACTGGCCACGCTCGACCCGCGCCGCGGAAATAAGAGTGGTCACGTCCGAGGCCAGGCGCTGCTCGATCGACTCCTGCAGCGCCAGGCTGAAGGCCTTCTGCAACGCCGGCAGCAACGCCAGCATGAACAGCAGCGCCAGCAACGCCGCGGCCAGCATCAGCCGCACCCGCAGCGAACGGATCATCGGCAGCGCTCGGTGAACAGGTAGCCCAGCCCGCGCACGGTGTCGATCGGCTTGAAGCCGTTGTCGCCCTCGAGCTTGCGGCGCAAACGGCCGATCAGCACCTCGATGACGTTCGGGTCGCGCTCCTCGTCATCCGGGTACAACTGCTCCATCAGCCGGTCCTTGGCCACCACCTGCTGGTGATGACGCATGAGGTACTCGAGGATGCGGTATTCGTAGGCGGTCAGCGCCAGCGGTTGCTCGTCCAGGGTCGCCTGCTTGCGGTTGAGGTCAAGCACCAGCGGGCCGGCGGCGATGGTCGACTGGGTGAAGCCGCTGGAGCGGCGCAGCAAGGCGTTCAGGCGGGCTTCCAGTTCCTCGAACTGGAACGGCTTGACCACGTAGTCGTCGGCGCCGGCGGCCAGGCCCTCGACCTTGTCCTGCCAGTTGCCGCGGGCGGTGAGGATGAGGATCGGGAAAGTCTGGCCGAGGCTGCGCAACTGGCGGATCAAATCCAGCCCGCTCATGCCCGGCAGACCCAGGTCGATCACCGCCAGGTCGTGGTTGTACTGCTCGGCCTGGTACAAGGCTTCTTCCGCGTTGGCCACCGCCTGCACCACATGGCCGCCCTCGCCGAGGCGGGTGAACAGGTGATGACGCAGCAGCGCCTCGTCCTCGACCACCAGCAATTTCATGTGGATCTCCTTTCAATAGGGAATGCCTGTACCGGCCTCATCGCGGGGCAAGCCCGCTCCCACGAGTCATGCACTCCCCGCGATGAGGCCGGTACAGGATAACAGCGACCTCAGAACTTGTAGGTAGCCGCCAGGTAGGTCTGCGCGCTGCTGGTCAGGCGCAGGGTACCGTCCTTCGGCCCGCCGTGGGCGCCGATCTCGGTGGCGGCGTTGCTGCGCAGGTAACGGTAGCCCAGCTCCACCGAGGCGTTGTCGGTCACTTCCTGGATCACGCCGGCCTGCAGACCGACAGCGTAACCGTAGTCAGTATCGCGGCTGGCGCCTGGCGAGTCCTGGGTCAGCTTGGTCATGCCCAGGCTGCCGCCACCGAACAGTTTGGTGGTATCGCCCACCGGCAGGAACAGGTCGTAGCTGCCGAGGAGGTTCTCCTGGCGCAGCTTGACGCCGCCATGGTCGCCCGAGACGTTGTCGTAGGTCAGGTAGTAGCGGCCCTGATCGTTGATCCTGCCCAGGCGCGCGCCCCAGGTGCTGTCCTTGCCGATGATGCCGTCGGCGTTCAGGCCGTCGGTGTTGCGCTGCAGCAGGCCGGACTTGCGGACTTTGTCGCTGGTCTGGCCGTAGGTCAGGCTGGCGAAGTTGTCATCGGCCTGGGCAACGCTGGTGAGGCCGGCGGCGCAAACCGCCATGGCGGCGATCAGGGTGTTGAGCGTTTTCATGGTTCAGGTACTCCGGGTTGGATGCGTTGTTGCTGTCTGGGGGCTAGAGTAGGGAGGGCGCCCTGAACCCCCGCTGAACCCGGCCTGAACCTTGGCTGAACGAACCGAAGAAGGAGCTCGACCATGCGTACCCTGCTTGCCCTGGCCTTGTTGTGCAGCGCCAGCCTTGCCCAGGCGGCGGTGCAGACCCGCGAGATTCCCTATCAGGATGCCGACGGCAACCGCCTGGTCGGCTACTACGCCTACGACGACGCCATCGAGGGCAAGCGTCCGGGCGTGGTGGTGGTGCATGAATGGTGGGGCCTGAACGACTACGCCAAGCGCCGCGCTCGCGACCTCGCGGCACTGGGCTTCAACGCCCTGGCCATCGACATGTACGGCGACGGCAAGAACACCGAGCACCCCGCCGACGCCCAGGCGTTCATGGCGGCGGCGATGAAGGACCCGGCGGCGGCCGCCCGGCGCTTCGATGCCGGGCTTGAGCTGTTGAAGATCCAGCCCAATACCAACAAGCACCAGCTAGCGGCCATCGGCTACTGCTTTGGCGGCAAGGTGGTGCTGGATGCGGCGCGCCGGGGCGTGAAGCTCGATGGCGTGGTGAGCTTCCATGGCGCGCTGGCGACCCAGACACCGGCCAAGCCTGGGGTGATCCGGGCGAAGATCCTGGTGGAGCACGGCGAGGCCGACAGCATGGTCACCCCGGAGCAGGTGGCGGCATTCAAGGCGGAGATGGATGCGGCCAAGGCGGACTACAAGTTCGTCGGGATTCCGGGGGCCAAGCATGGGTTTACCAACCCGGATGCGGATCGGTTGGGGCATGGCGGGCATGGCGGGCCGGATATCGGGTATGACAAGGCGGCTGATGAGAGTTCCTGGAAGGATATGCAGGCGTTCTTGAAGACGGCGTTTGACTGAAGATTTTGGGGCTGCTGCGCAGCCCTTTCGCGACACAAGGCCGCTCCTACAGGGGTACGCGTTCTTCTGTAGGAGCGGCCTTGTGTCGCGAAAGGGCCGCACAGCGGCCCCAAAATCTGTGCTCCACCACCAGCCACCAGGCTGGCACAATACCCGCCATGAACAGACTCCCCACCTGCTGCGCCCCGCTCCAGCACCACTGGCCCCTGCCCCGCCCGGTCCCCGGCGCGGTGCTGGTCAGCTGCGCCTTCGACCCGGCCCGCCTGGCCGACGACGACTTCCAGCGCGCCGGCATCGAGCAGACCGCCAGCCTGCAACGCTCGGTGGCCAAGCGCCAAGCCGAGTACCTGGCCGGTCGGGTCTGCGCCCGCGAGGCACTGCAACGCCTGGATGGCCGCGACTATGTTCCGGCCACTCATGAAGACCGCTCGCCGATCTGGCCCGCCGGCATCCACGGCTCAATCACCCATGGCCAAGGCTGGGCTGCCGCCGTTGTCGCAGGCGACGACCGATGCCGCGGCCTGGGCCTGGACCAGGAAACCCTGCTCAGTGAAGAGCGCGCCGAACGCCTGGCCGGGGAAATCCTCACCCCCGCCGAACTGGAGCGCCTGGACCGCAGCCAGCAGGCGCTGGCCGTGACCCTGACCTTCTCGCTCAAGGAAAGCCTGTTCAAGACCCTCTATCCGCTCACCAAACAGCGCTTCTATTTCGAACACGCCGAACTGCTGGCCTGGTCCGCCGACGGCCATGCCCGCCTGCGCCTGCTCACCGACCTGTCGGCCGAGTGGCACCACGGCGTCGAAATCGATGGCCAGTTCTGCCTGCAGGACGGCCATCTGCTCAGCTTGATCAGCGTCTAATCGCGCGGCTGCTCGCGCGGCCAGCTCAGGCTGAAACACGCCCCGCCCAGTTGCTCGCTGTGCCCGACCAGGGCACGGCCGCCGTGCCAGTAGATGATCCGCCGCACGATCGACAACCCCAATCCATGCCCGCCCGAGGCCCGGGTACGGCTGTCGTCGAGGCGGGTGAACGGGGTGAAGATGCGGTGCCACACCCCTTCGGGAATCCCGGGGCCGTCATCCTCCACATCGATGCGGCAACGCTGCTGGCCGATCTGGTAGCTCAGGCGCACTTCCGATTCGGCATGGCGCATGGCATTGCGCACCAGGTTCTGCAGGGCCCGGTGCAGGTAGCGCGGCTCGGCCTCGACCCGGGCGTCGCCACCGTCGAGCCCGTGGCACACCCCACGCACCACCCGCACCTCGGCCCGCAGCGGCGCCAGCTCCTCGATCACCCGCGCCAGCAGCTCGTCCAGATCCACCACCTGGAAATGCAGGGCCGGCGCGCCCTGCTCCAGGCGGGCGTAGGTCAGCATCTCGTCGACCAGCTTGTCCAGGTCCTGGATATCGCCGTCCATGCCGGCCAGGTGCTTGGCCCGGCCCTCGTCGGTGCTGGCGCTCTCGATCATCTCCAGGCCGAAGCGCAGCCGCGCCACCGGCGTGCGCAACTCGTGGGACACCGCCCGCACCAGCTCGCGCTGCATGGTCAACGAGCGTTGCAGGTGCTCGGCCATGCCGTTGAAGGCTTCGGCCAGGCGACCCACCGAGTCGGCGTCGCCGGCCGGCACGCGCGTATCGAGGCTGCCCTCGGCGATGCGCGTGGCCGCCACCTCCAGACCCGACACGCGCCGCTCCAGCTGGCGCACCAGCAGGTAGACCACCAGCCCGATCAGGCACAGCCCGAGGAAGGCGATCAGGATCAGCAACTGCGGTGGATAGGGGTTGAGCTGGTACAGCGGGCCGATCTCCAGCACCCAGGGTGAGCCGGACAGCCCCGAGAACACGCGGATCGAGTCGCCGTCCCTGCCCAGGGCCATCACCGTGTCGCCCTCCTCCACCCGGCGGCGCTGGTCGTCGTCCAGGGCGGCACGCTCGATACGCTGCAGGGCGATGTCGAAGCCGAAGCCCTTGCTTTGGCGCAGCTGCGCCAGGCGCGCCTGCTGCTCGGTAACCGGGTAGCGCACCAATTCGTCGGCCAACAGATAAAGCGTGGCGCGGGCCAGCTGCTCGCTGATCTGCTTGACCTCGGCCACCAGCAGCAGGTCTTCGTGGCCGACCCGGCGCAACACCCGGGCGGCATGCGGGCCGGTCTTCTCCACCACCACCAGGTCGCGGTACAGCCGCGCCCGCTGCCCGCCGTCGAGGGTGAACGCCGACAGCGGCTGCAGGTCCAGCGGCACGCCGAGCAGGCGCTCCCAGATCACCAGCGAACGGGTGCGTTCCACCGCGTTCTGCTGCGCCAGGTTGTCGGCCATCAGGCTGAAGGTACCCTGGGCCAGGCGCTCGCGGTGCTGGCCGGCGCGGATCTCGTTGACCAGGTGCAGGCTGAGCACGCCGAGCACGGCCACCAGCACCAGCACCGCTAGCATGCCGCCATAGATACGCAGGAAGATCGAGTTCATGGCGCCTCGCCGACGAACAAATAGCCCTTGCTGCGCAGGGTCTTGATCAGCCGCGGGGTGATCGGGTCATCGCCGATCTTGGGGCGGATCTTGGAAATGCGCACATCGATGGAGCGGTCCTGGCCGTCATAACCGACGCCGCGCAGCGAGGTGAAGATCTCCTCGCGGGACAGCACCCGCCCGGCGTTGCTCGCCAGCAGCCAGAGCAGATCGAACTCGGCGCCGGTCAGCTCGATCAGCTGGCCGTCCAGGCGCGCCTCGCGTTGTCGGCTGTCTATATGCAGCGGGCCGAAGCTCAGCTCCTGGCGCCGCTCCGGGGCCTCGCTGCGGCGCAGCAGGGCGTTGATGCGCGCCAGCAGCACGCGCGGGCGCACCGGCTTGCATACATAGTCGTCAGCGCCCAGGTCCAGGCCCTGGATCTGGTCCAGCTCGTCGCTGCGGGCGGTGAGCATGAGGATGGGGCCGGCGTACTGGCCACGCACCCGGCGGCAGATGCTCAGGCCATCCTCGCCGGGCAGCATCAGGTCGAGGATCACCAGGTCCGGCTGACTGTCGATGATGCGCCGAGCGGCACGGCCGCCGTCGCCTTCCACCGCCACCTCGAAGCCGTTGGCCTGGAGGTACTCGGCAGTGAGCTCGGCGAGGCGCTGGTCGTCCTCGACGATTAGGATGCGGTTGATTGGCTGGTCCATGGCCTTACCCTTCTTCTGGTTTTTTTCGGGCCTTGCTGTTGGCTGTTCCGGCCTCATCGCGGGGCAAGCCCGCTCCCACGCTGAATACAGAGCCATGCGTGAAGTACGGCGTCATGCGTGGGAGCGGGCTTGCCCCGCGATGAGGCCAGTACAACCCTTTGATTCCAGCGAAAATCCACCTTCACCAAAGCGCAACATCAGCCCCGGATACTACGTCCCGCCCCCACCCCTGCCAACCACCCAGAACGCCCCACGACTGAACCGTTTTTTGTGATAGGGTTCGCGCCCGAAAAAATCTGCACGGCGGCATAGCACAGGCAAAAAATAGTGCAAACCTCTTGGGACAAGGCCTACAGCGAATACCCACGGATCACTCACAAAGTACCCACAAGTTATCCACAGACGCTCACCTTGCAAAGCCCCTGATACCGCATTATCTTGTATCCCTATCGCAGCGAACCACTAGATGTTGGGTTTCGCGCAAAATCACAAACACAAGTCGCCAGGCAAATTCAAGCGAATTTACCGACTGAACTTAACGTGATTTCAACAGCCAAACCGCTCCTGCGGAGGGCGACCGAGGCAAGCCGCAGACGGCCTTGTTCGGGTATGAGTGTTGCAGGCAGTGCCTCCCACTCATCAGCAACAGATTTTGGGTACGCCCAGAACCTTTGACTTCGGCCAGGGAGCGGCAGGTTATTGCCCCTTATTCCTGAGTCTGTCCCGAAGTCGGTAAGCCCGAGCGGGCGTATGCGCGTGCATGACGCCTCCCCGCCCGGGCCATCGAGCAAGTGGACGGAACGGTGGGCGCCCCAACAAGGCGCCTGAACAAACTAGAAACTGTGGAGACACCCACCCATGCAAACCGACACGACTCGCGAGAACCCGCAGGCCAAGGCGCCGCAGGCCGCCGATTCCAACCAGGATCTGGCTGCCACCGCCCCTGGCCAACTGCGCGTGATCAAGCGCAACGGCACTGTCGTCCCCTACACCGACGACAAGATCACCGTGGCCATCACCAAGGCGTTCCTCGCAGTTGAAGGCGGCACCGCTGCCGCCTCGTCGCGCATCCACGACACCGTCGCGCGCCTGACCGAGCAGGTCACCGCCACGTTCAAGCGTCGCATGCCATCGGGTGGCACCATCCACATCGAAGAAATCCAGGATCAGGTCGAACTGGCCCTGATGCGTGCCGGCGAGCAGAAAGTCGCCCGCGACTACGTGATCTACCGCGACCAGCGTGCAAAAGAGCGCGCCACCCGCAGCAACGCCGACGCCGTGGTCGAGCCGCACCCAAGCATCCGCATCACCCTCGCCGACGGCAGCCTAGCCCCTCTGGACATGGCCCGCCTGAACACCATCATCAGCGAAGCCTGCGAAGGCCTGGCCGAAGTCGATGGCGACCTGATCCAGCGCGAAACCCTGAAGAACCTGTACGACGGCGTGGCCATCAAGGACGTCAATACCGCCCTGGTGATGACCGCCCGCACCCTGGTGGAGCGTGAGCCGAACTACTCGTTCGTCACCGCCCGCCTGCTGATGGACACCCTGCGCGCCGAAGGCCTGGGCTTCCTGGGCGTGGCCGACAGCGCCACCCACCACGAGATGGCCGACCTGTACGCCAAGGCCCTGCCGGCCTACGTCGAGAAAGGCGTCGAGTTCGAACTGCTCGACCCGGCGCTGAAAGGCTACGACCTGGAGCGCATGGGCAAGGCGATCAACCACGAGCGCGACCAGCAGTTCACCTACCTGGGCCTGCAGACCCTGTACGACCGCTACTTCATCCACAAGGATGGCGTGCGCTTCGAGCTGCCGCAGGTGTTCTTCATGCGCGTGGCCATGGGCCTGGCGCTGGAAGAGAAAGACAAGGAAGCCCGTGCGATCGAGTTCTACAACCTGTTGTCGTCCTTCGACTACATGGCCTCGACCCCGACCCTGTTCAACGCCGGTACCCTGCGCCCGCAGCTGTCCAGCTGCTACCTGACCACCGTGCCGGACGACCTGTCGGGCATCTACCACGCGATCCACGACAACGCCATGCTGTCGAAATTCGCCGGTGGCCTGGGCAACGACTGGACCCCGGTGCGCGCCCTGGGCTCGTACATCAAGGGCACCAACGGCAAGTCGCAAGGCGTCGTGCCGTTCCTGAAAGTGGTCAACGACACCGCCGTCGCCGTGAACCAGGGTGGCAAGCGCAAGGGCGCCGTGTGTGCCTACCTGGAAACCTGGCACCTCGACATCGAAGAATTCATCGAGCTGCGCAAGAACACCGGTGATGACCGTCGTCGTACCCACGACATGAACACCGCCAACTGGATCCCTGACCTGTTCATGAAGCGCGTCTTCGATGACGGCAAGTGGACCCTGTTCTCGCCATCGGAAGTGCCTGATCTGCACGACCTGACCGGCAAGGCCTTCGAAGAGCGCTACGAGTACTACGAAGCCCTGACCGAGTACAACAAGATCAAGGTGTTCAAGACCATCCAGGCCAAAGACCTGTGGCGCAAGATGCTGTCGATGCTGTTCGAGACCGGCCACCCGTGGCTGACCTTCAAGGACCCGTGCAACCTGCGCTCGCCCCAGCAGCACGTGGGCGTGGTCCACAGCTCGAACCTGTGCACCGAGATCACCCTGAACACCAACAAGGACGAGATCGCGGTCTGCAACTTGGGCTCGATCAACCTGCCGAACCACATTGTCGACGGCAAGCTGGACACCGCCAAGCTGCAACGCACCGTGAACACCGCCGTGCGCATGCTCGACAACGTGATCGACATCAACTACTACTCGGTGCCGCAAGCGCGTAACTCGAACTTCAAGCACCGTCCGGTCGGACTGGGCATCATGGGCTTCCAGGACGCGCTGTACCTGCAGCACATCCCGTACGGCTCGGACGCTGCCGTCGAGTTCGCCGACAAGTCGATGGAAGCGGTCAGCTACTACGCGATCCAGGCTTCCTGCGACCTGGCCGACGAGCGCGGCGCCTACGAGACCTTCCAGGGTTCGCTGTGGTCCAAGGGCATCCTGCCGCTGGACAGCCAGCAGATCCTGATCGAGGCCCGTGGCCAGAAGTACATCGACGTCGACCTGACCGAGAGCCTGGACTGGGCACCGGTACGCGAGCGTGTACAAAAAGGTATTCGTAACTCGAACATCATGGCCATCGCGCCGACCGCGACCATCGCCAACATCACCGGCGTGTCGCAGTCCATCGAGCCGACCTACCAGAACCTGTACGTGAAATCGAACCTGTCGGGCGAGTTCACCGTGATCAACCCGTACCTGGTCCGCGACCTCAAGGCCCGTGGCCTGTGGGACTCGGTGATGATCAACGACCTGAAGTACTACGACGGTTCCGTGCAGCAGATCGAGCGTATCCCGCAAGAGCTGAAGGACCTGTACGCCACCGCGTTCGAAGTCGAGACCAAGTGGATCGTCGATGCCGCCTCCCGTCGCCAGAAGTGGATCGACCAGGCCCAGTCGCTGAACCTGTACATCGCCGGCGCCTCGGGCAAGAAGCTGGACGTGACCTACCGCATGGCCTGGTACCGTGGTCTGAAGACCACCTACTACCTCCGTGCCCTGGCCGCGACCAGCACCGAGAAGTCGACCATCAACACCGGCAAGCTCAACGCCGTGTCGAGCGGCGGCGACAGCGCCCCGGTCCAGGCCGCCGGCCCTGCCCCGGTACCGAAGGCCTGCGCCATCGACGAGCCGGATTGCGAAGCTTGCCAATAAAGGCCTGATGCCGCAGAGGGGTGCCCAAGGGTGCCCCTCTGCGGCATTTTTGCGTCCGCGCAATGACCTGATGAAACGCAGTCCTGTAGGAGCGGCCTTGTGTCGCGAAAGGGGCGCGCAGCGGCCCCAGGATCTCAGCTCCGGCGCAAGATCGCCGGGGCGGCCATGCCGCCCTTTCGCGACACAAGGCCGCTCCTACAACGACCCGAAAAAACACAACATCCTGTATCCGAAAAATAAAAACGCACAACATATAGTGCTAACTACTATTTGCCGCTAAACTCCCTTCCCGTATAAAGACAACACGAGTTACCGTGAACGGACGCGCGAAAAACCGGTCGAAAAATTACCCTCGCCCGCCAGACTCGCGCCCCGACCGAAAGCGAATTCCGGTATACTCCGCCCCCTCTGAAAAGGGCACCCTTTCAAGTCCCTGGCCCCTCCCCGAGGCCTGGCCAGGCACGAACCCAGATGTAACGAGAGTCAGCCTCTCGAGCTGTCCATTCGCCGTAACGGCCTTGCGTCAGGCATCACATTCTTAAAATCCAACCGGTTGCCCCGCGCAACCCTCTAGCAGGAGCCAGGACCATGCTGAGCTGGGACGAATTCGACAAAGAAGACGGTGAAGTCGCCGCCAAAGGCAACACCCCCGCGCAGGCCGCAGCCGCCACCACCCTCGACAAGCTCGACAGCGCCGGCGGTGCCGCCGCCCTGGAAGCCCGCGCCGCCACCGCCGCCGACTCCGACGCCGTCAAGCGCGCCAAGGCTGCGCTGGACGCCCTGGACATCGCGGAAGGCCTGGCCGAGCTGGAAGGCTCCTCGGCCCGCGTCGCGGTCGATGAAAAGCGCATGATCAACTGCCGCGCCGACCTCAACCAGCTGGTCCCGTTCAAGTACGACTGGGCCTGGCAGAAGTACCTCGACGGCTGCGCCAACCACTGGATGCCGCAAGAGGTCAACATGACCGCCGACATCGCCCTGTGGAAGAGCATGGACGGCCTGACCGAAGACGAGCGCCGCATCGTGATGCGCAACCTCGGCTTCTTCTCCACCGCCGACTCGCTGGTTGCCAACAACCTGGCCCTGGCCGTGTACCGCCTGATCACCAACCCGGAGTGCCGCCAGTACATCCTGCGCCAGGCCTTCGAAGAGGCGATCCACACCCACGCCTACCAGTACTGCATCGAGTCGCTGGGCATGGATGAAGGCGAGATCTTCAACATGTACCACGAGATCCCGTCGGTCGCGAAAAAAGCCGCCTGGGGCCTGAAGTACACCCGCGCCATCTCGGATCCGGAGTTCAACACCGGTACCGTCGAAACCGACAAAGAGCTGCTGCGCAACCTGATCGCCTACTACTGCGTGCTGGAAGGCATCTTCTTCTACTGCGGCTTCACCCAGATCCTGTCCATGGGCCGCCGCAACAAGATGACCGGCGTCGCCGAGCAGTTCCAGTACATCCTGCGCGACGAGTCCATGCACCTGAACTTCGGCATCGACGTGATCAACCAGATCAAGATCGAGAACCCGCACCTGTGGGATGCCGCGATGAAGGAAGAGGCTACCCAGATGATTCTGCAGGGTACCCAGCTGGAGATCGAATACGCCCGTGACACCATGCCACGCGGCGTGCTGGGCATGAACGCGGCGATGATGGAGGATTACCTCAAGTTCATTGCCAACCGTCGACTGACCCAGATTGGTCTGAAGGAAGAGTATCCGGGGACTACCAACCCGTTCCCTTGGATGAGTGAGATCATGGACTTGAAGAAGGAGAAGAACTTCTTTGAGACTCGGGTTATCGAGTACCAGACTGGTGGTGCTCTGAGCTGGGATTGATCGTCCCGCCATCCAGAAAGGCTGCCTTCGGGCAGCCTTTTTTTATGCTCGTGTCCCAAGCGCCCATCTGGGCTATGCAACCTCCGCACTCATCAGCTACGAAACGACTGCCCCAGAAATTCGGTAATCAATAAAACGATCTGCCGCTGGATCAGCGCCCGCGGTCGAGCGTTATCGCCATCCCGGCAAATAATGCCATCGCCTGGAGCATCTTCTTCGAGCAACGCCACCGCGCCAGGTTTGCACATCGACAAAAAGCTGAAGTGGCTGGCGTCCTTGATCTCGACATAGCGACTCGTCGCCGGGGGCAACCGCTTGGCCAGGTCGGCGGATTCCAACTGTGCCGGGAGCTCTTCAGAAGGTGCGCCCGCCGCGATCACCAGTGCCGGCACCGGCAACGTCGCCAGGCTTTCAGTGGTCATGCCACGTGACAGGCCCAGGTCCAGGGTGATGATGGCCGTGACACGTCTGTCGCTCAGGTCGCCACCCAGCCGGGACTTCGCAGCCAAGTCGGGATTGATCTGTTTGTAAACGCCACAACTGGCCAGTTGTGGATGGGCCGTGCAGTCCTGGGAAAAACGCTCGGGATCGAACCGGGACCCGGCGATTTCCAGGGCGGTCCAGCCACCGAGTGAGTGACCTGCCACTGCAATTTTTCCCTTCGCCACTGCCCCAAATCGATCCGGCTGAGCCAGGACCGCATCGATGGCCCGTTGCAGATCGATGGGACGCTGCCACAACTGTGCGGCGGCTTCAGGGTTGCGATTGCGGGTGGTCGTTCCGGGGTGGTTGACCGCCGCCACCATGTAACCCTGCCGCACCAGCGCACTGGCCAGCCATGACTGGTTCCCCCAGTTACCGCGAAAACCATGGGAAAGCACCACCAGTGGATGCGCGCCAGAGGCCGGGGGGGCATCGCGTACGGCAAGGTCACCGACAAACACCGGGGTATCCGCGATCAGCTGCGGCGTGGCCGTGGAGGTACTCGGGTACCAGACGACCAGTTCCAGCGGGCGACCATTTTGCTCGTCCGCCAATGTAGAGGTCCGAAAACCGATGGGAATATCGCCCGCGAATGCAGGCAGGTTCAGACAGATAGAGAGCAAGAAGCCGAGCACTGTTTTCATTGTTTTTCTTCCTTGAAGGGATCAGCGCCGATTGGACGTGATCGGGTGCGCGGGAAACATATCAGCCGTCATGGCGACACGCACAGCACATTCGATTGATATGACTTGAACTGGAGCTTGCCCGCAAACATCGGCGAATCAGGTGCCATGTATCACGGCACCTGCTTCGCAGGTAAGCCTGCTCCCACAGGATCCTTCAACTGCCCCGAACTTTCCTAGTGGGCTACATCCATGGGCATCCGGTACTCGATCACCCCTGGCTTCTCGGCAATCCAGTCATACAACCGCTGCGCAGTCCGGTTGGTCTCCTGGGTATGCCAGTACAGCCGGTCGCACCGCTGCTGCCGGGCCTGGCCCTGGACGAACTCGATCAGTTGCTTGCCGATCATTCGCCCCCGGGCGCTCGGGCACACGTACAGGTCTTCCAGGTAGCAGAAGTCGTTGCGCCCCCAGGTCGAGCGGTGGAACACATAGTGGACGAAGCCGAAGAGCCGTTCGCCGTCGGTGGCCACGGCGCAGTGCATGGGCTCGGCCGGGTCGAAGAAGCGGGCCCAGGTGCACTCGGTGATGGCTGGGCCCAGGTCTACCTGGTAGAAGGCCTGGTATTGCGCCCAGTAGTCGCGCCAGGGCTGAAGGTCGGTTTGCTTCGCTTCGCGGATGAAGACAGGTAGTTGGGTGGTGGTCATTGGTGGAACCCCTTTTGGGCAAAGCAGTGTGAATGAGTGAGGGGGCCGGCCTGCCCGTAGCGCTTGCCTTCCTTGGTGGTTGCTTGCGGGCTTGGGTTTTATAGCGGATAAATGGTTGGTTTTTACCTGCCAATTGATTGGTAATAACCAGACCATTTTGGGGATCTGGACAGGGGCAAGGCTTGAGATTGCCGGGGGCGCTTTGCGCCCCTTTCGCGACACAAGGCCGCTCCTACAGGGGATCGCGGTCGACTGGAGCGGCCTTGTGTCGTGAAGCAGCCCCAGCATTGGCAGCCATTAATCAGGTCCATCAGCCAGGGAATCAGGCCAATGTTCAAACACGCGCAGCTGGAATCGGTGAAAGCCTGGATCAACGACCCCGCCCATAGCGCGCTGGCCTTGCATGTGCGTATCCAACGGGCGATCCGCCAGTTGATCCTCGACGGCGCACTGCCGGTGGGCAAGGCGCTGCCCGCCTCGCGCCCGCTGGCTCAGTCCCTGGGCGTCTCGCGGGACACCGTGGAGTCGGCCTACAGCCAGTTGCACGCCGAGGGCTTTATCGAACGGCGCGTGGGCAGCGGCAGCTTCGTGTCGCAACGGGCCCGGTGCCTGCCGTCGCGCAAGCGCCAGCGTCCAGTACATCAGGAAGCCCCGGTGCAGTTGAGCCGCCGAGGTGAAGCCGTGTTGCACAACGGTGGCGTCCACAACTTCCAGTCGCCCCGCCCCTTCGCCCCGGGCGTGGCCGAAACCCGGCACTTCCCCCTGGCCATCTGGGAGAAGCTGGAGCGGCAGGTGTACAAGGAATACGGCACACGGGCGCTGGAACACAGCGAGCCGCAGGGCATGGCCCCCTTGCGCAGGGCAATCGCCGACTACCTCAACCTCGAGCGCGGGGCCCAGGCATCCGCCGAGCGCATCCTGATCCTCACCAGCTCGCAGCAGGCCCTCGGCCTGTGCGCCCAGGTGCTCATGGACGCAGGCGACCAGGTGCTGGTCGAGGACCCGCTGTACCAGGGCACCCGCAAAGCGGTCACCGCCGCCGGCCTGGCATGCGTGCCGGTCCCGGTGGACGCGCACGGCCTGCAGGTGGACGCCATGGCCCGGCTGGCACCGGATGCCCGGGCGGTATTCCTCACCCCTTCGCACCAATACCCGACCGGCGCGACCCTGGCACTGGACCGGCGCCTGCTGGCGATCGAATGGGCCCGCCAGCAACGCGCCTGGATCATCGAGGACGACTACGACAGCGAGTTCCACTACGCCGGCCGCCCCACCGCCTGCGTGCAGGGCCTGGACCCACACGACCGCACGCTGTACATCGGCACCTTCACCAAATCGCTGTTCGCCGGCCTGCGCATCGGCTACCTGCTGCTGCCGCCCCAGCTCGTCGCGCCGATGACCGCCGCCCGCACGTTGCAGGACGGGCATAACGCCTCCATCGCCCAGCTGACCCTGGCCCGGTTCATGGAAGGCGGGCACTTCAACGCCCATGTGCGGGCCATGCGCACGCTCTACGCCGAGCGCCGGGATGTGCTGGCGGATCTGCTGCGCAAGCACCTGGGGGCGTTTCTCGTGCCGCAGGTGCCCGCCGGTGGGCTGCAGATGCCCTGCCATTTCGTGCAGGGCTTGCCTGAAGACGCCGTGGTCAGGGCGGCACGCGGGGTGGGGATCGATCTGTTGGGGCTGGGCAGCTTGTACGCGGTGCCGAGGAACGATGCCGGCTTGCTGATGGGGTTTGCGGCACTGACACCCGCTGAGATGAGGGAGGCGGTGGTGAAACTGGAGAAGGTGCTGGCAGGTCTGGTCACTTCGGGACGTTCGATGCGGTAGCCCGTTCTGCGCGAAACGAAATGTGGTAAACCAATCGCTGAAATCCGCCGCGAATACCAGGATCAGACAACGCCTAGAATTCTTGGCAAAAACACTAAAATGTGCACTCAACGCCTAGAAAACTAGCCTTTATCAAGTAGTGGATTTTTCTTTCAAGCGCACTATACAAAGCCTAGAATCCTAGGCATGCAGGTCAATAACGGCGTTTTAAGCATAGGATCCCAGGCGTTATGAAAGCCATATCAATGACTGACGACGCTATCGCCAACGAGATCGGCCAACGCATTGAGGCTATCCGCCTGAAGCGTAATATTGGCCAGGACATCGTCGCCCATGAAGCCGGGATTTCCCGGGAGACCTACCGCAAGCTAACGGCAGGCAAAGGCACCCTGGTGAACGTGATTGCCGTCCTGAGGGTGCTGGGAGAGCTTGATCGTCTCGCCTCACTCATCGAGGACGTCAGGACCAGCCCCGTGCAACTGGCAAAAATGCAGGGCAAACAGCGGATGCGGGCGACCGTCACACGGGCTACACCGCCGGCGCCTGAACACGGAATCAGGACGCCTATCGGCAAGCCCACGCTCATTGGTGGCCCGAAACCCGACAAGGATGACAGCTGGTGATTGCACGGATCTATCTCTGGGATGTTTATGTAGGCGCGCTCAACTGGAACACGCAGACCCAGATCGGAGAGTTCGAATACACCCCCGAGTTCGTCAGGACGGGCCTTGAGATCTCGCCGGTCCATATGCCCTTGCGCCAGGACTACACCTACGTGTTCCAGGGGCTCGACCGCGAAACCTTCAAGGGTCTGCCCTCGATCCTCGCCGACTCGCTGCCCGATGATTTCGGCAACGCGCTGATCGATGCCTGGCTGGCCCAGCAGGGGCGTGACAAGGCAACGTTTACCCCGGTCGAGCGCCTGCTGTACCAGGGTAAGCGCGGTATGGGCGCCCTGGAATATCGTCCGGCGATGGCCACCGAGCGGGACAAGGGGGAGAGCATCCATATCGATGCCCTGGTGCGCCTGGCCAGCGAGGTGTTGTCCGAACGCGAATCGATCGCCGAGCGCCTGGATGCCAAGGACCCGTCGCTGGACGACAGTGCCCTGCAGCACCTCATCCAGATCGGTACCAGCGCGGGCGGCGCCCGGGCCAAGGCGGTGATCGCCATGAATGCCGAAGGCGAGATCCGTTCGGGCCAGGTCACCGCACCACCGGGCTTCGAATACTGGCTGCTCAAGTTCGACGTGGCCAAGGATTCGACCGTGCTGGCTGATTCGCAAGGCTACGGGCGCATCGAGTACGCCTACCACCTCATGGCCAAGGCGGCCGGCATCACCATGACCGAGTGCCGATTGCTGGAGGAAGGTGGACGCGCTCACTTCATGACCCGGCGCTTCGACCGCACGACCGAAGGTGAAAAGATCCACGTGGCGACCTTGTGCGCACTCGACCACGCCGACTTCCGCAAGCCTGGCCAATACGCCTATGCCGAGGCCTTCGGGGTGATGCGCGCACTGCGGATTTCCCGCGACGGCGCCGAACAGTTCTACCGCCGCATGGTCTTCAACCTGGTGGCACGCAACCAGGACGACCACACCAAGAATACGGCCTTCATGATGGACACCGACGGTACCTGGTACCTGACGCCGGCGTATGACGTGTCCTATTCCTACCTGCCTGGCAGCTTCTGGGTCGATAGCCACCAGATGACCGTGAACGGCAAGCGCGACGACTTCACCCTCGACGATCTGTTGAGCGTGGCCAGCCAGGTTCGCGGCATGAACGCACGACAGATCATCAAGGAAGTCTGTGAAGCCGTCGCACAATGGCCGCAGTTTGCTAGAGCGGCTGGTGTGCCCGCCGCCGCAAGCAAGCGAATCGGCGAGGTTCACCGCCTCTACCTTGGAGAGAGTCTGTGAGCGGAGATCGTCAACGATCCCCTTAATACACGAAGAAGGTAGGCTCGCCCACGCCACAAATCGGCATCTAAAGTGCCAGACAGGAAATCCTGTCGAACGTGGTCATGGGCGAGTTAATGGTTGAGCGTAGCGCGGAATTACAACGCTGCAAACGCAGGCCCCATTGCCGCCCCTCGATACCCGCCAGAGCTGTATTGAAAAACCCAGCCCCCCTGTATCTATTGCAGTCTCTTCCTTCCCTCCACCATCCCTTCCACACTCCTCTGGATGGCTGAAGGAACCCGCATCATGGCTGCCCTGCTGCTGCAAATGTCTCCCATAGGCCTAGTGATCGCCCTGATCCTGCTGCTGCGCCGCCCGCCCGTGCAGGCCGCGCTGGCCGGCGTGGCCGGTGTCCTGCTGCTGTGGGGCCTGGGCGCCGCGCAGCCGCTGTCGGCGGCGGTATCCGGCGCCATTGTGCAAGACACGCTGATCCTGTTCCTCAGCACCGCCTGCGTGATCATTCCGGGGCTGGCCTTCGTCATCCTGGTCGAACGCGCCAACGCACCGCAGGCGATCGGTGCCTGGGTGCGGGAGCTGGGCTGGACGCCGCCGATGCAGGTGATCTTCATCGTGCTGGGCCTGGCGCCGCTGCTTGAGGCCATGACCGGGTTCGGCGTATCGCTGATCGCCACGGTGCCGCTGCTGATGGGGCTGTTTTCGCGTCAGGTCGGCATGAAGATGGCGCTGGCCGGCATGGTGGTGATGCCTTGGGGCACGCTTGGGCTGGCCACGGTGATCGGCGCGCTGCTGGCCCATGTGCCGGCGCAGGAGCTGGGCAGCCACTCGGCACTGGTCAGCGCCCCGGTGTTCCTCGGCCTGGCCGCCGTGGCGCTGACGTTGGCGCGGGTTCGCGGCGTAAGGGCGTGGCTGGGGCTGGCACTGGTCTCGCTGCTGTTCAGTGCGGTGCTGTATGTGATCAATCGCTGGATCGGCCCGGAAGCCGCTGGCGTACTGGCCGGGCTGACAGTGGTCTGCGTCGGGCTGGGGCTCTCCTGGGCGCGACGCGGGGCGCTGGGGCGCTGGCCGCAGGCGGCGTGGCCGTACCTGGCCCTGCTGGCGGTGATCATCGTCTCGCGGGGGCTGTTCCTGCTGTCGGGATGGGACGGGTTGTGGGTGGTGCATGGCACCAATGTGTCGTGGAAGCCGCTGGCTTCGCCGGGGCTGGCCTTGCTGCTGGTGGTGCTGATGATGGTCGCCCGCCAGGGCGCAGGCTTCCCGTGGCAGGCGCTGGTCAAGCGGGCGCGGTTCCCGGTGGCGACGATCTTCCTGTTTCTGCTGCTCTCCCAGGTGATGGTCAAGGCCGGTTTCCTGGTCGAGGCGCAACGAGCACTGCAAGCATTGTCGGGTGTATCGCTGGCGTCGACGGTGTCGCTGCTGGCGGGGCTGGCCGGTTACGTCACCGGCTCCAATGTCGGCGGCACCACGCTGGTGATGCCGTCCATCGCCGCGTTGTCCAGCGTCCACGGCCCTTGGCTGGCGGCCATGGCCAACAGCGCCGCAGGACATGGCGCGCTGGGCTCGTTGTCGATCCTGTCGCTGATCATCGGGCTGGCTGGAGCCAACCGCGAGGAAGAGCACGGGCTGATCCGCTTCGGCTTTGCCCTGGTGCTGCTGAACATCGTCATCGTGGCTGCAACGGGCACGGTTTTGCTCTACCTTTGCGCAGCCCCCGCCTGACACCACACAAGGCCGCCATGGACCGCAACCCCAAGCCCGACAAACGCTGGCACACCGTCAACGCCTGGCTGCTGCGCCAGATCGACAGCGGCGAATGGCCCAGCGGCACACAGCTACCCTCGGTACGCGAGCTGGCGCGGCTGTTCGACAGCAGCATCGCCACCGTGCAACGGGCCCTGGCGGAGCTGGAGGCCAATGCCTATGTGCAGGCCACGCCGCGGATCGGCTATTTCGTCGCCAAGGGCGCGGCCCAGGTGCAGGGATTCGACCTGGCCAGTGTCACCGTCAACGTCAACCACGCGGTGGTCGCCATGCTCGCCCAGGCGACCAGCACCACCGCGCTGTCATTGAGCTCGGCGGTGCTGCACGACGAGCTCACGCCCCATGTGCTGCTGAACAAGTGCCTGGCGACGCTGGCCGCCAAGGCCGACCAGCCATTGGCTGGCCTGATCGCCCCGCCGGGCCTGGCCTCGCTGCGCCGGCGCATCGCCGGGCTGATGCTGCAACGCGGCGTTGCCTGCGGCCCGGACGAAGTCCTGGTGACCTCCGGCGACACCATCGCCCTCGAACTGGCCCTCGAAGCCGTCGCCCGGCCAGGCGCCACGGTGGCCATCGAAACGCCTACCTACTACGGCATCCTGCAGGCCATCGAACGCCTGGGCATGCGCGCCCTGCCCATCCGTACCCACGCCGACAGCGGCATGGACCTCGAACACCTGGAGTGGGCCCTCAAGCGCGGCAAGGTCGATGTGGTGTTCCTCAACCCGACGCTGCAGAACCCACGGGGCTTCATCATGCCCGACGCGGCGCGGGCACGGCTGTCACAGCTGGCGCAGGCGGCGGATGTGCCGATCATCGAGGACGATATCTTCTTCGACCTGGCGGACGAGGCGCAGCGGCCCAAGGCGATCAAGCACTACGACACGACCGGGCAGACAATCTATTGCTCGTCGTTCTCCAAGACCGTGGCGCCGGGGTACCGGGTGGGCTGGTGCGTGGCGGGGCGGTATCGGGATGCGATCCTGGCCCAGCTGTTTTCGCGCAACCTGGCAGTGTCGAGCCTGGCCCAGCGGGTGCTGGATGAGTTTATCGGCCGGGGGTACATGGAGGAGCACTGCGCGAAGCTGCGTGGGCGACTGGCGGCGCAGGCCGAGGTAATGGAGGCGCTGGTGCGCTCGGCGTTTCCGCTGGGAACACGGTACGTGGCGCCGCAGGGCGGGTTTATCCATTGGATCGAATTGCCGGAAGGGACGGACATGGTGGCGCTGCAGCGGCTTGCCGCAGAGCGTGGCTGCAATGTCGGCGCCAGCGGGATGTTCTTTGCCGATGGGGAATGTGGCACTGGGTTGCGGGTGTGTCTGGGCCGGGTGATAACGCCGGAGGTGATGGGCGGGTTGAGGGTGCTGGCGGAGTGTGCGGCGCTTTCGAGGTCTTGATTGCGTTTAAGGTACTTGGGGGCGCTTTGCGCCCCTTTCGCGACACCAGGCCGCTCCTACAGGGGGGTGCGGTCGCCTGTAGGAGCGGCCTTGTGTCGCGAAAGGGCTGCGCAGCAGCCCCAGGGTCCGGAATCAAGCCAGATGTGCCTGGCTGCGCAAATGCTCGGCCAGCATATCGATAAAGGTCCGCACCTTGGTCGAGCCATATTTGCTCTCCCGATGCAGGATATGGATCGGCCACGGCGCTTCCTCGTACTCGGCCAGGATCACCTGCAAGCGCCCGGCCGCCACTTCGTCCGCCACCTGGTACGACAGCAGCCGTGCAATCCCGAGCCCGGCGCTGGCCGCGGCAATGGCGGCGTCGTTGCTGGTCACGGTCAGGCGCGGCTTCATGCGGATCAGCGTCGGGTCGTCGATGGCGCCGAAGCGCCAGTCCGTGCGTGGCGACAGGGTCCCGGCGGCGATGACTTCGTGCTTCTGCAATTCAGAGGGATGGCGCGGCGTGCCGTGGCGTTCGAGGTACTCGGGCGAGGCGCACAGCAACCGGCGCATCCTGCCCACGCGCAACGCCTTGAGGCCCGAATCGGGCAACTGGCCGATGCGCACCGCCACGTCCATGCCCTCCTCCACCAGGTTCACCACGCGGTCGAGAAAGTACGCCGACACATCCACCTCGGGGTACTGCTGCAGGTAACGGACGATGCACGGCATGACGAACTTCTTGCCGAACAGGATCGGCGCGGTCACCGCCAGGTCGCCCTTGGGCGCGGCGTTGATGCCGGCGGCGGCTTCGTTGGCCTCGACGATGCTGGCGAGGATGTGCCGGGTGTCCTCCAGGTAGCGCCCGCCGGCCTCGGTCAGGCGCACGCTGCGGGTGGTGCGCAGCAGCAGCTTGACCCCGAGCTGTTCCTCCAGGGCGCTAACGGCGCGGGTCACCGCCGCCGGCGAGATGGCCAGGCGGCGGGCGGCGGCGGCGAAGCTTTCCAGCTCGCCCACGGCCACGAACACTTTCATCAGGTGGATCTGGTCCATGCCGCGCCCCACGCGTTGTCGTAGGGCGATTATCGCCGTGGTCACGCTAGAGCTCCAGTACCAGGGGCTGCACGCCGTCCTCGGCCTGGGCGGGGATGGCGCAGCAGATCAGCACGCTGCCGGGCTCGGGCAATTCGGCGGGCGGGTTCGGGTAGTGGACCTGGCCGCTGACCAGTTTGGTCTTGCAGGTACCGCAGGAGCCTCCTCGGCAACTGAAGTCCGGCGACAGGCCACGGCTTTCCGCCAGTTCCAGCAGCGTGCCGCTGTCCGGCGCCCAACGCGCTTCCTTGGCGGAGCTGGCGAAGTACACCGGCACCGGTTCGCTGGCGGGCGGGGGCTGCTGCAGCGTCGGCTGGTTGTCGTCGGTGTGGCGGCGCAGGGTCGAGGGGCCGAAGGCTTCGGCATGGATGCGGGCGTCGGGCACATGTACGCCGCGCAGGCCTTCGTACAGGTCCTGGGTGAAGCTGGCCGGGCCGCAGAGGTAGAAATCGTAGTCGTCCAATGCCAGCGTGGCCTTGATCTGCTCGATGCCCAGACGACTGGCGAATTGGTAGTCATGCTCCAGCACGGCCTGGGGTTCGGGCTGGCTCAGGGCACGATGGATGCTCAGCAAGCCATTGGCGTTTTGCTGGAGCGCAGCAAGCTCCTGCTGGAACGGCAGGTCGCCCAGTGTGCGCCCGCCATGGAACAGGTAGATGCGTCGCCCCTGCACTTTCGCCAGCTGCTCGCGGAGCATGGCGATCAACGGGGTGATGCCGACGCCCGCACCGATCAGCACAAGGGGCCGGTCGCTCTGCTGATCCAGGGTGAAGCTGCCCATGGGCTGGCGCACCTCCAGACGATCGCCGACCTTCACCTGTTGGTGCAGATAGCGTGACGCCGGCCCCTGTGCCTTGACGCTGATGCGCAGGAAGCCATCGGACGGCGCGCTGGACAGGCTGTAGGTACGGATCAGCGGCGCCTCCCCATCGATACGCAAACGCACGGGAATATGTTGACCAGGGGCGAAGGCCACCGCGGCGCCATCCTCGGGTTGCAGATGGAACGAGCGGATATCGCGACTCTCCTGTTCTATGTGCAGGACCCGCCAGGTCAGCCATTGGTGCTGCCGTTCGCGCTGTTGCAGGCGCTGCTCGGCTTCGCGCCAGGTGCCGGTCATCAGGCTGGTGGGTGCGTATTCCTGGAAGGCCCAGCGCAGCGACACGGCAGCCCGGCGCAGCACCACCTGCTCGATCTCCAGGGTCCAGATCCGCTCGGCGCCTTCGAAGGCGCTGATCAGCGGGCTGTCGAGAATCACCTCGGTACGCCCGGAAACCTGCAGCACATCGCCCTTGGTGAAGTCGACGAACAGCAGGCCGGCGACCGGGTTGACCAGCAGATTACCGAGGGTATTGAAATGCAGGTTGCCGGCATAGTCGGGAATGGTCAGGCGATTGCCCTCGACCCTGACGAAACCAGGCCGGCCACCGCGATGGGACACGTCCACCGAACGCTGGCCAGCGTCCTGATCGACGTAGCTGGCGACAAAGAAGGTGTCGGCGTTTTCGATCATCGCGCGGGTTGCGGCATCGAGCGCCGCTGAATCCCGGCGCTTCTGCGGCGGCTCGTCGACGCGGGTGTACTCGCGCAGCTGGATGTACTGCGGGCAGTTGCCGAACGATTGCTCGACCACCACCTCCAGCTGGCCGGCGCTGGCCCTGCGGATCAGGCCATTGAGGCGATTGCGCCGTCGCGTGTGCAGCTCGATCCCCAGCAGGCCGATGGCGCCACCCGCCACCAGGCCGGGCGTGGCCGGATCGTCGCTGGCGAGGTCGGTCCCGATCAACAGCTGCCGTGGATCGGGCGAGCTGACGAAGCCTTCCGGGCCTTCGAGCAGCGTCGCCCAGGGTTTGCCTGCGGCGTCCACGGCACCGGCCACCATGAACGGCAGCTGCTGATAGAACGTGCGATGCTGGTCGGGCATGTAGTCACGAATGACCTTTTGCCCGAACACCTCCATGCGCTCTGCAACACCGACGTGCTCCTGCAGCCGTTTTTCACCTGCATGCCAGGGCGATTGCATGGCGGCATTCCTCGGGACTCAGAGGGTGGTCTGCAAACCGATGATCGTACGTGGCATCGGCACGAAGCCCGGCAGCGCCTCGACCCGGGCCAGCCAGGCGCGCACGTTGGGGTACGGCTCCAGCGACACGTTGCCTTCCGGGGCGTGGGCGATGTACGAGTAGTTGGCGATATCGGCGATGGTCGCCTGGTCACCGACCAGGAACGGGCCCTTGGCCAGTTCGGCGTCGATCACCTTGAGCAGGGTGTGGGCGCGGCCGATGACTTCATCGGTGTTGAACGAGGCGCCGAACACCGTCACCAGGCGTGCCGCCGCCGGGCCGAAGGCCAGGGGACCCGCCGCCACCGACAGCCAGCGCTGCACTCGGGCGGCACCGACCGGATCCGCAGGCAACCAGCGCTCACCGCCGTAGGCCTTGGCCAGGTAGACCAGGATGGCGTTGGAATCGGCGATGATGATGCCGTTGTCATCGATCACCGGCACCTGGCCGAAGGGGTTGATGGCGAGAAATTCTGGCTGCTTGTGTTCGCCCTTGGCCAGGTCGACGAAGACCAGTTCGGTGGGCAGTTCGAGCAGCGACAGCATCAGCTCGATGCGGTGGGCGTGGCCGGACTTGGGGAAGTTGTACAGCTTGATCGGGCTTGGCATGTGCGGGGCTCCGGATCAGCGCCGGGAGTGGCGCTGCTGGAGGACATGCTGCACTGGATCGCCCGACAGCAGAATCAGTGCCGGGAGCAATCCAGTATTTCGTCAGATGGAATAATCATACTCGCGGGGCAGGCCCGTTCCCACGCGCTCGCGATGGCGATCTCAATGACGGTGCTGTTTCTGGTACTGATACAGCCCCCGCGCCGCCTCGACCACCAGCGGCACACAGGCCTGGTGCTCATCGAAGCTCATCGAGTCGAGCAGCTCGAAATTGTCTTCCAGCCCATGCAGGGAAATGGCCTTGAGCAGACGATCCTGCTCCGGCGGCAATTCGCTCCACTCGGCCACTTGCGTGCCGCGCATGTAGCCGAAGCACCATTCCTCGAGAATGATCGCTGGACCTTCCTCGCCTTCGCTCTCCTCGAACAACGGTTCGAAGTGCTCGAGGTCGTTGGTCAGCTCTTCCGCGACCTGGTTGGCATAGCGCAGCATCAACGCGGTATAGGCCTCTTCATCGGCGGGCTTCTTGAACTTCGGCACCTTGCCGCCAGCGACAACGGGTAACCACTGCTCGGGGTTGACCTTGGCAGGGGAGCTGGCCAAGGCGGTGAAGAAGCCGTTGAGCTCGGCCAGGTTGAGCACCGAATAATCGTTGCCGTAGGTGATCAGCAGGTCTTCGAGACGGTCGAGTTCTTTTTCGCTGAGTGCGGGGAGCATGGGCGGGTGTCCTGGGGCGGAGATTTGCCTGCACCCTAGCACAGGCAACGCTTGCCCGCTCCCATCGCGGGAACGGGCATCGGACTATTGCTGCAGCCAGTGCGCCAGATCGGCCTGCCGCCCGGTACCGATCAGCAGCCACAGCAAGAGTCGGCACTTGCGCGGGCAGAGCCAGCCGGCCATGTGCAGGCCCCGGGCCTGCAGGTCGATCTCGCCGCCGATGAACCCATAGGTCCCCAGGGCCGTCGGGCCATTGCCGGTACGGGTGGCGATGATCACCGGCATGTTGCCAGCGATGCTCCCCAACGCCTCGGCCCAGACCTCGGAGACATGGCCTGCGCCGAATCCGGCAACCACCAGCCCTGAATAGCCCAGGCCACCGAGGGCTTGCAGCAGCCTCGTATCGGCATCGAGGCAGGCCTCCAGCAGGACGACCTGGTGATCCACCTGCACCGGCAGGGGTAACACCCGCCGTGGCGTGGCAGCCTGGCGATAAATTGGGCTGCCCTCCACGACCTCCCCTATCGCCCCTGCACCGGGCGACTCGAAGGCCGCCATCGCCAGGCTGGCAGTCTTGCGCACCCGCGCAGCCAGGTGGATCTGGTCGTTGATCACCACCAACACGCCACGCCCCCGGCTGCCATCGGCTATTGCAACCTGCACCGCCGCCAACAGGTTCGCCGGACCATCCGCGCCCGGCTGGCTGGCCGAACGCATGGCGCCGGTCATGATCAGCGGGGTGTCATGGGGCCAGAGCAGGTCGAGGAAATACGCGGTCTCCTCCAGCGTATCGGTGCCTTGGGTGAGGACCACGGCCTGGGCCCCCGCTTGCACTTGCGCGTTTGCCCAGACCAGCGCGTTCAGCATGTCGCTGAACGCCAGCGAGGCGCTCGGCACCAGGCATAACGTGGCGGTGCTGATCTGCGCCAGTGCCTGCAGTTGCGGTAGGGACGCCAATAGCGCGGCGCAATCGAGCCGGGGTGTCACACCCTGCCCCGGCGCCCCGGATTGCATGCTGACCGTGCCGCCCAGGCTGCCGATCGAAACGCGTGGTGATGTCATGGGTTACCTCCGGCAAGCAGGCCGACCAGGGGCACGATGCCCAGGGTGCTGATGGCCATGGACAGGACATTGCCGATATAGCCGTGCATGTAGCCTGGCAGACGCCGGCTGATGGCCACGGCAAGCGGTGGCGCGATCAGCGCGCCGAGCACGGCGCTGGCGACGATCACCTGCCAGCCACCGCCCAGTGTCAGCACGGCGGCAGGCACGATCGACACGATGGGAATATAGGTCGGATACCAGCCCCGTTCTTGCCATTGCCGCCGCCAGAACAGCACACCGACCAGCGATGCCAATGCCTGCCCGGCGACCATCTGCAGCACCAGTTGCGATCCATAGGCCGGTGCCGCCGGGGCCAATACATAAGCCAGCAAGACGCCCAGCAGCAAGCCGAGGCTGGCCAGTTCATTGCCGAAGAACGGCGCTTCGCTGAAATCGGCCAGTACCCGACGCAAGGTCCAGACCACGCCATAGTCCGGCTGGCTGGCCGTCGCGGCGACCGCTGAGCGCTGTCCATCGCGAACCAGCGCCGGAAAGCGCTTGCACAGCAGGAACGCCAGCACGCTGGCCAGGGCCATGCCACTGACATTGCCGATCACCACCGGCAACTGCAGCGGGTAGCACAGGTAGTTGACCAGTAGCAGGCTGGCCGGCGTGACCAGCACGGCACCGAGCAGCGCGCCATTGATCGCGACGCGCCAACCACCGCCAAATAGCAGGACCATGGCCGCCGGCAGCGAGACGAAGGCGACGAAGGTCGGCTGCCAGGCACCACCCTCCAACGTCCAGCCCCACAACGCATGGCTGAGCAGCAGGCCGAGCAGCGAGCTGATGATCAGCCAGGGCCACAGACCAGTGCCGTAGCAGATGGCAAAGCCTTGCCAGCGATACCCGCGCTGCTGGGCCCAATGCGCGAGGCCCGCCCCCAGCAACAGCCCCAGAGCCGGCAACTCGTGCTTGTAGAAGGCGACCTCGCTGATATCGCCGACAATCCAGCGCAGCCTGCTCAGCGGCTGGTCGAGGGTGGCGACAAGCTGCGCATAGTCGGGCCATCCACCCAGCATCAAGCTAGCAACGCAAAGCAATGCCAGACCGGCGAGTATCAATGACGACGACCGTTGTCGTGGTAATGAAAGGCGCTGTTCCATACCCCCTCCTCAACGTGGCATCGGCGCATGCAGCCGATAACCCAAGGTGGCGTCATAGAGGTCGGTACGCCGATCACGCGGCAGGTCGTTGAGGCTGTTCCAGATCGGCGCCGAGCGGGCGGCGCTGAGGTCGACGTCGGCATAGAGGATGCACTCCTCCTCGGCACTGGCCACCTCGCCGATAGGCCAGCCGTTGGTGCCGGCAATCAGCGAACAACCGAGGAAGCGCCCGCCCCGTTCGCAGCCGATGCGATTGGCGGCGGCGATATAGACATTGTTGACGTGGGCTGCTGTCATCGTCAGGTACGAGGCCATGCAGCGCCCGGCTTCGTCGAACAGCGGCGGCGGCGTCCAGACCCAGTTGTTCAGGCTGCAGATGATGTCGGCGCCCTGCGCGGCCATGAGCCGTGGCACCTCCGGGAACCAGATGTCCCAGCAGATCAGCAGGCCGATGCGGCCGATGGGCGTTTCGAACACCGGGAAGCCCAGGTCTCCGGGGGTGAACCAGAGCTTTTCCTGGTTCCACAGGTGCGCCTTGCGATAATGCCCCAGCAGCCCATACGGACCGAAGAGCACGGCGCTATCAAAGAGCTTCAGGCCGTCACGCTCGGCGAAGCCTGCGGCCAGATACACCTGCTGCTCACGGGCGAACTCCGCCCAGGCCTGCAGGGATCGTCCATCGGACAGTGACTCGGCGTGGGCATAGGCTTCGGCGCGAGAGTTGAAGGTGTAGCCGGTGTTGGCCAGTTCCGGCAGCACGCTCAGGTTCGCCCCTGCGCGTGCGGCGCGGCGGGCCAGGGCCAAGCCATGGCTGAGGTTGCCATCGCAATGGTCCAGGCCGACCTGAGGGTCGTACTGGACGACGGCAATTCGCACGGGGCTGACGGGAGTGGCGTGTTCCTGCATGGCGGCTTCTTCTTCTGGTTGTTATGGAAGGCCGCCAGTAGAACGGGCATGGCGTATGGAGCGACAGTCAGCACTGTCCTCTGGAATTGAGGGAGATTGCGAAAATACGTGGAGGAGCACTCCTACAAAGTTGTTTCAAAACGCCTGTCGAGGCACCTGATAATGCGGATAGTGCTCAAGGGAGAAACGCCCGTTGAAGCGCGCACCGGTGTTGTGGCAGAGGTTGATCACCGTATCGATGGCAGTCCGCAAACATGGCTCGGTCCAGCCGGCATCGACAGAGAAAGATTCCCCGGCGAGGTAGAGCCCTGAATAGGCACTTAGGTCGCGGTTGTACTTCATCAGGTTTACCGCTTCGTAATAGGCTCCCGCCCGGTACAATTTCGCACAGCCAAGTGCATTCCTGTCTGTCATCCATCTTTGGATACGGGTGTTTCCAAGATCGATATGCGGCGAGATGGGCTCGCCTATGTTGGTGCAACGCAACAGAATCCGATCGAGTTCCGCTACGCATTTTTCCACAAGCTCCGCGTCTGAATACGCCGCCAGCTTGGTGGCATCGTCCTCCCAGGTGTAGCTGAGCAGGATGCAATCACAGGTGTGCTGATCGTTGTAACGGTAGGCATAGACATCGTGCACGAAGCTGTCGTTGACCAGGATCTGCGGCAGATGGGGATACTGGTCGAGAAAGCTTTTACGCAGCGGCGCATAAACCTTGCAGCTGGTCTCCCAATGGGCGTGCTTCCAGGCCTCGACAATGACCGCTGGCAGCATGCTCCGGGAGAAGCCCTCCAGGCGCATCCCTGTTTCGATCAACCAGGATGGCGTGGTAAGCACCACGCTGTCGAACACGTCACTCATCGGCTGAGCCTTGGTGTCATCGCTGTGCCGCCAACGGTAATCGACGCGGATACGGCCATCGGCCAATTTGTGCAGGCCATGAACAGAGCTGTCCGTCAGCAGGCCATCCTTACGCGCCACGCATTGGCTGTACAAGGATTCGCCCAAGCCAGCGATGCCCATGAACAGCAGGGCCTCATCCAACGCGGCGATCCCCAGGTAGGCAGGAGCCTGGAAATGCAGGCCCTTGCTGTCGGGCACAGTCTCGACATCCTGATACGGCGCAGCAAGCACTCGCCCCATTTCGTCTACACGCCCATGCACAAGCTGCAGATGGCTGCTGAATCCGAAAATGGCAGTACGTAGCGGATAGAGGCAACACACGTCGTAGAAGGCCCCCCAGCTGCCATCTCCGATACCGATTGCATAGAAGATCGCCGACTCGTCACTGTCCATGCCAAGGCCACCGAAATCGCCTGGATTGCTGGGGTCCCAAGCCTCCTGGGCCGGCAGCAATACCAGGTCACGGAACGACAGCCTGTGATATCGCTCGACGATTGCCGACCACATCGCCAGCCAACCTTCTGTGCCGTAAATGGCGGCCACCTGTTCGGCGAAACGCTCGGCAAAGCGCCGCCACTTGCCATGAATTCTCTGTAGTGCCGCAGTAGGTGGCGGGCTGTGACCTTCGGGATTCTTCCAGATCAGCAGTTTCGGATCACTCTCCCCTTCAAGTTGGCCTTCACGCAGGTAGATACCCGTCGCATTGACCCACGGCGTACCAGGGTTGGGGAAGTCGGAAAGCCGCAGGTCGAACAGATCTGCGTAGTAAGCCATCAATGAATGGCCTGCCTTGGGCGGCTCGCCGGTTCGGTTGAAGAACGGCATGCGCATGGCGCCCGTCTCGAAGGGGGCGATGTGTGCTGGTGGCTTGTCAGCAGAGGGTGACACGGTGAGATGACGTCCCCCGATACGCCGGGCTTGCTCGATCAGGGTGATCTGGGTGAAACCACAGCGCAGCAGTTCACGTGCGACGGTGAGGCCGGTGACGCCAGCACCGACAATGCAGATGCGATGTACAGGACGAGCAGCCTGGGCAATGCCGCCCAGTTGTTCGACGAGACGTCGGTAGTCGAAACACAGGTCAGGCGGGTTCGGGAAACGTGCGGCCCATGGCAGCACTGGAGTGTGAGACTCGACGGCAAGGTCGGCGGGATGGTTGTGCGTTGATCCGATGGTCATCGGTCTCGGGTTCTCAGGGTAGGTGAAGAGCCTGAGCATGCCGAGAGCAGAGAGGTGGGGATCGGTAGATGTGTATTGTGGTGCAGCGTACGTTGTTGCCTGCACTTACGCTGTCGCGGGACAAGCCCGCTCCTACAGGGACCGCATAATACCTGTAGGAGCGGGCTTGTCCCGCGATTGGTCGTCAGCGTTTAGACCGCCAGCGCGCGCTCACGCAGCTCGCTGTTGAGGATGCGGTCGTTCTCGCTGTAGTCCACCGGGCAGTCGATCACGTGCACGCCAGGGGTCTTGATGCAGTGCTCGAGCAGCGGCAGGAAGCCTTCGGCGCTTTCCACGCGGTGGCCGTTGGCACCGTAGGCTTCGGCGTACTTGACGAAGTCCGGGTTGCCATAGTCCAGGCCGAAATCGGTGAAGCCCATGTTGGCCTGCTTCCAGCGGATCATGCCGTAGCCATCGTCGCGCAGGATCACCACGGTCAGGTGCATGCCCAGACGCACGGCGGTTTCCAGCTCCTGGCTGTTCATCATGAAGCCACCGTCGCCGCAGACCGAGATCACCGGGCGATCCGGATACACCAGGTGCGAGGCCATGGCCGACGGCAAGCCGGCGCCCATGGTCGCCAGGGCGTTGTCCAGCAGCACGGTGTTGGGCTTGTGGGCCTTGTAGTTGCGGGCGAACCAGATCTTGTAGATACCGTTGTCCAGGGCAACGATGCCTTCGGACGGCAGGGCGCGACGGATGTCGGCGACCATGCGCTGCGGGTAGATCGGGAAGCGGTCATCATCGGCGCCCTCGGCGATCTGCGCTTCGTTCGCTTCGCGGATGGCCATCAGGCGGGTGAAGTCCCAGTGGCTGGTGTCGGTCAGCGCTTCGCTGATCTGCCACACGGCGTTGGCAATGTCGCCGATCACTTCCACCTGCGGGAAGTACACGGCATCCACCTCGGCCGAGCGGAAGCTGACGTGAATGACTTCGGTGCCGCCACGAACCATGAAGAACGGTGGCTTCTCGATCACGTCGTGGCCGATGTTGACGATCAGGTCGGCGGCTTCGACGGCGCGGTGCACGAAGTCACCGGACGACAGCGCGGCGTTGCCCAGGAAGCGTGGGTGGCGCTCGTCGACCACACCTTTACCCATCTGGGTGGTGATGAACGGGATACCGGTCTTGTCGATCAGCTGCTTGAGGACCTTGGCGGTCATCTTGCGGTTGGCGCCGGCGCCGATCACCAGGATCGGGTTGCGGGCGTTCTGCAGTTTCTGCACGGCGGCTTCGATGGCCACGTGCTCGGCCAGCGGGCGACGGTGCAGGCTGCGCGGAATCGGCAGGGCGTCGGTCTGCTCGGCGGCGATGTCTTCCGGCAGCTCCAGGTGCACGGCGCCCGGCTTCTCTTCCTCGGCCAGGCGGAAGGCTTCACGCATGCGCGCAGGAATGTTGTCGGCCGAGGCGAACTGGTGGGTGTACTTGGTGATGGGGTCCATCATGCCGCACACGTCGATGATCTGGAAACGGCCTTGCTTGGACTTCTTGATCGGCTTCTGGCCGGTGATCATCATCATCGGCATGCCGCCCAGGTAGGCGTACGCACTGGCGGTCACCAGGTTGGTCGCGCCAGGGCCGAGGGTCGACAGGCTGACGCCGGTCTTGCCGGTCAGACGGCCATAGGTGGCGGCCATGAAGCCCGCGGATTGCTCGTGGCGGGTCAGCACCAGCTTGATCTTCGATTTGCGCAGGGACTCGAGCAGGTCGAGGTTTTCCTCACCAGGAATGCCGAACACATATTCGACACCTTCGTTTTCCAGGCATTGCACAACGACATCGGCGGCCTTGGCCATCTTGCTTCTAACCTCAAGTAATAGGACGGTGAAAGTCCAGAAATGCGCAGCACGGTACGCTGGCATCGCTCGGTCCGGGTGCCAGGATTGCCCCGAACCTAAGCCTTGACGCAGGGTAGGTACGGGGAAGTCACGTAATTGTGACGGCAATATTGTCGCACCTGTGGCGCACCGATGTGAGGTAGCCGACGAGCAAAGGATATTTGCATGTTCGTCAGCAAACGGATGCCTGTGTAGGAGCGGCCTTGTGTCGCGAAAGGGCTGCGAAGCAGCCCCGGCGATATCTGCTTGATGCATAAATCCTGGGGCCGCTACGCGCCCCTTTCGCGACGCAAGGCCGCTCCTACAGGGGGCGGTTTTGGTTTGGCGGATGCGGA
>NZ_JAOCDM010000003.1 GCF_029840925.1 Pseudomonas sp. GD03858
CTCATGGATGCGCACCTTCGACAGCTCCGGCAGCAGCGGCTTGACCTGGTCCCAGATCCACTTGGCGATCACTTCGCTGGTGGGGTTTTCCAGGCCTGGAATATCGTTCAGATAGTTGTGGTCCAGTTGCTCGTAGATCGGCTTGAAGATCGCCTTGATCTCGGAGAAGTCGCGGATCCAGCCGGTGTGCGGATCGAGCGGGCCGGTCAGGTGCAGGGCGACCTTGAACGAGTGACCATGCAGGCGACCGCACTTGTGCCCGGCAGGGACGTTGGGCAGGCGGTGGGCCGATTCGAATGTGAACTCTTTGAAAATTTCCACGCTGGCATAACTCTGTGTGAATCGATGATGCGCGCAGTCTACCAGCATGCCCGCTACAAGGCTTGCAACCGATCCTGCAACCGCCCGGTGGCGATCAGCTCCAGCAGTTCGTCGCCCAGACGCTGGCTTTCGGCGATGGCCTTGTACCAGTAGCGCCTGCGGCCCGGCGCATCGCCCATGAAGCGCTTGAAGTCCTTGCGCCCCGGCAGCTTGCCATAGGGCAGGGCGGCCAGGTACTGCGGCGATGGCGTTATCAGCAGCACGTTCTGCAGGCGCCTGGCGTCACCCTTGCGCCAGGGCAGGGCCTTGTCGAACCAGCCCGGCACCACCTTGTCGGTGAAGTGCGGGTAGAGCACCAGGTCGTCGCCCTGGTAGGGCAGGTCCAGGTGGTAGTCGAGCAGGCCACCGTCGCGGTAAGTGCCCGCGCCCGCGCCGGGGATGTCGCGCACGCCCTCCATGATCATTGGGATGGAGCCCGAGGCGAGCAGGGCGTACCGCAGGTTGGCCAGGTCCAGCGGCAGGCAGCGCGAGGGGAAGTCGGTCAAGGCATCCAGCGGCGGCGCGCTGCGGCGGTCATGCAGGATGATTCGTTCGAAATGCCGGGCAAGGCGCGAGCGCCCGAGCAGGTTGCTGGCGATCACCGCCGACAGGCCCACGCCCAGCCGGCCGCGGTGGTCGTGGGCGAGTTGGCCGTGACTTTTCACCACCAGGATGTTCAGGCGGTAATGCGGGTTGGCGAGGATCTGCTCGTCACGGCCTTGCAGCAGGTCGTCGAGCATGCGCTGGCAGCTCTGGCTGATCTGCTTAGGGGTCACGCCCCTGGCGAAATCCTGCTCGGTGTACAGCTCGCCCAGGCGTCGGATGCCGGCGACCGGGTCGTCGAGGCAGGCGCTGGCGAAGCGCCAGGAGCCGATCGAGGCGCCGACAAGGGCGCGTTGACGCGGCGCCGTCGGCAACCACTCACCGAACAGCGCCAGGTCCAGGCCCTGGATGCCCAGTGGCTTGGGTCCGCCAGCGGCGCCCGGCAGCACCCCGACATCGGCGGCCCGCAGGCCGCGCTCGCGGATCTGCCGCAGGGCGCGTTGGCCGGCCTTGAAGGTCAGGGCGGGGTACTTGATGTGGATGGCGCTCATGGCGGGGTCTCGGGTGGGGCCGGCGGGCAGTATAGAGTGTATCGCTGGGCTGGACGTACACCCCCCCTGTAGGAGCGGCCTTGTGTCGCGAAAGGGCTGCGCAGCAGCCCCAGGATGTCAGCGTTCATGCAAAGATCGCTGGGGCCGCTTTGCGGCCCTTTCGCGACACAAGGCCGCTCCTACAAGGGACTGCGCATGGGCACCAAGAGCTGCGCTATCATGCGGCCAGCTGTTTTCAGGTTGAGTTAAGGACCGGTGGTTAATCTTAACCCCGTAGACAAATTACCCATCTCGCTGGAGAGAACCTCATGAAAACTTTGACTGCCCTTGTTACTGCCGCCGCCCTGACGTTTGGCGCCAGCGTTGCCCTGGCCGATGTGCCTGCTCACGAGATCAGTGGCCTGGAAAAGGCAGGTACCGTTCAGCCGCTGCAAAAAATCGCAGACATCGCCAAGGCCAAGCACCCAGGCGCCACCATCACCGATTCCGAGCTGGAAAACACCTATGGCCGCTATGTGCTCAAGGTCGAGCTGCGTGATGCGCAGAACGTCGAATGGGACGTGGACGTTGATGCCAAGACCGGTGAAGTGCTGCGGGACGTCCGGGACAACTGATGAGCGATCTACCGCGAACGACGCGCTATCTTGCCTTCGCACTGATGACCGTCTGCTCGCTGGCCGCCGCGCGCGACCTGGATCAGGATGAGGCCCTCGAGCTTCGGCAAAAGGGCATCATCCTGCCGCTGGAGCAACTGCTCGAGTCCGCCCTGGGGCGTTACCCCGGGGCGCGGCTGCTGGAAGCGGAGCTGGAAGAGAAACACGAGCGCTACGAGTACGAGGTCGAGCTGCTGACCCCGGCCGGCGTGGTGCGCGAGATCAAGCTCGATGCCCGCACCGGCGCGTTGCTCAAAGACGAGGAAGACGACTGAATGCGCCTGCTGCTTGTCGAGGACAATGTCCCCCTGGCCGACGAACTGACCGCCACCCTGCAACGCCAGGGCTATGCCGTGGACTGGCTGGCCGATGGCCGCGACGCGGTCTACCAGGGCCAGAGCGAACCGTATGACCTGATCGTTCTCGACCTCGGCCTGCCCGGCCTGCCCGGGCTCGAGGTGCTGGCGCAATGGCGTGCGGCCGCCCTGGCCACCCCGGTGCTGATCCTCACTGCCCGCGGCTCATGGGCCGAGCGCATCGAGGGACTGAAGGCCGGTGCCGACGATTACCTGAGCAAGCCTTTTCACCCCGAGGAGCTGCAGTTGCGCATCCAGGCCTTGTTGCGCCGGGCCAAGGGCCTGGCCAACCAGCCGAAGCTGGAGGCCGCCGGCCTGCACCTGGATGAATCGCGTCAGTGCGTGAGCCGCGAAGGTGCCGACATCCAGCTGACCGCCGCGGAGTTTCGCCTGTTGCGTTACTTCATGCTGCACCCCGGGCAGGTGTTGTCCAAGAGCCACCTGGCCGAGCACCTGTATGACGGCGAGACCGAGCGTGATTCCAATGTGCTCGAAGTGCATGTCAATCACTTGCGTCGCAAGCTTGGGCGCAGCGTGATCGAGACGCGCCGTGGCCAGGGTTACGTCTACGCCGGGAGCGTTGCGTGAAATCGATCCAGGCGCGCCTGAGCCTGGGCCTGGTGGCGGTGCTGGTGGTGGTGGGCCTGGCGCTGGCGCAGCTCACCCTCTGGCTGTTCGAGGCCGGCCTGCAACGCTATCTGGAAAACGGCCTGCGCAAGGAAAGCGAAAACCTGCTGGTGGCCATCGTGCGCGGGCCATCGGGTCTGCAGCTGGACGAGCGGCGACTGTCGGCGGCCTACCAGCAGCCGTTCTCGGGTTATTACTTTCGCATCGACTTCGACCAGGGGACGTGGCGATCGCGTTCGCTGTGGGACCTGGACATGCCCAAGCCGGGCAAGACCGGCCTGGACGATGGCCACGAACTGGGGCCCGAGGGCCAGCAACTGCTGGCCTATCGTGGTGACTACCGGCGCCTGGGCCAGGACATCTCCATCAGCGTGGCCCAGGACTATTCGCCCGTACGCGAGGGCTTCCGGCGCATGCAGCAGATCGGTATCGGCCTGGGCCTGGTGGCGCTGGTGCTGGTGCTGGTGCTGCAGCGCATCATCGTGACCCGCTCGCTGCGCCCGTTGGAGCGGGCGCGTCGGCAGATCGCCCAGTTGCAGCAGGGCCAGCGTTCGCAGCTGGATGCCGAGGTGCCCAGCGAGCTGCAGCCGCTGGTGGATCAGATCAACCACCTGCTGGCCCATACCGAGGACAGCCTGCGGCGTTCGCGCACCGCCCTGGGCAACCTTGGCCATGCCTTGAAGACACCGCTGGCGGTACTGCTCAGCCTGGCCGCTGGCGAACGCTTGCAAGCGCTGCCCGAGGTGCGGGCGCAAATGCGCGAGCAACTGGAGCAGATCCAGCAGCGCCTGGCCCGAGAGCTCAACCGCGCGCGGCTGGCCGGCGATGCGTTGCCGGGCGCGCAGTTCGACTGCGATGCCGAGTTGCCGGGCTTGTTGTCGACCCTCGGCATGATCCATGGCGAAGGGCTGTTGCTCGAGCGCGATGTGCCGTCGGGGCTGTTGTTGCCGTGGGATCGCGAGGACCTGCTGGAGTTGCTCGGCAACCTGCTGGACAACGCCTGCAAGTGGGCCGACAGCGAGGTGCGCCTGGGTATCGCGCCGACCACCGAGGGTTACCGGCTGTGGGTGGACGATGATGGTCCGGGCATCCCCGAGACACAACGCCTGCAGGTGCTCGAGCGCGGTTCGCGGCTGGACGAGCAGGTCGATGGGCATGGCCTGGGGCTGGGCATCGTGCGCGATATCGTCGAGGCCTGGGGCGGGCGGATCGCGCTGCTGGAAAGCCCGCAGGGCGGGCTACGGGTCAGTATCGAACTGCCGCGCAAGGGGCGTTGATCCGGGGTGCGCAATCCTGTAGGAGCGGCCTTGCCGAGGCGTCGGACCGGTCGCTCCTACAGGATTGCGCATGCCCTGAAGAGAAGCGGATCAACCCTGCAAAAAAATTGCAGTACAGCCGCAGTTTTTTGAATTGGCCCACCGCCACCCACGCCCGGCACAATCCCTGCCCACGAAACCCTGCGGTTTCCATCTCTCCATGGACGGAGCCCCTTGCGCCATTGCATTGCGCAACACAGGGCCCAGGCCGGTCGCGCTGGGCTTTCTTTTTCCGCACAAGAACACGATCCGAATACCTCGATGTCTGCCTCGCGTCCCGAAAGTCGTTTGCAGCGCCTGCTCCCGGCGCCCCTGAACATCCCCCCCAAGGAATGGCTGCGTGCAGGTGTCGGCGCGCTGCTGGGCCTGTTCCTCGCCGGCTACCTGTGCAGCCTGGCCTATGGTCCATCCATCGCCCTGCACCTGCTGGGCCCGCTGGCGGCCTCGGCGGTGCTGGTGTTCGCCGTGCACTCCGGGCCTCTGGCACAGCCCTGGCCGGTGCTGGGCAGCTACGCGCTGGCCGGCGCCGTGGGCCTGGCCATGCGCCACGGCTTTGGCGATGGTCTTTGGGTAGCGGCGGCGGCGCTGGGGCTCGCGATCCTGGTGATGTGCCTGCTGCGCTGTCTGCATCCGCCCGGTGGCGGCGTGGCGGTGAGTGCGGTGCTGGCCGATCCGGGCCTGGTGGCGATGGGCGACCACCTGCTCGAACCGATAATGCTCAATGCGCTGATCCTGGTGGGCGTGGCGCTGCTGTACAACCGCCTGACCGGTGTGCGCTACCCCAAGGGCGCGGTGCCGCGCAAGGACCTGCAGCATACCCACGACCCGCTGCCGGGTGAGCGGGTCGGCATTCGCGGCGAGGATCTGGATCAGGCCCTGGAGGAGATCGGCGAGTTCGTCGACGTCACCCGCGACGAGCTGGAGCGCATCATCCTGGCCACCGAGCAGCATGCCCTGCAACGCAGCCTGGGCGGCATCACCGCGCGCTCGGTGATGTCCCGCGACGTGCAGGCCGCCACCCCAGGCACCACGCTGGAGCAGGCGTGGAAAATGCTTGCAAGCCATCACTTGAAGACCTTGCCCGTACTGGACAATGGCCGCCTGGTCGGTATCGTCAGCCTCAGCGACCTGGTCGGTCCGGCCATGGCCCGCGGGCGTCCTGGCTGGCGCGGGCTGTTCCGTCGGCGGAGCGTGATCCTGGAGCAGGTGATGAGCCGCCGCGTGGTCAGCGTCGGCAGCGAATACCCACTGGAGCGCTTGCTGCCGCTGCTCAGCGAGCAGGGCCTGCACTGCCTGCCGGTGCTCGACGGTGACAGCCTGGTGGGGGTGATCACCCAGACTGACCTGATCGCCGGGCTCAGGCGGCATCTGCTCAATGCCGCCGCGCAGGTTTCAGATCAGCGGGTCCCAGCGCTGTGACCAGTCGCTCTCGCCGGCCGCGACCAGCCGGCGCAGCACCGTGAAGGCCTGCTGCAGGGCCTCGCTGTCGCGCTTGCGGGCATAGACCAGGTAGGTCGGGTAGGTGAACTCCGGCGCCTGCGGCACGCGCTCGAACGTCCCGCGCTGCAAATAGGTCTGTACCACCCGGGTACGGAAGTAGCCGCTGCCGCCCTGGTCGAGGATGAACTGCAAGGCCAGCGGGCCAAGGTTGAAGCTCAGCGCCGGGCGCGACAGGTCGGGCAGGGCGGCATCGTGCTGGCGACGGAACGCTTCGCCCCAGTCGATGTAGACATAGGGTTCAGGCACATCCACCCGACGCACGCGAATCAGTTTTTCTTCCATCAGTTGTTCGACTTGCAACCCTGGGCCATAGGTGGGCTGGTACACCAGCGCGGCGTCGAGCAGGCCCATCTCGACCTTGCGCAGCAGCGACTCGCCATCGCTGACTTCGCTGCGGATGGCGTGGCTGGGCAGCTCGCGGTGCAGGGCGCTGACCCAGTCGAGCATCATCGGGTTGCCCAGGCTCACTTCGCCGCCCACGTGCAGTACCTGCTGGCAGCCTTGCGGCAGCGGCAGGTCGCGGCGGGCCGCCTCCCAGGTCTGCACCAGCTGATTGGCGTAGACGACGAAGGCCTCGCCGTCGCTGGTCAAGCTGGCGCCGCTGCGACTGCGCACGAACAGCTGGCAACCCAGCTGCTGCTCCAGGCGCTGGACCCGGGCAGTGATGGCCGTCTGCGATACGAACAGGCGCTCGGCGGCGGCGACCAGGCTGCCGCAACGCACGATTTCCAGAAAGGTTCGGGCCTGATCGATGTCCATGGGGCGGCTCTGTGACGGAGGAGGTGGCCTATTCTAGAGGCTTTGCACCGAAGTGGGGCAATGGCTGCCAGGCACCGCGAAGCGTGCTTCGCGGCTAAACCCGCCGGTACAGACGAGCGAACTCAATCGGTCAGTTGCATCGCCAGCTCGTTGAAGGCTGGACGTGCCAGCACATCGGCTTGCTGGCAGCGCTCGGCCATTTGCCGCAGTGTGCTGTCCGGTTCTTCGCAGCACCCCAGCAACTCCTCGACGAGAATGCCGAAGGCTCGTACTTCCAGGCGTTCAAGTGCTTCTGCCTGGGCACTGCCGTTGCCTGGGTGGAACGAGGCGGCGCCGAAGTCGCCCAGCAGGCACTGACCGTCGTCGTCGAACAGGATGTTGTGGGCATACAGGTCGCCATGGCCCAGGCCGCGAGCATGCAGGTGCGCGCAGACCGAGGCGATGCCGGCGACCAGGCGTCGCACACTGGCCAGGTTCAGTCGGCGTGCCTCGGGATAGCGGTCGCGGGTGCAGCTGTCGAGGCTCGGCGGGCCGGCCAGGTTCGACCAGTGCGTATCGATCAGTTGCATCACCAGTGCCGGCAAGCGTTGCGGGTGATCGTCGATGCGCCCGGCCAGGCGCACCAGTCGCGGATGATCGCCGGCGGCGATGCAGGCGCTCATTTCCGCCAGCGGCGAGCCATCGCTGGTGATGGCGCCCTTGTACAGCTTGACCGCCACCGGTGCGTTCTGGCCGCGCAGGTGGGCACGGTGGATCAGCCCGGAGGCGCCGCGGCCGAGTTCTTCTTCAAGTTCGATGTCCTGCCAGCGCAGCGTGGGGCAGTGCGCATCGTTGGCCGGGGCGACGAAGCCAGGTGGCAGCGGGTTGCCGGCGTAGGCCAGCCAGGCCAGGCGCGGCATGCGCAGCAGCCAGTCGGGCAGGGCCGCCAGGCGATTGCTGGCGATGCGCAGCAGTTCCAGGCGTTCGCAGCGGGCGAGGCTCTCGGGCAGGCTGTCGAGGCGGTTGCCGGCGAGCATCAGCTTCTGCAGGTGCGGGCAGTCCCCCAACGCCTCGGGCAGTCGCGCCAGTGCGTTGTCGGTGAGTACCAGCGAGCGCAATGAAGGAGGCAAGGCCTGGGCGTCGACCCGGGTAATGCGGTTGCTCTTGAAACCCACGGTTTCCAGGGCCTGGCAACGGCCAATGGCGTGGGGCAGGTGGGTGAAGCGGTTTTCCGAGCAGAACAGCACCTTGAGTCGGGTCAGGCGGTGCAGGTCGTCGGGCAGATCGCTCAGGGCGTTGCCGGTCAGGTTGAGGACCTCGAGGCTGTCGGCCAGGTCGAAGATCTCCCGAGGGAAATCCGTCAGTCCCTGGCAGAGGTCCAGGCGGGTGATGCCGCGCAGGCGGCCGGCGCGCAGGTCGTCGAGGGTATGCATGGGGCTGTTCTGTCCGTGGGGGCGGTCATTGTAAGCGCTCGGCCAGGGCAAATCTGCATATGGGTTGCGACTTAAGTCCGATGGCGGTTGCGCGACCCCGGTCCATACTCGGTGTTCGCCCTTCAATAACAACAAGTACCGGGTTGCGAACCAATGACCTATCAGCACAGCTACGCCCATTCCATCAGCGATCCCGCCGCTTTCTGGCAGGCCCAGGCCGACCAGCTGGCCTGGCAGCGCAAGCCTTCCCTGACCCTGCAGCAGAACACCGACGGCACCCACCGTTGGTTCGCCGATGGTCGCCTCAACAGCTGCGATCTGGCCCTCGACCACCAGATCGAGCAGGGCCGCGGCGAACAGCTGGCGCTGATCTACGATTCGCCCGTGACCGGCGCGCAGCAGACCTTCACCTACCACCAACTGCGTGACGAGGTGGCGCGCCTGGCCGGGCTGCTGCGTTCGCTGGGCGTGGGCAAGGGCGACGGGGTGATCATCTACATGCCGATGGTGCCCCAGGCGGCCATGGCCATGCTCGCCTGCGCCCGCATCGGCGCGGTGCATTCGGTGGTGTTCGGCGGCTTTGCCGCCAACGAGCTGGCCCTGCGCATCGACGATGCCCGGCCGGCACTGCTGCTCACGGCCTCGTGCGGGCTGGAGTTCGACCGGGTGATCGAATACAAGCCCCTGGTCGATCGCGCCCTGCAGCTGGCCCGCCATCAGCCACGGCATGTACTGGTGCTGCAACGCCCGCAGGCGCGCGCCGAGCTGCAGGCCGGGCGCGACCTGGACTGGCAGCAGGCGCTGATCGGCGCCGAGCCGGTGGCACCGGTGGAGCTGGACGCGGGTGATCCGCTGTACATCATGTACACCTCCGGCACCACCGGCAAACCCAAGGGGATCGTGCGCGAGAATGGCGGCAACGCGGTCGCCCTGTGCTATGCCATGCGCCATGTCTACGGCATGCAGGCGGGTGATGTGTGGTGGGGGATTTCCGACGTGGGCTGGGTGGTCGGCCATTCGCTGATCGTCTATGGGCCGCTGATGAGCGGCTGTACCACGGTGTTCTACGAGGGCAAGCCGATCCGCACCCCGGATGCCTCGGCCTACTGGCGGGTGGTGGAGCAGTACAAGGTCAACGGCTTGTTCTGCGCGCCCACTGCCATGCGCGCGATCCGCAAGGAGGATCCGGAAGGCGAGCTGATCCGCCGCCATGACCTCGGCTCGCTGCGCCAGCTGTTCCTGGCCGGAGAGAAGCTTGATTCGAGCACCCATGAATGGCTCGAGCGGGTCAGCGGCAAGCCGGTGCACGACCACTGGTGGCAGACCGAGACCGGCTGGCCGGTGACCGCGCCCTGCGTCGGCCTCGAAGGCAGCGCGGCACGGCCGGGGTCGAGCAACCGTGCGGTGCCGGGTTATCACGTGCAGGTACTGGACGACGACGGCAAGCCGCTGGGGCCCAACCAGCAGGGCGCGATCGTTATCGCCCTGCCGTTGCCGCCGGGGTGCAGCCAGACGCTGTGGGGCGACCACGAGCGCTACCTGCAGGCGTACCTGCACAGCTACCCGGGCTATTACCACACCGGTGACGGTGGTTACCTGGACGAGGACGGCTTCGTCTACATCATGGGGCGCACCGACGATGTGATCAATGTCTCCGGCCATCGCCTGTCCACCGGTGAGATGGAGGACCTGGTGGCGCGCCATCCGGCCGTGGCGGAGTGCGCGGTGATCGGCGTGCATGACGAGATCAAGGGCCAGGTGCCGCTGGCGCTGGTGGTGCTCAAGGACGGCCAGGGCATCGGCGAGGCGCAGCTGCAGGGCGAGCTGGTGGCCAGCGTACGCGAACAGATTGGCGCCTTGGCCTGCTTCAACCGGGTGCGGTTGGTCAAGCGCCTGCCCAAGACCCGCTCGGGCAAGATCCTGCGGGCGGTGCTGCGCAAGATCGCCGATGGACAGGACTATGTGCCGCCGTCGACCCTGGACGACCCGGCGGTGCTGGGGGAAATGGAGGCGGTGTTGGCGGACCTGCCACGGGCGGGCTGAAATTGCCCCCCAGGCAAACGACGTGGTGCCTGGCAGCGGCTGCGCCGGTGTTCGCGGGCAAGTCCCATCGGCACACCGCCGCTCCCACAGGGTGACGCGTCAGTTTGAAAAAATTGAGCAAGACAGTTGCTCCCTCAGGCCCCAAGCCATGCGCTAATGCCGTGCTGTATCGGGGCGTCGAACCGGATAGCCTACAGGTCGGCGAGCGACTGGCCTGGCCCGACCTGATGCAGCTGCCCCAGCCGGCTGCGCGTGCGCATCAGGTCGGCGATGGCACCGCCCAGGCTCTGCGCCAGTGGTCGTCGCCCCAGTAGCACCAGCTCCCGATCCTGGTCGTACAGCACATCGATCAGGTTGGCGAAGCGCTGCTGCGCCGCCAGCGAACATTCGGCCAGGTCGTCCAGGCCGTCGATGACCCAGCGCTCGTAGCGCTCGGCCAGCACCAGGTAGTCGATCACCGCGGTGGCCTGCTCGCACAGGTCCTGGAACGCGAACATCACCTGGCGTCCATCGCAGGCCAGGACGCGCAATGGGCGCTGGTTGATCTCCAGCATGACAGGGTCTGGCGAGGGCAGCGCGAGGGCCTGGCGCTGTGCCTGTTCGCCCGGCCAGATGTAATGCCCCCGAGTGAAACGCTGGCGTTCGCGGTTGCTCGGCAGGCTGCGAAAATCGGTGTCGCCGCCCACCTCGAGCACTTTCATGCGGCTGTTGATCAGGCGGATCACCGGCAGGAAGCGTTCGTGGTACAGCGGGTTGGGCAGCAGGCTCTCGGGCGCGTAGTTGGACGTCACCAGCAGCATCACGCCACGCGCGAACAGGGCGTCGAACAGCCGGGTCAGCAGCATGGCATCGCCGATGTCGTGGACGTGGAACTCGTCGAAGCACAGCACCCGGCAGTCGCCGAGCAATTGCTCGAGCGTGGTGCCCAAAGCATCGTCCAGCGAGCGATGGCGATGCATGCCCTGGTGCAGGCGGGCGAAGAAATCATGGAAATGCAGGCGGCGCTTGCTCGGCGTGGGCACGGCGTCGAAGAACACGTCGAGCAGCCAGCTCTTGCCGCGCCCCACCGCCCCGTGCAAGTAAAGGCTGTTCGCCCGGTCGTCGGCGAGCGCCTCCAGCTGTGCGGCCATGTGTTCGATCACCCGCCGCTGGCCGTCGCTCAAGGTGTAGCCGCGCTCGTCGGCCTGGCCCTGGAAGTGCTCCATCAAGGCACTGGCCGCGAGCGCGTCGGGGCGTCGACGCTGACCCAGGTGGCGCAGGGGCGCGGGGATCCAGCTGGACAAGGGCATGCTCCTTGGGGCGGAATTTGGCAGGCAGCAGCTTGCGCGAGGACAGCCCTTGCGAGCAATCGAGAATGTGCCGGGCACTGATCGTGAAATGCGATAGGTCAGCCCTGGTGCTCCAGTTGGCGTTCGATCATGTACTTGATCGCCAGGCGCCGCTCCTTCAGGTGGCGCAGGTCGTCATCGACGAAGTTGCCCGCCGAGATGGACTCGGCGGCCAGTACCTGGTTGTCGATGTCCATGTATTCGTCGAGCAGACGGTCGAGTTGCCGGTCCTGCTGGCGGCGTTGCTGGACGATCTCGCGTGGGTAGTGCAGGTCCTGGTAGAGATCGTGGGAAACTGGCATGGCGTCCTCCTTGTTGATGCGCAGATGGGGTCTATCTGATTGGAAGGGTGGATCGCGATTGTGTTGAAACAGGGCGCGGGAAATTAGACGAGTGGCTGCCCGTGTGGGAACGGGCTAGCCCGCGAAAAGGCTGGTGAAATCGGCTCGAATTCAGGCAGGTACAACTAACCTGCTGTTTTTCTGCGATTTTTTTTAAAAAAAACTTCCCACTTCGAAAAAAGCTTGTTAAAGTGCGCGCCATTCCTGCACAGCGTCACATGCAGCGAATAGTCAGATGCGCGGTGGTCAGCCACCCGGCATATCCGATACAGGGGCGTCGCCAAGCGGTAAGGCAGCAGGTTTTGATCCTGCCATGCGTTGGTTCGAATCCAGCCGCCCCTGCCATTTTCCAGCACTACCTTCTCGCAAATCGCCGACCGGCGATTTTTTCGTTTCTGCCTACCTGTTTTCCAGTGCCTCGGCCAGCGCCCGAGCCAATGCCTGCTCGCTTACCGGCTTCTGGATCACCGAACAGCCAGGCAGCTCCAGCCCTTGCAACTGCGCGTAGCCGGTGAGGAACACCACGGGCAGGCCCGGAAAGCGCTCGCGAGCCGCCATGGCCAACTGGGCGCCATTGAACTCGGGCATGGCGAAGTCGGTGAGCAAGACTTCCACGTGCTCGTCGAGCAAGGCCAGTGCCTGTTCGCCGCTGTGCGCCTGGCGCACCCGGTAGCCATGACGGCGCAGTACATCGCCAATCATCTCGCGTACCAGGTGGTCGTCATCCACCAGCAGCACCTGACGGTCCTTGGCCTGCCGTGACAGCACGACGGGCTTGTCCGGCTCGGCGGGTATCCGCGACGCTGGTTGGCGCACGGCGGGCAGGTAAACGCTGACCTGAGTGCCGTGCCCGGGCGTGGTATCGATGCGCACACCGCCGCCGGATTGCTTGGCGAAGCCGAACACCTGGGCCAGGCCCAGGCCCGAGCCCTTGCCGATGTCCTTGGTGGTGAAGAACGGCTCGAAGACCTTGGCCACCACCTCATCGCTCATGCCGCAGCCGGTATCGCGAATCGACAGCACCACGTACTCGCCAGGTTCCGGGTCTTCCGGGCGGCGAGGACGGCTGCTGACTCGGCCGTTGCGGGTGGCCAGGGTCAGCTGGCCGCCCTTGGGCATCGCATCACGGGCATTGATCGCCAGGTTGAGGATGATCATTTCGGTCTGGGTCGGGTCGGTGAGCGCCTGCCAGAGTTGCTCATCCAGATCCAGCCGTACCGCGATGCTGCCGCCCAGGGTGCGGCGCAGCAGTTCCTCCAGCCCGCAGAGGGTGCGGTTCAGATCCAGGGCCACCGGTTCGAGCCGTTGCTTGCGTGAAAATGCCAGCAGCTGCGCGGTCAGCTTGGCGCCACGCTCGCCGGCTTCGCGGATGTACTGGAGGCGGGTGTGGGCCTTGTCCAGCGAGCCCTTGTCGAGGTCGCGCTGGAGGAAGCTGGCGCCGGTGAGAATCACCGTGAGCAGGTTGTTGAAGTCGTGCGCCACGCCCGCGGTCAGCTGGCCGACCGCTTCCAGGCGCTGCATCTGTTGCAGGGTGGCTTCGATGCGTTCGCGCTCGGCAATCTGCTCGCGCAGGCGTTCGTTGGCTTCGGCCAGGTCGAGCGCCGCCTCGCGTTCACTGGTGATGTCGCGGGCGACCACGTACAGCAGGTTGTCGTCCGGAACCACTGCCCAGGACAGCCAGCGCTGCTGCCCGCTGGCGTGCAGGATGCGGCCGACGAAGCGGGCACTGCTGCGCCCCTGCGACAAGGCGGCGAGTTCGGCGAGCAGCGCCTCTTGGTCTGTCTCGGGCAGCAGCTTGAGCAGCGAGGTCTGGCCCAGTTGTTCCCGGGTGAAGCCCAGGCTGGATTGCCACGCGGGGTTCAGCGTGACGGGTGTCAGGTCCTTGTTCAATACCGCCAGCAAGTCGTGGGACAGCTCCCAGGCCCGATCTCGCTCGCGGGTGCGTCGCTCGATCCGTTCGCCGAGCATCTCGTTGAGTTGCTCCAGGGCGCGTGTGGCCTGTCGTTGCTGGTGGATGTCCTGCAGCACGCCGGCAAAGCGCACGCAACGACCGTCGACGAACTGGGTCTGGCCGCTGGAGAGCAGCCAGCGCGGTTCCAGGCCGTCGGGCTGGGCGATGCGAAATTCGACGCGGTACAGCCCATCGCTGTCCGGGCGCATGGCCTGCTCGACGGCCTCGCGCACCCTTGCCAGGTCGTCGGGATAGATGCCGGCGTAGAACACCTCCAGGCTCATCTCGGTATCGACAGGGATACCGAACAGGGTCTTGCAGCGGTCGTCCCACAACATCTGGCCCTGCTGCGGGCGAAAGTCCCAGCTGCCCATGCCGGCCGCATCGATGGCGATCCGGGCGCGGGCCTCGACATCGGCCAGTGCCTCTTCGGCACGTCGTCGGCGCTGGCGCTCCTGCACTTCGGTCAAGGCCCGGCGCACGGCCTTGGGCAGCAGGGGCAGGTTCTTCTTCAGCACGTAGTCGGTGGCGCCGAGGCGAATCATCTCCACCGCATGCTCCTCGCCGTAGATGCCGGAGAGGAAGATGAACGGCACGTCGGGCGCCAGGCGCTGGACGATGGCCAGCACCTGGCTGCCGGACGAGCCGGGCAGCACGCAGTCGCACAGGACCAGGTCGTAGCTGGCCTCTCCCAGGGCATGCTCGACGCCGATGTGATCGAACACCAGGCGCGACTGGATCTGCAGTCCGCTGCGCTCCAGGCGCAGCAGGGTCAGTTCGGCGTCCATCGAGCTGTCTTCGACCAGCAGCAGCCGCAGTGGCGCGTCGTGCATCGCGTTCTGGCTCAATTGCCGCCGCGCCTGTTCAGGCGCAGGGATCCGGGTGGCGGCTCGTTGAGCACCGCCCAGAACACTCCCAGGTCGGAGATGGCGGCCACGAACTCCTTGAACTCGACCGGTTTGACCACGTAGGCGTTGACCCCCAGTTCATAGGCGCGCAGCAGGTCCGGCTCCTCGCGCGAAGACGTCAGCATCACCGTCGGGATGCTGCGCAACTCCGGTGTGTCGCGCACCTGCTTGAGCACCTCCAGGCCATCGATCTTGGGCAGCTTGAGGTCCAGCAGCAACACTGCCGGATTGCCATCGTCACGCTCGGCGTAGGTGTTGCGCCGCAGCAGATAATCCAGGGCCTCGGCACCGTCGCGCAGCACGATGACTTCGTTGGCCAACTGGCTGCGCTCCAGCGCGAGGAGGGTCAACTCCAGGTCCCTGGGGTTGTCTTCGACCAACAGAATGGGTTTGAGCATGATGGGTGCGGACGCCTCAGGAATGCGCTGGGTGGCGGGGGAGGGTGAAATGGAAGCTGGCGCCCTGGCCAACCTGACCTTCGGCCCAGACCCGGCCGTCGTGGCGCTCGATGATGCGGCGCACGCTGGCCAGACCGATACCGGTGCCTTCGAATTCCTCCATGCGGTGCAGGCGCTGGAACACACCGAACAGCTTGCTGGCGTAGGCCATGTCGAACCCTACGCCGTTGTCGCGCACGTACACTTCGGTCTCATGCCCGTGGTGCTTGGCGCCGATCTCGATGCGCGCCGGCGTGCGCCCGCGGCTGTACTTGATGGCATTGGCGATGAGGTTGTGCAGGGCCATGTTGATGAACGCCGGATCCGCGATGACTTTGGGCAATGGGGCGATCGACCAGAGGATTTCGCGTCCCTGGTAATCAGGTTCGAGCTCCAGGCGAATGGCGTCGACCAGGGCGTTGAGGTCGACATCCGCCAGACGCAACGCCGAACGTCCCATGTGCGAGAAGTTTAGAAGATTGTCTACCAGCGAGCCGGCAAAATGCGCGGCTTCATCGATGTGCGACAGGAAACGCCGCCCACGTTCGCTCAAGTGCTCGCCCTCGATCTCGGCGAGCAGTTCGCTGTAGCCGGCGATGTGTCGCAGCGGTGCGCGCAGGTCGTGGGAGACGCTGTAGGAGAAGGCTTCGAGCTCCTTGTTGGAGCGCTTGAGCTCGCCGGCCAGTTGCGCGAGCTCCTCGGCCTTGCGCAGGACGATGCCCAGCACGGCGCTGCGCAGCTCCAGCACGCCATCGATGATCAACGGGTCCCACGGCGCGCTGAACCCACGCACCTCCTCCTGCCAGCGTTCGAAGCTGTGGCGTGGGCTGAGGTGTCCCTGGGGGCTGATCGCCTTGTCGGGGCGTCCCGCCCAGTTGACCAGGCGCGCCTGTTCGGGGCGGAACCACACCAGGTAGTGCGAGTGAATCTGCGAAATGGCCACGGCCAGCACGCCGCCGACATGGCGGGCCAGCTCCGGCAGCTCGTCGATGTCCCTGGCGACGTTGTCGCTATGGAACACCGCATCCTCGTTGCGCTGCCCCAGCCAGTGCACCAGGGCGTTGACCTGGGCCGCGCAGGGCGTGTCGCCGATCAGGTCGCAGCGCTCGGCACTGATGATCGCGGCGCCGCTGGCGCCGGCGAAGGCCAACAGCACCTGTGGCAGTTCGAGCAGGCCTTCGCTGACGCTGTCGTGGTCGGCCATCGACGCCAGCATGCGCACGATGCGCTCGCGCAGTTCGAGCAAGGTGCGGGTGCGGTCGTGGGATTCGCGTGATTCGATCTGCAGCGACAGCACGCTGGCCAGCAGCTCGCAGGCGGTGCGGGTCTGGAAGTCCACCGGCCGGGGTTGCTGGTGATGGCACGAGACCAGGCCCCACAGCTTGTCGTCGACCACGATGGACAGCGACATCGACGCCAGCGTGCCCATGTTGCGCATGTACTGCAGGTGTACCGGCGAGACGCTGCGCAGGGCGGCAAAGCTCATGTCCAGCGGCTTGCCGGTCAATGGATTGAGAGGCGGGCACAGCGGCGAGGGCTGGTAGTCGGCATCCTCGATCAGGCGGATGCGATTGATCCGGTACAGCTCGCGGGCCTGGCGCGGTATGTCGGCTGCCGGAAAACTCAGGCCCTGGTAGCTCGGGTAGCCAGGTTCGGCCTCTTCGGCGAGCACGGTGCCGTTGCCTTCGCTGTCGAAACTGTAGGCCTTGACCCGGCCGAAGCCGGTGATGCGCTTGATCTGCCGTACCGAATGCTGCAGCAGCTCCTCGATACTGGTCGCCTGGTGCAGGGTGCTGACAAATGCGCGCACCAGTGGATAGTAGTCGCCTTGATAGAGCCCCGTGGCGCCTCGCAAGCTGGGTTCGAACTCGAGGATCAGCACCTGGTCATGGCGGTGGGCGAGCATGCGTAGCACTTGCTGGCAGGGTGCGTCGCGGCGCAGCCGCACATCGCCGATATGGAACGGAAAGACGTCGCCATCCGGCAGGTAGCCCAGCTGACCTTGCAAGTCGAAGCCTTCGTCGATCAAGGCCGCGAAGGGCTGTCCCAGCAGGTCGTCCACGGGCAGGCCGAACCAGCGCTCGACGTTCTCGCTGGCCTGAAGCACGTGCATCGTGCCCTCGTCCAGCACCAGCAGGAAGCCTTGTGGCTGGATGCTGCCCGGTACCTGGATCGGCTCCTGGGCACAGCGTTCGATCGCCTGGTCGAGCGGGGTCGCTGAGTGGCTCAAGGCAGAGCTCCTGTCAGGGCCTGCCCTGTACCGGGTAGGCAGTTGGCGAGGGATATAGGTGCTGCACGGTAACAGAAGGCTGATGAGTTTGCCGGTACATGGCCAGTTAGAGGCGTAGGCGCGTGAAGGGTTTCACTGGGGCACGAGGAAACTTCCTATCGGTGATTCGCCATTTTCATTAATGCCAAAGAGGGGTAGCCCTGCGGCGGTGCGGATGCAATCCCACTGCTACGCTCAAGCTCAACCTATGCAGACAAGGATCGACAGGGTGACGGAACGCGTGGTTGCCGCGCTGTTGGGCCTGTGCTTGAGTGGCGGCGTCCTGGCGGCGGACTTTCTCGTCGAGGTGCAGGTTCGCGTGCAACGCGGTTGCATGCTGGCCAACCAGCAGCGCGACGCTGGCCCGCAGGCGCTGGGTCGAATCGACCTGGGCGTCGCGGCGCGCCTCGATGGCCCAGGGGCGCCGTTGACCGGCGTGCTGCTGGCGCAGCGGCCCCCGCGCCTGGAGTGCAACCCCGACACGCCTTACCAGGTCCGTGTCGATGGCGGCCTGCACGGCGGGGTGGGTGAGTTGCGCTACCTCGCCAGCCCCGATGCCATGGCCCGGCCGATTCCCTATCGTCTTTATCGCGACGCGGCCTGGCGCGAGCCTCTGGCGGTGGATGCGGCGCAATCGGCGCGGGTGCCGGACAGCGGCGCCGTGGACCTGCCTCTGTATGCGCGGATCGACAAGCTGGCCTGGGTGCCCCGCACCGGGCTGTACACCGACCTGCTCAAAGTCACGGTCACCTGGTAGGAAGGGGCATGCCCATGGACGCGCTGCACCGCACTTCGATTCTGCTGCTCACCCTCGGTCCGCTGCTGTTGCCCAGCGGTGCGGCCCATGGCACCAGCACCGGCTTCATCCAGGCGCGCCTGGTGATCAGCGCCGCCTGCCAGATCAGCAGCGACCCGCAGCCGGCCACGCTTGGCAACCCCGGCCTGATGGACTTCGGCGCGCGCGGGCCGACCTGGGACCAGCCCCTGACCAGCCGGGTCGACGAGGCGGGCGGCGAGGGCAGCCTGCAGATCAGCTGCTCGCCACAGGTGCGCGCCTTCAGCGTGCGCATCAATGGCGGGCAGAACGGCGGCGACGGCATACGCCGCCTGAGCAATGGCCGTGAACTGATCCCCTACCAGCTGGCCATCGACCCGGGCGGCAACAGCCGCTACGGCATCGGCCAGGCCCGTACCTTCACCATCAGCAGTACCCAGCAAGTGCCCGTGCCGATTTACGGCGTGGTGGTCGCGCAGCCACGCGCGCTGCCCGCCGGGCTGTATCGCGACACCCTCAGGGTGACCCTGGACTGGTAACACGCAAGGAGATTCCGATGCCCAAGCACCTCACCCGCTGCATATTCGTTGGTCTCGGCCTGGCTTTGGCCGCCCAGGCCCAGGCCGCCACCGTGACCGGCACCATCAGCTCGACCCTGACGTTGACCGCCGCCTGCCAGGTCAATGGCAGCGGCGGCAGCTCCGGGCTCAACTTCGGTAGCCTCAATTTCGGCACCCAGGACTCGCTGTTCACCACCGCCAACGGCCAGGTGCTCGGCGGCGGTGGCGGGGCCATGAGCATTCTCTGCTCGGCAGGCACGGTGCCGACGATCAAGGTGCGTGCCGGTACCCATGATTCGCAGTCCGCCGGGGGGACTCGGGCCCTGGCCGATGGCGCGGGCAACTTCGTGCCCTACGACTTCTACACCGACGCCGGACACACGCAGTTGCTGGCGATCGACGGCACCATCACCCTGCCGACCAGCACCGGCGTGGCGCAGACCGTCAACCTGTACGGCCAGGCCCGCGGCAAGGCCGGCCTGCCGGCCGGGGTGTACACCGACACGGTGGCGGTCGAGCTGAGTTTCTGAGCCATGCCGGGCACGGCGCGGCTGCTGGCCGTCGGGCTGTGCCTGGCGCTGACCCAGGGTGCCCATGCGGTCACCAGCAGCACCTTCCAGGTGACGGCGCAGATCGTCGCCGGCTGCCTGGTGGTCGGCGGCGTGACGGCCTATGGCGTGCTCGACTACGGCACCAGTTCGGCGCTGTCCACCGCTACCCTGAGCACCTCGCTCGGCGGCAGCACGGTGACCTTCCAGTGCACCCCCGGCGTGGCCCTGAGCATGAGCCTGGACGGCGGCCAGAACAGCGCCAGCGGCACGCGCAATCTCAAGCGCTCGGGGGGCACGCAGTTGCTGGCCTACCAGCTGTACCGCGACGCCGCGTTCAGCCAGAGCCTGGGCATCGGCAGCAGCGTGGCGGTGAGCTACAGCGACCCGACGGCGATCAAGCTGCCGGTCTATGGCCGTACCACCCTGACCGGCACCCTGCCGGCCGGGACCTATACCGATGTCGTGCAAGTGACGGTGACCTGGTGAAAGGCCACTGCGGATAACCAGAGAAGGAGAGGGGCATGGGGGAAGGCGCGAAACGGGCGCGTGGGATCATCGGGCTGCTGCTGTTGGCCAGCTGCGCATCGGCCTTCGCGGCCACTTCGGTGCTGATCTGGCCGATCGACCCGGTGCTGGAGGCCGACCAGAAGGCCGGCGCGCTGTGGCTGGAAAACCGCGGCGCGGCGCCGACCAGCCTGCAGGTGCGGGTGTTCGCCTGGCGCCAGGGCGAGTACCAGGAGCAGTTCCAGGCCCAGCGCGAGATCATCGGCAGCCCGCCGGTGGCCAATATCCCGCCGGGGCAGAAGCAACTGATCCGCCTGACCCGCACCGGCAGCTCGCCCGCAGGCCAGGAACAGGCCTACCGCATCATCATCGACGAGATCCCTTCGCCGCTGCCGGCCGATGCCGCCAGCGAAGGGCCGAAGGCGGCGATCCGCCTGCAGATGCGCTACTCGGTGCCGCTGTTCGTCTACGGCGAGGGGCTGTGGGGCAAGCCCGACCCGGAGGGCAAGCGCAGTGCCGAAGGCGTGGGCAAGCCGCAGTTGAGCTGGCGCGCGGTGACGGTGCAGGGCAAGCCCTATGTCGAGCTGCGCAACACGGGGCCTGTGCATGCGCGGCTGACCGACGTGGTGCTGCAGCAGGCCGGCCAGGACCGGCCGCTGGTCGAGGGGCTGCTCGGCTACGTGCTGCCCGGCGCCAGCATGCGCTGGCCGGCACCGGCCGCGCCGGGTGCGGCCAGCGTGCTCAAGGGGCGGGTCAACGGCCAGGAGGTGGCGCAGGCCATCAAACAGGGGCTGTGACCTGCGCTTGAACGGATCACAGGGGCCAGGGAGGACCCGGTAATGGTTGGAAATCGTGTGTGAGCTGGGTGCGGGTGGCAACGCACCGGTTGTGGCTGGGCCTGGCGGTGCTGGGGCCCGGCCTGGGCGTGGCCGACGACCTGCCGCCGCCGCCCTCGGAGCATGCCGCCATCGCCGACGCCACGCTGTACCTCGACTTGTTGGTGAACCAGGTGGCCAAGGCTGAGCTGGTGCCGGTGCAGCAGCGCGCCGGGCGCCTGTACCTGGCCAGCGAGGTGTTGCGCGAGGCGGGCATCAGGCTGCCGGGCGAGCCCCAGGGCGAAGTGGCCCTGGACGAGATCCCCGGCCTGCACAGCGACTACGACAGCCAGAACCAGCGCCTGCTGCTGCAGGTGCCGCCGGCCTGGCTGCCCGACCAGCAGGTCGGCGAGCGCAACCTGTACCCGGCCAGCGACGCGCGCAGCAGCTTTGGCGCCTTGCTCAACTATGACGCCTACCTCAATGACACCGACGAGGGTGGCAGCTACCTGGCCGCCTGGAACGAGCTGCGCCTGTTCGACGACTGGGGCACCTTTTCCACCACCGGGCAGTGGCGCCAGTCGTTCAATGGCGCCCAGGCCCAGGGGCGCCAGGGTTTCCTGCGCTACGACACCACCTTCCGCTACACCGACGAGCAGCGCCTGCTCACCTACGAGGCCGGCGACCTGGTGACCGGCGCGCTGCCCTGGACCACCTCGGTGCGGGTGGGCGGCTTGCAACTGTCCCGCGACTTCGGCGCCCGTCCCGACCTGGTTACCTATCCGCTGCCGGCCTTTGCCGGCGAAGCCGCCGTGCCGACCTCGCTGGACCTGTTCATCAACGGCTACAAGAGCAGCAGCACCGAGCTGCAGCCGGGCCCCTACACCCTGACCAACGTGCCGTTCATCAACGGCGCTGGCGAAGCGGTGGTGGTGACCACCGACGCCCTTGGCCGGCAGGTGTCGACCACCTTGCCGTTCTATGTCACCAGCAGCCTACTGGCCAAGGGCCTGTCGGACTTCTCGGTGGCCGCCGGCAGCCTGCGCCGCGACTATGCCGTGCGCGATTTCGCCTATGGCCCGGGCGTGGCCTCGGCGACATTGCGCCACGGGGTGTCCGATTACTTCACCCTGGAAACCCATGCCGAGAGCGCCGAGTCGATGATGCTCGGCGGCCTGGGCGGCAACCTGCGCCTGGGTACCTTCGGCGTGCTCAACGCGGCGCTGGCCCAGAGCCGTTTCGAAGGCGATACAGGGCAGCAGGTGGCGCTGGGCTACCAGTACAACAGCCGCCGTATCGGCTTCAACTACCAGCGCGTGCAACGCCACGGCGACTACGCCGACCTGTCGCTGGTCGACAGCCCCTTCACCCGCCTGAGCCAGCGCAGCGAGCAGGCCACCCTGAGCCTCAACCTGGACCGCTACGGCAGCCTTGGCGCCGGTTACTTCGACGTGCGCGCCGGCGACGGCACGCGCACGCGGCTGATCAACCTGAGCTGGAGCAAGCCGCTGTGGCGCAACAGCAGCCTGTACCTGTCGGCCAACCGCGAGGTCGGTGACAGCCAGTGGGCGGTGCAGGCGCAACTGGTGATCCCGTTCGACCTGCGCGGCACCCTGGCCTTCAGCGCCGAACGCAGCAAGGATGGCCAGGACCTGCAGCGGGTCAACTACAGCCAGGCGGTGCCGGTGGGCGGCGGGGTGGGCTACAACCTGGGCTACGCCACTGGCGGCAACCGCGACGACTACCGCCAGGCCGACCTGACCTGGCGTCTGCAGTCGGTGCAGTTGCAGGTGGGCGCCTACGGCAGCAGCGGCGAGATGACCCGCTGGGCCGACGCCAGCGGCTCGTTGGTGCTGATGGATGCAGGCTTGTTCGCCGCCAACCGTATCGACGACGCCTTCGTGGTGGTCAGCACCAGCGGCTACGCCGATGTGCCGGTGCGCTACGAGAACCAGCAGATCGGCCGCACCGACCGCAACGGCCACCTGTTGGTGCCGTACAGCAGCGGTTACTACCGCGGCAAATACGAGATCGACCCGATGGACTTGCCCGCCGATGTGCTGGCGCCGCAGGTGGAGCAGCGCGTGGCGGTGCGCCGTGGCAGTGGCTACCTGCTGGAGTTCCCGCTCAAGCGTGTGCTGGCGGCAAGCCTGGTGCTGGTCGATGCTGACCAGCGGGAGCTCAAGCTGGGCAGCCGGGTACGCCACCAGGAAAGCGGCGGCGAGGCGGTGGTGGGGTGGGATGGGTTGGTCTACTTGGAGAACCTGGCGCCGCACAATCGCCTGCAGGTGGACAAGGCCGATGGCGGGCAGTGCCAGGTGGCGTTCGACCTGCCTGAAGGGCAGGGGCCGATCCCGCTGATCGGCCCGCTGGTGTGCCGATGAACCGGCTGATCCTTGGGTGCCTGGCAGGGCTGCTGGCGCTGCCGGGGGCTGCCTGGGCGTTGTGCTCTTCGGTGGCCACCGCGCCGGCGGCCTTCGGCTCGGTCAACTCGACGCTGGTGCGCACCACGGTGCAGAGTGCCTCGACCACCAATGCCGGCCTGCAGTGCACCGGTTCGCTGTTGTCGCTGTTGACCAGCAATGACCATTTCTATGCCACTTTCACTTCGTCCAGCAGTGGCTTGGTGGGCCCGACCGGTGATGTGATCCCCTACACGCTCTACGCGAACAATACCACCAGCTATCCGATCAGCCGCGGCGTGCAGTTCGACTTTGCCCGCAACGGCATCATCGATGCCTTGGGCCTGCTCAACGGCACCACGCCCAAGACCGTGCCGCTGTACCTGAAGACCGTGGTCGGCGCCAACGTCGCCGCCGGCCTGTACCAGGAAACCCTGAACATCGCCTGGAGCTGGAACTACTGTTCGGGGATCGGTATCGGTGCCATCTGCCTGGGGCGCGACATCGGCAGTGGCAACCAGACCTTGCTGGTCAGTCTCACGGTGACCAACGACTGCCAGATCACCACGCCCAACATCAGCTTCGCCAGCGCGCCGGTGGTGGCCGGGTTCGGCACGGTGAACCAGAGCGTGAGCGTGTCGTGCACCAAGGGCAGCAACTACACGGTGGGGCTGGATGACGGGCAGAATGTCTCGGGCGGGCGGCGGCGGATGAAGTCCAGCGCCAACAACTATCTGGCCTATGACATCTTCAAGAGTGCCGGCGTGGTGCGCTGGGGCTCGGTGGGCGCGGCGCGGCGTTCGAGCAGCGATGCCGAGGTGAATCCCGGGGCGGGGACCGGGACCGGGAGCCAGGTGTTCAACTACAACGCCAAGGTGTACACCGACCAGGCCACACCGCCGGCGGCGACCTATACCGACAGTGTGATTCTGGATGTGCAGTTCTAGCGCAAAGCCTGATGTTGCCGCGCTGACGCATTCGCGGGTAAACCCGCTTCCACAGCCTGTGGGAGCGGGTTTACCCGCGAACACCGGCGAAGCCGGTGCCAACCTCAGTAATCAGCGTAGATCGCCGACCATCTTCAGCAACGTCTCCAGCACCGCCCCGGCCAGCGCCTTCGAGCGCTCGCCCGACCAGCCGGTGCGCGGGTTCGGCGCATCGTCGTGGTCCTTGAACGGCATCTCCAGGGTCAGCGACAGGCAGTCATGGGCCTGGCCCACGGCATTGCAGGCCAGGGTCATGTTGGCCTGGCCCGGCTTGTCGCGGGTGTAGCCGTACTGGGTCTGGAAGTCCGGGGTCAGGCTGCACAGGGTGCTGCGGAACTGCTCTTCGAGCTTGGCGATGCGTGGCGTGTAGCCGGGGTTGCCCTCGCAGGCCGCGGTGAACACATGGGGGATCTCCTCGTCGCCATGGGCGTCGATGAACGCATCCACACCATGCAGCTTCATCTGGCTCTGGGCGAAGAACACCTCGGGGCTCAGCTCGACGCTGGCATCCTGCCAGGCGCGGTTGAGGTCCTTGCCCTTGAAGTTGGTGCGCAGGTGGCCGAGGAAGGCGCCGTCCGGGTTCATGTTGGGGATCAGGTACAGGTCGGCCTTGGCCAGCAGTTGCTGGATGACCGGGCCGTTGGCTTGGAGGGCGTCGATCACGCCTTCCATGAACCATTCGGCCATGTGCTCGCCGGGGTGCTGCTGGGCGATGATCCACAGCTTGCGCTTGCCGGTCGCGCCACTGCCCGCGCGTAGCAGCGGGATATCACGGCCCTGCACGCTGCGCCCGCTGGCCAGCAGTTCGACGCCCGGGATCTGCTTGGCGCGCTCGATCAGCTGGTTGTGGCGCGCGCGCGGGTAGGGCTCGAAATAGGCGAACCAGGCCTGCGCCTGTTCAGCCTTGAAGTCGAAGCTCAGGGCCTTGCCGTCGAACTGGCTGGGCACGCGGAACCAGGTCTCCTGGTCGTAGGAGGCCACGGCGTGGTAGCCGGTCCAGGCGTTCTTGTAGGAGGACTCATGGGCGTTGTCCAGGCTGAAGCGATGGACCTGGCCCGGGGTCAGGCCGCTGGCCTTGAAGTGGAACCACTGGAAGTGGTCGCTGTGGCTGTCCTTGCGGATGTTCAGGTGGACGTGTGCAGGGTTGCTGGCGTCCAGGACCAGGATGTTGCCGGAGTCGAAATCGCAGTCGATGTGCAGCGGGGAGAGCGTCACGGTCATTGCCAGCCTCCTGTTGGCGTTGTTGTGACCGTACTCTACACCGCTTGGTGGCGAGGGTGCGTATGTTGATCAGGATTAACGTGTGTAGGAGCGGCCTTGTGTCGCGAAAGGGCTGCGCAGCAGCCCCAGTTTTTTGCTAGCGATGCAGAAAGCCGGGGCAGCCTTGCGGCCCATTCGCGACACAAGGCCGCTCCTACAGGGATTGCACAGTGCATGAGGTGTCAGGCCAGCAGCCCCAGCGCCACGAGGGCGGCAACACCAAGCCCGACGGCAATCGAGCAGCCACCCAGCGACAGCGCCGCACGCCCTTGCCGGTACCAGCCGTCATGGCCCAATTGCCGGGCAGGGGCGAGCAGGCTGCGCCAGCGCAGTTCGGTTTCGTGGAAGGCGCGCAGGTGCTCGGGGTCGGTATCCAGCCAGCGGCGGAAGTCGATGCGTTCGCTGGCGGTCACCTGCGGACTTTGCAGGCGCACGTACCATTGGCCGGCGATGCTGGCCAGCGCGTCGCCGGGCGCGCGGGCGGTCTGCAGGGCCTGGTTCATGTGGCGCTCGATGCTGATCAGCGGCAGGTCCAGGCGTTCGGCGATGGCGGCGAAGCCCTGCTGGTCGAGGCGGTTGAGCAGGAAGACTTGCTGGACCCGGCGCGGCAGGCGCTTGAGCGCATGCAGCAGCGCGTCATCGCCATGCTGTTCGGCGGTGCGCGGGTCGTGCTCGAGGGGCAGCAGCAGGCGGGTCATGGATAGCTCCTTGCTCATTAAGGAAAGGGGTGGGGGCATCTTCCTTGACGCGGAATCAGCTTAAGCTAAACGAGATTGATTCTCAAGTGCTGATTCGGCAAAGATTTGTAATGAGCGTTCACGTCCTGACACAGTTTTGCTATCATCGCCGCCATCAACGATCTTCATTAGCCTGAAGAGCCAAAAAAAAATGACCCGGCAAAAAGCCGGGTCAAAAACCGTGATTAGCCTGATGAGGAGATAATCTGAGCGTCCGACCTGAGGACGTTGCAGGTTATCCAGCGGGTCTCGCGACCTGCTGAGTGCAATAATAATCGTTATCATTTGCCAGTCAAATGATTTTTCCGCGATTTTCTAAAAAATATCTAACTGACGCACACCTCGTCCCCGGCAATCGGGGCTTTTGCCGTTCGTCGGCCATCACGTTCTCCCTTCAGATCGATGCCTTTTCCGTGGCGTGGCACTGCTCCAACAACGCGCGGGCCATGTTGATCATGTGCATCAGCGCAAACACCACTTCCCGCGTCGTGCCCTGCAGATGGCTGCCGGTTTCCTGTGCCGTGGCGGCGGCGCAGCGCAGCAGGGCCATGGCGTGCTCGCTGGCCTGGGCACTGCTCACGCCTTCGCGCAGGGTCCAGAGCGTGCGCTCCAGGTCAGGAGCGGCGGGAGGGGGGTTGAGGTAGTAGTCGAGGGCGCGGCGCGCGGCCTCTTCGTCGAGATCTGTTTCTTCTTTTTTCACATTGCTCATGACTGCACCTATGAAATCCGTTCCAGGACAATGAACGCTGATAATAGGTCAATCTGTATTATTTCTACCTGCTAAGATAATTCTAGATGTGTATTGATGCCGTTCATCCAGTCCGTATCGTTCTCAGCCATGGAAAACTGGATCGAATTTCTGTCGCGCTACCAGCGTGAGCACAACCTCAAGCAGCATCAACTGGCCGAGCGTCTGGGCATGACCCAAGGCGGCGTTGGCCATTGGCTGCGCGGCACGCGCAGGCCGACCCTGGTAACCGTCAACGAAAAACTGGAAAAGCTTGGGCTGGTGTATCTGGAAGCCCGGGTGATGGTGGTTGAGCGTGACCTGACGGCGCGTGAGAACCGGGGTGTTTATGCGGTGGACCGACCGCCTTCGGTCAATGCCCTGCGCCATGCCAGTTTTCGCTTCCCGGTGCTGCGTTGGGCCGACTTGCAAGGGGCATTGCCTGAATCCAGTGAAACCCACGAGCTGACCGGGTACATGCCGGCCGGCAATGCGTTCTGGTTGCCGGTGGAGAATGATTCGATGAATGCCGCCAGTGGCAGGAGCGTGCCGCAGGGCGTGCTGGTGCTGGTGGATGCGGGAGTCGAGCCTGCGCCGGGCAGGCTGGTGGTGGCTCGGCAGCCGGGCAAGCCGGCGGTGCTGCGCGAGCTGATCGAGGAGGGCGGACAGCAGATGCTCAGGCCGCTCAATACCTTGTATCCGACGGTGTTGTGCGAGGACGGGTGCGAGTTTCTCGGGGTCGTGGTGCGGATGCACGGGGTGCTCTAGGTTCGCGCCTAGACCGTGTTGGGGCTGCGAGGTGCCAGGCGGGAGCCTTGCAGCGCTCTTGAGATCGAGCGCCGCCCGCGCGGCGCATCGCGACGCAAGGCCGCTCCTACATCTGTTTCGGGCCAGTCAATCCTGTGCCATCACCTGGCCCGCCTTGTGGGTACGACGCGATTTCAGCGTGGGCGCCACTGCCGCCTCACCTGTCTCAAGGCATGCACCAGGGCGGGCAACCATGGCCTGACAGGTTCGACACGTTGCAACAAATGTAGGAGCGGCCTTGCGTCGCGATGCGCCGCGCGGGCGGCGCTCGATCTCATAGGCGAAACAACCCTTTCGGCGAACACATTGCCGCCGTTACGCCCCCTCCAACTCCACCAGCACTGTCCCTTCGCTGACCATATCCCCCTCCTGGCAGAACAGCGCCTTCACCGTCCCGGAGTGGGTCGCCCGAATGCTGTGCTCCATCTTCATCGCCTCCAGCACCACCAACGCGGTACCGGCCTCGACCACCTGCCCCGGCTCCACCAGCACTCGCACGATGCTGCCGTTCATGGGCGCGCCCAGCCCGCCCTGATGGCTGTGGCTGGCTTCCGCCGCTGCAATCGGGTCATGGACGCTGATGGCGTGCAACTCGCCGGCCCACTGCAGGTACAAGGTGCCACCCCGACGCACCGCCAGATACCGACGGCGCAGGCCGTCCTGGTCATGACACAGCTGCTCCCCCTCCAGCCGATAGGCCGAAGGCGCGCTGCGCTCCAGCGCCACCGCCTGTTCATGCCCTTCGCACTGAAGGTGCAGGCTGCTGCGCGCCGGCAAGCCCAGGCGCAGGCCATCGCGAGCCGCCCACGGTGAAGCGCGGTCGTCCTGGCGCTGCAACGCAGGCTCGCCTTGCAGCCACGCCTCGGCGGCAGCCTCCCAGAACTGCGCCGGCAGCGCCTGGGGCGCAGGCAGCAACACGTCCTGGTGACGCGGAATGAACCCGGTGTCCAACTGCGCCTCGGCAAACGCCGGGTGCGCGAGGATGCGGCGCAGGAAGGCGATATTGGTCTTCACCCCGCCAATGGCGAACTCATCGAGCATCGCCAGCAACCGCAGGCGCGCCTGTTCGCGGTCCTGGCCCCAGGCGATCAGCTTGCCCAGCATCGGGTCATAGAACGGCGACACCACGTCGCCCTCGTTGACGCCGCTGTCCACCCGGCGGCCTTCGCCCGGCGCCGACTCGCGGTACAGTGCCAAGGTACCGGTGGCCGGCAGGAACTCGTTGGCCGGATCCTCCGCGTACAGCCGCACCTCGATGGCATGGCCGATCAGCGGCACCTGCTCCTGGGTGATCGGCAGCGGCTCGCCGCAGGCCACGCGGATCTGCCAGGCCACCAGGTCGAGCCCGGTGATGGCCTCGGTGACCGGGTGCTCCACCTGCAGGCGGGTATTCATTTCCATGAAGAAGAACTCGCCACGGGCATCGAGCAGGAACTCGACGGTGCCGGCGCCCACGTAGCCGATGGCCTGGGCGGCGCGCACCGCGGCCTCGCCCATGGCCTGGCGCAGTTCGGGGGACAGGCCCGGCGCGGGAGCTTCCTCGACCACCTTCTGGTGGCGACGCTGGATCGAGCAGTCACGCTCGTTGAGGTACAGGCAGTTGCCGTGCTGGTCGGCGAACACCTGGATCTCCACATGACGCGGCTTGAGCACGTACTTCTCGACCAGCATGCGCGCATCGCCGAACGATGACTGCGCCTCGCGCTGCGCCGAGGCCAGGGCGTCGGCCAGCTGGCTCTCGTCCTCGACCACCTTCATGCCCTTGCCACCGCCCCCGGCGCTGGCCTTGAGCAGCACCGGGTAGCCGATGCGCTCGGCGGCGGCGCGGAAGGTCTCCAGGTCCTGGGTCTCGCCGTGGTAGCCCGGCACCAGCGGCACGCCAGCGGACTCCATCAGCGCCTTGGCCGCCGACTTGCTGCCCATGGCGTCGATGGCGCTGGCCGGTGGGCCGAGGAAGATCAGCCCGGCCTGTTCGATGGCGCGGGCAAAACCGGCGTTCTCCGACAGGAAGCCATAGCCCGGGTGGATTGCCTGGGCGCCGCTGGCCTTGGCCGCGGCGAGCAGCTTGTCGATCACCAGGTAGCTTTCGGCGGCCTTGGTGCCACCGAGGTCGACACGGATATCGGCCTCGCGGCTGTGGCGCGCCTCGCGGTCGGTGGCGCTGTGCACGGCCACGGTGGTCAGGCCCATGGCCTTGGCGGTGCGCATTACCCGGCAGGCGATCTCGCCGCGGTTGGCGACCAGCAGGGTGGTCAGCGTGGGTCGGCTCATGGGCGCGGCTCCTTGTTGTCTTGCCAGGCGGGACGGCGTTTTTCCAGGAAAGCGCGCAGGCCTTCCTGGCCTTCGGCGCTGACGCGGATGCGGGCGATGGTGTTCTCGCAGTAGCGGCGCAGGGCCGGGCTCAGCTCGCCGGCGTCCACCTCGCGCAGCAGGTCTTTGGTGGCGCGCAGCGCCTGCGGGCTGTTCTGTAGCAGGTTGTCGACCCAGGCCTCGACCTGGGCGTCCAGCTCGCTGGCCGGGTACACCTCGGCCAGCAGGCCCAGCTCGCGGGCGCGCACGCCGCTGAAGCGCTCGGCGGTGAGGGCGTAGCGGCGGGCGGCGCGCTCGCCGATGGCCTTGACCACGAACGGGCTGATCACCGCCGGGGCCAGGCCGATGCGCACTTCCGACAGGCACAGCTGCGCGTCCTCGGCGCCGATGGCCATGTCGCAGCAGCTGATCAGCCCCAGCGCCCCGCCGAAGGCCGCGCCTTGCACCACGGCCAGGGTCGGCGCCTTGAGCCGGTGCAGGGCGTACATCAGCTCGCCCAGCTCGTGGGCGTCGTCGAGGTTGGTGTTGAAGTCCAGCTGCGCCGACTGCTGCATCCAGGCCAGGTCCGCGCCGGCGCTGAAGTGCCGGCCGCGGCCGCGCAGCACCACGAAGCGCAGGCTGGCGTCTTCAGCCAGGCGGTCGAGGGCGACGATCAGTTCGCGGATCATCTGTGCGTTGAAGGCGTTGTTCTTGTCTTCCCGGCTCAGCCACAGGGTGGCGAAGCCGCGAGGGTCCTTGACCAATTCAAGGGTGGCGAATTCGCTCATGGGTCACATCCGGAAAATGCCGAAGCGGCTCTGTTCGATCGGGGCGTTCAGCGCGGCGGACAACGCCAGGCCGAGCACGTCGCGGGTCTGCGCCGGGTCGATGACGCCGTCGTCCCACAGCCGGGCGCTGGAGTAGTAGGGGTGGCCCTGGCGCTCGTACTGGTCGAGGATCGGCTGCTTGAGCTTCTTCTCGTCTTCGCTGCTGAACGCCTCGCCGCTGCGCTCGCTCTGTTCGCGCTTGACCTGGGCCAGCACGCCGGCGGCCTGTTCGGCGCCCATCACGCCGATGCGGGCGTTGGGCCACATCCACAGGAAGCGCGGGTCGTAGGCGCGGCCACACATGCCATAGTTGCCGGCGCCGAAACTGCCGCCGATGATCACCGTGAACTTCGGCACCTGGGCGCAGGCCACCGCGGTCACCAACTTGGCGCCGTGCTTGGCGATGCCGCCTTCCTCGTACTTCTTGCCGACCATGAAGCCGGTGATGTTCTGCAGGAACAGCAGCGGGATGCCGCGCTGGCAGGCCAGCTCGATGAAGTGCGCGCCTTTTTGCGCAGCTTCCGCGAAGAGGATGCCGTTGTTGGCCAGGATCGCCACCGGGTAGCCGTGCAGGTGGGCGAAGCCGCACACCAGGGTGGTGCCGAACAGCGCCTTGAACTCATCGAACGCCGAGCCATCGACCAGGCGGGCGATCACCTCGCGCACATCGAACGGCTGCTTGGCGTCGGCCGGGACCACGCCGTACAGCTCCTCGGCGTTGTACAGCGGCGCGATCGGCGCCTGGCACTGCAGCTTGCCCTGCTTGTGCCAGTTGAGGTTGGCGACGCTGCGCCGGGCGATGGCCAGGGCATGCTCGTCGTTGTCGGCGTAATGGTCGGCCACGCCGCTGGTGCGGCAGTGTACGTCGGCGCCACCGAGGTCCTCGGCGCTGACCACTTCACCGGTCGCGGCCTTTACCAAAGGCGGGCCTGCCAGGAAGATGGTCGCCTGCTGGCGCACCATGATCGCCTCGTCGGCCATGGCCGGCACATAGGCGCCACCGGCGGTGCACGAGCCCATCACCACGGCGATCTGCGGGATCCCCAGGGCGCTCATGTTGGCCTGGTTGAAGAAGATTCGCCCGAAGTGCTCGCGGTCGGGGAACACTTCGTCCTGGCGCGGCAGGTTGGCGCCGCCGGAGTCCACCAGGTAGATGCACGGCAGGCGGTTCTGCAGGGCGATGGTCTGGGCGCGCAGGTGCTTTTTCACCGTCAGCGGGTAGTAGGAGCCGCCTTTGACCGTGGCGTCGTTGGCCACGATCATGCACTCCACGCCTTCGACCCGGCCGATGCCGGCGATCACGCCGGCGGCCGGCACGTCTTCGCCGTAGACTTCATGGGCGGCCAGCTGGCCGATCTCGAGAAACGCCGAGCCCGGGTCGAGCAGGCGGTCGATGCGCTCGCGGGGCAGTAGCTTGCCGCGCGAGGTATGCCGCTCCTGGGCCTTCGGCCCGCCGCCCTGATTGACCTGGGCGAGCAGGCCGCGCAGGGCCTGGACCTGGGCCGCCATGGCGGCCCAGCTCTGCGCGAACTCTGGTGATTTAACGTTCAACTGTGACTTCAGGATCATCATGACTCCTCGCGCAGAATCAAGCCTCAAGCTTCAAGCTGCAAGATTGTTCAGTGTTGTGGCTACAAGCGTGCAGCGCTGTTACTTGCCGCTTGTAGCTTGCTGCTTGAAGCTTCTTCAGCGGGTTTCGTTGAACAGTTCGCGGCCGATCAGCATCCGGCGAATCTCGCTGGTGCCGGCGCCGATCTCGTAAAGCTTGGCGTCACGCAGCAGGCGCCCGGCCGGGAACTCGTTGATGTAGCCGTTGCCGCCAAGGATCTGGATCGCCTCCAGGGCCATCTGCGTGGCGCGCTCGGCGGTGTACAGGATCACCCCGGCGGCGTCCTTGCGGGTGGTTTCGCTGCGGTCGCAGGCCTGGGCCACGGTGTACAGGTAGGCGCGGCTGGCGTTGAGCTGGGTGTACATGTCGGCGATCTTGCCCTGGATCAGCTGGAACTCGCCGATGCTCTGGCCGAACTGCTTGCGGTCGTGGATGTAGGGCACCACCAGGTCCATGCAGCTCTGCATGATGCCGGTGGGGCCGCCGGCGAGCACCACGCGCTCGTAGTCCAGGCCGCTCATCAGCACGCGCACGCCGCCGTTGAGCTGGCCGAGGATGTTTTCTTCCGGCACTTCGACGTCATCGAAGAACAGCTCGCAGGTGTTGGAGCCGCGCATGCCCAGCTTGTCGAACTTGTTGCTGCGGCTGAAGCCTTTCCAGTCGCGCTCGACGATGAACGCGGTGATGCCGTGGGGACCCTTGTCCAGGTCGGTCTTGGCGTAGATCACGTAGGTGTTGGCGTCGGGGCCGTTGGTGATCCAGGTCTTGCTGCCGTTGAGCACGTAGCGGTCGCCGCGTTTTTCGGCGCGCAGCTTCATCGACACCACGTCGGAGCCGGCGTTGGGCTCGCTCATGGCCAGGGCGCCGATATGCTCGCCGCTGATCAGCTTGGGCAGGTACTTCTGCTTCTGCTCATGGGTGCCGTTGCGGTTGATCTGGTTGACGCACAGGTTGGAGTGGGCGCCGTACGACAGGGCCACCGAGGCCGAGGCGCGGCTGATCTCTTCCATCGACACCACGTGGGCCAGGTAGCCCAGGCCGGCGCCGCCGTATTCTTCCGGCACGGTGATGCCCAAGAGGCCCATGTCGCCGAACTTGCGCCACATGTCGGCGGGGAACAGGTTGTCGTGGTCGATCTGCGCGGCGCGCGGCGCCAGTTCGGCGGCGACGAAGGTGCGCACCTGGTCGCGGAGCATGTCGATGGTCTCGCCCAGGGCGAAGTTCAGGCTGGGGTAATGCATGGGAGGCACCTTCTTGTTCTTGAAATTCGAGGTACCACGGCGACCTTGTGGAAGCGGGGTTGTGGGAGCGGGCTTGCCCCGCGATGCCCGTCAGAACGGCCAGCTGTGTTGCCTGGTCCGGCCTCATCGCGGGGCAAGCCCGCTCCCACAACTCCGCTCCCACAACTTTGTTTTCACAACCTCGTTTCCACAAGGTCGCCGTGATACGTGGTTGACGTTAACGTAAACCTGCCTTCCGGGGCTGTCAATCGGAACGTCACCTTTACGTAAACGTAAATCTACGCCAGAGTAATTGCCGCCTGCTTCAGTCATGCCCAGAACAACCACAAGAAGGGACAACCATGCCTCAACCAAGCTACACGCGCGGTCGTCAAGACAAACCATTGCTTACCCTGACCATCGGCCAGGCCTTCGATGCCACCGTCACCCGCCACGGCGAGCGCGAGGCGCTGGTGGTGCGCCACCAGGGATTGCGCTACAGCTGGCGCGAGCTGGCCGCCGAGGTCGACGTGCATGCCCGGGCCTTGATGGCGCTGGGCGTGGAGGTCGGCGAGCGGGTCGGCATCTGGGCGCCCAACTGCGCCCAGTGGTGCATCCTGCAATTGGCCACCGCCAAGGTCGGCGGGATTCTGGTCAATATCAACCCGGCCTATCGGGTGGGCGAGCTGGAATACGTGCTGCGCCAGTCCGGCTGCCGCTGGCTGGTGTGTGCCGACGCTTTCAAGACCTCCGACTACCACGCGATGGTGCAGGACCTGGTACCTGAGCTGGCGGCCCATGCCGTGGGCGAGCTGGCCAGCGAACGCCTGCCCGACCTGCGCGGGGTGATCAGCCTGGCTGTCGAGCCGCCCACGGGCTTCTTGCCCTGGACCGCGCTGGCCGGGCGGGCAGGGCAGGTGGAGCTCGCTGCCTACGAGGCCCGGCAGCAGGGCCTGCAGTTCGACCAGCCGGTGAACATCCAGTACACCTCCGGCACCACCGGCGCGCCCAAGGGCGCGACCCTGAGCCATTACAACCTGCTCAACAACGGCTACATGGTCGGCGAGAGCCTGGGCCTGACCGAGCAGGATCGCATGGTGATCCCGGTGCCGCTGTACCACTGCTTCGGCATGGTCATGGGCAACCTTGGTGGCATCACCCACGGCAGCACCCTGATCTATCCCAACGACGCCTTCGACGCCGAACTCACCCTGCGCGCCGTGGCCGAGGAGCGCGCGAGCATCCTCTATGGCGTGCCGACCATGTTCATCGCCATGCTCGACCACCCCAGCCGCGCCGCGCTGGACCTGTCCACACTGCGCAGCGGCATCATGGCCGGCGCCACCTGCCCGATCGAGGTGATGCGCAAGGTCATCGAGCAGATGCACATGGCCGAGGTGCAGATCGCCTACGGCATGACCGAGACCAGCCCGGTGTCGCTGCAGACCGGCCCGGACGACGAGCTGGAACTGCGCGTGACCACTGTCGGCCGGACCCAGCCGCAGTTGGAGACCAAGCTGGTGGATGCCGACGGGCGCATCGTTGCCCGTGGCGAGATCGGCGAACTGTGTACCCGGGGCTACAGCGTGATGCTCGGTTATTGGGACAATCTCCAGGCCACCGCTGACGCCATCGACCCGGCGCGCTGGATGCACACCGGCGACCTGGCGGTGATGGACGACGAGGGTTACGTGCGTATCGTCGGGCGCAACAAGGACATGATCATTCGCGGTGGCGAGAACATCTACCCGCGCGAGCTTGAGGAGTTCTTCTACACCCACCCGGCGGTGGCCGATGCCCAGGTCATCGGTATTCCGTGCAGCAAGTACGGGGAAGAGGTGGTGGCGTGGATCAAGCTGCACCCGGGACATAGCGTCACGGTCGAGGAGCTGCAGGGCTGGTGCAAGGCGCGCATCGCCCATTACAAGGTGCCGCGGCATTTCCGGTTCGTGGATGAGTTTCCGATGACGGTGACGGGGAAGGTGCAGAAGTTTCGGATGCGTGAGATCAGCGTGGAGGAGCTGGGAGGTTAGGCAGCGCTTTGTAGACCAGGTCGACCAGTTCGGCAAAGGTGGTGTACGTCTGGACTTGATGGGGGATGACGATGCCGAACGTCTCTTCGACGATGGCCTGCAGTTCGACCACGTCGAAGCTGTCGGCGCCCAGTTCGTCCATCGCGATGTTCGGCCGGATCCAGTGCAGGCTCTGTTCGAGGAAACCGGCGAGAATCCGCTGCAGGTGGAAGGCGATGTAGAGGCGCGAGCGCATGCTGGAGGTGGTCGTCAGAGGGTGGTGCTTCTCTTTACGTGGCTTCGTGAGCGGGCGCTACTGGTAGAAATGCCAGGTGTATCGGGCCGGACTTTGTGCTGTCAGGGCCGGCCCCATCGCGGGGCAAGCCCGCTCCCACAAGTCTGTGTGGGAGCGGGCTTGCCCCGCGATGGGGCCGGTTCAGGCGGTCAAAATTCCACAACCTTGTCTATCCTCTACCTTTCACCGGCGGCTCCTCGCTCGGCGGGTCGCCCACGGTCGGTGGCACGGTCGGCTTGACCGGCAGCTCGTCCGGATCCTGCTCGGGCACCGGCGGCGGCAAGGTCGGGTCGTCGATGTTCGGGTCGGGTGTCTCCGGTGGAATGGGAATGTTCATGGGCCTGGCCTCGGGGGATGAATGAAGCGGTGTCGCAGGCTTTGACCCAGGCCTGCGCCCGACGCTCATTTTTTTTGAACCCACGTGCGCCAACACGGCTCTGAACCCTTACCGCCACCAGCCCAGGGGAGCAGGTCGATGTCTGGTAAAGAGCCGTTCGAAAGCGTGCCCATGGCCAACGATCACCCGGACCAGGCCATCAGCCTGTCCCAGGCGCTGCTGGCGCCGCGCATCGTGATCGAGGACGCAAGCCCGGTGCTCGACGGCGGCAGCTTCGCCAGCAAGGCGGTGCGCGGCCACCAGGTCGAGGTGAGCGCCAAGGTCTACAGCGATGGCCACGATCGCCTGGCGGTGAGCCTGTACTGGCGCCAGGCCTACAGTCGGCGCTGGCACTGCGTGGCCATGCATTCGCTCGGCAACGACCTGTGGCTGGCGGCGTTCACCCCGACCGATCTGGGCTTGCACCTGTTCAGCATCGAAGCCTGGGTCGACCCTTTCGCCACTTACTGTCATGACCTGGAGAAGAAGTACGCCGCCGGTGTGGACGTGAAGCTCGAACTGGAAGAGGGCCGGTTGCTGCTGGGCCAGGGCATCGAACGCAGCGACGGGTTGCTGCGCGAGCAGCTTGAAACCTTGCAACAGCGCCTGCCGGATTTGCCGGTGGATGACCAGGTGGCGTTGCTGCTGCACCCCGACGCGGCGCAACTGATGGCCGAGGCCGAGCACCGCAGCTACCTCACCCGCAGCCGCGAGTTTCCCGTGGATGTCGACCGCGAGGCGGCGCTGTTCGCCAGCTGGTACGAACTGTTTCCGCGCTCGGTCACCGACGACGCGCAGCGCCACGGCACGTTTGACGATGTGCACCAGCGCCTGCCGATGATCCGCGACATGGGTTTCGACGTGCTGTACTTCCCGCCGATCCACCCCATCGGCATGAAGCACCGCAAGGGCCGCAACAATGCCTTGCAGGCCGAGCCCGGCGATCCCGGCAGCCCCTACGCCATCGGCAGTCCCGAGGGCGGACACGACGCCATCCATCCGCAGTTGGGCAGCCGCGAGGACTTCCGCCGCCTGGTCGCCGCCGCCGCCGAGCATGGGCTGGAGATCGCCCTGGATTTCGCCATCCAGTGCTCCCAGGACCACCCCTGGCTCACGGAGCACCCTGGCTGGTTCAGCTGGCGCCCCGACGGCAGCATCCGTTACGCCGAGAACCCGCCGAAGAAGTACCAGGACATCGTCAATGTCGATTTCTACGCCCCCGAATCGGTGCCGAGCTTGTGGCTGGCCTTGCGCGACGTGGTGGTCGGCTGGGTGGAGGAGGGCGTGAAGACCTTCCGCGTCGACAACCCGCACACCAAGCCGCTGCCGTTCTGGCAGTGGCTGATCGCCAATGTGCGCAGCCAGCACCCCGAGGTGATCTTCCTCGCCGAGGCCTTCACCCGCCCGGCGATGATGGCGCGCCTGGGCAAGGTCGGTTATGCCCAGAGCTACACCTACTTCACCTGGCGTAACAGCAAGCAGGAGCTGCGCGAGTACTTCGAGCAGCTCAACCAGCCGCCCTGGAGCGAGTGCTACCGGCCCAACTTCTTCGTCAATACACCGGACATCAACCCGTTCTTCCTGCAGACGTCAGGCCGTGCCGGCTTTCTCATCCGCGCCGCGTTGGCGACCATGGGCTCGGGCTTGTGGGGCATGTATTCGGGCTTCGAGCTGTGCGAAGGCACGCCGCTGCCAGGCAAGGAGGAGTACCTGGACTCGGAGAAGTACGAGATCCGCCCGCGCGATTTCACCCAACCCGGCAACATTGTCGCCGAGATCGCCCAGCTCAATCGCATCCGCCGGCACAACCGCGCCCTGCAGACTCACCTGGGGGTGGTGTTCCTCAACTGCTGGAACGATCAGATCCTGTATTTCGCCAAGCGCACGCCCGAGCGTGACAACGTCATCCTGGTGGCCATCAGCCTCGACCCGTACAACGCCCAGGAGGCCAGTTTCGAGCTGCCGCTGTGGGAGTTGGGGCTGGACGATAGCGCCGACACCCAGGGCGAGGACCTGATGAATGGCCACCGCTGGACCTGGCATGGCAAGACCCAGTGGATGCGCATCGAGCCGTGGCACCAGCCGTTTGGTATCTGGCGCATCGAGAAGCTGCGCTAATCCCCTGTAGGAGCGGCCTTGCCGAGACGTCGGACCGGTCGGAAAGGGCTGCAAAGCAGCCCCGGCAATATCTGCAGCGTCGCTGAAATCCTGGGGCCGCTTCGCGCCCCTTTCGCGACACAAGGCCGCTCCTACAGGGTGCGTGCCGAACCGGAAAATGAAAGGAGTCCCCAATGGCCAAGCGTTCCCGCCCGGCAGCCTTCATCGACGATCCGCTGTGGTACAAGGACGCGGTGATCTACCAGTTGCACGTGAAATCGTTCTTCGATTCGAACAACGATGGCATCGGCGATTTCGCAGGGCTGATCGGCAAGCTCGACTACATCGCCGAACTGGGCGTCAACACCCTCTGGCTGCTGCCGTTCTACCCCTCGCCCCGACGCGACGACGGCTACGACATCGCCGAGTACAAGGCCGTGCACCCGGACTACGGCAGCATGGCCGACGCCAAGCGTTTCATCGCCGAGGCGCACAAGCGCGGCCTGCGGGTGATCACGGAGCTGGTCATCAACCACACCTCCGACCAGCACCCCTGGTTCCAGCGCGCCCGCCACGCCAGGCGCGGCAGCAAGGCCCGGGATTTCTATGTATGGTCCGACGATGACCAGAAATACGACGGCACGCGGATCATCTTCCTCGACACCGAGAAGTCCAACTGGACCTGGGACCCGGTCGCCGGCCAGTACTTCTGGCACCGCTTCTACTCGCACCAGCCGGACCTGAACTTCGACAACCCGCAGGTGCTCAAGGCCGTGATCGGGGTGATGCGCTACTGGCTCGACATCGGCGTCGACGGCCTGCGCCTGGACGCCATCCCGTACCTGATCGAGCGTGACGGCACCAACAACGAGAACCTTCCCGAAACCCATACCGTGCTCAAGGCGATCCGCGCCGAGATCGACGCCAACTACCCTGACCGCATGCTGCTGGCCGAGGCCAACCAGTGGCCGGAAGACACCCGCCCGTACTTCGGCGAGGGCGATGGCGACGAGTGCCACATGGCCTTCCACTTCCCGCTGATGCCGCGCATGTACATGGCCCTGGCCATGGAGGACCGCTTCCCGATCACCGATATCCTGCGCCAGACCCCGGAGATCCCGGCCAACTGCCAATGGGCGATCTTCCTGCGCAACCACGATGAGCTGACCCTGGAGATGGTCACCGACCGCGAGCGCGACTACCTGTGGAACTACTACGCCGAGGACCGCCGCGCGCGCATCAACCTTGGCATTCGCCGACGCCTGGCGCCGCTGCTGCAGCGTGACCGGCGGCGTATCGAGCTGCTGACCAGCCTGCTGCTGTCGATGCCCGGTACTCCGACCCTGTACTACGGTGACGAACTGGGCATGGGCGACAACATCTACCTGGGCGACCGCGACGGTGTGCGCACCCCCATGCAATGGTCGCCGGACCGCAACGGCGGCTTTTCCCGGGCCGACCCACAGCGCCTGGTGCTGCCGCCGATCATGGACCCGCTGTACGGCTACCAGACCATCAACGTCGAGGCCCAGGCCCACGACCCGCACTCATTGCTCAACTGGAATCGCCGTCTGCTGGCGGTGCGCAAGCAGCAGAAGGCCTTTGGCCGTGGCAGCCTGAAGATGCTCACGCCGAGCAATCGCCGGGTGCTGGCGTATATCCGTGAATACACCGATGCCGACGGCAATGGCGAAATCGTGCTGTGCGTGGCCAACGTCTCACGGGCGGCCCAGGCAGCGGAGCTGGAGCTGTCGCAGTACGCCGACCGGGTGCCGGTAGAAATGCTCGGTGGCAGCGCGTTCCCGCCCATCGGCCAATTGCCGTTCCTGCTGACTCTGCCACCTTATGGCTTCTACTGGTTCTTGCTGGCCTCCCACGATCGTATGCCCAGTTGGCATGTCCAGCCTGCCGAGGGGCTGCCCGAGCTGACCACCCTGGTGCTGCGCAAGCGCATGGAGGAGCTGCTCGAGTCGCCATCGCGCGAGACCTTGCAGGGGTCGATCCTGCCGCAATACCTGCCCAAGCGCCGCTGGTTCGCCGGCAAGGAAGGGCCGATCGACCAGGTGCGGCTGCGCTATGGCGTGCGCTTCGCCACCACGGCGCTGCCGGTGCTGCTCGCCGAGCTGGAAGTGCACAGCGAGGGCGTCGTCACTCACTACCAGCTGCCCTTCGGCCTGCTGCCCGAAGAGCAGATCAACACCGCTTTGCCCCAGCAGCTGGCGTTGTCACGGGTGCGCCGTGGCCGCCAGGTGGGGCTGATCACCGATGCCTTCGTGCTCGAACCGTTCGTTCGCGCCGTGCTCAAGGGCTGCCAGGAGGGCCTGCGCCTGTCCTGTGGCGACGGGCTGGGCGAGCTGCATTTCCATCGCACCGAGGCATTGGCCGCGCTGCAGCTCGATGAGCAGAGCGAGGTGCGCTACCTGGGCGCCGAGCAGTCCAACAGCTCGGTGGTGGTCGGTGGCAGCCTGGTGCTCAAGTTGATTCGCCGGGTCAATCCGGGCGTGCATCCTGAGCTGGAGATGAGCGCTTACCTCAGCGCTGCGGGCTTTGCCAATATCTCGCCCTTGCTGGCTTGGGTCAGCCGTGTCGATGACAGCGGGCAGCCCCACCTGCTGATGATCGCCCAGGGCTACCTGAGCAACCAGGGCGATGCCTGGGAATGGACGCAGAACACCCTGGAGCGGGCGATCCGCGATCAGATGGAACCCGGCGATGTCGAACAGGAGGCGCATACCGATGCCCTGGCCGAGCTGACCGGTTTCGCCGCCTTGTTCGGCCAGCGCCTGGGCGAGATGCACCTGCTGTTGGCCGCGCCGAGCGACGACGCGGCGTTCCAGTCTCGCCCGAGCGATGCCCGGGACAGCGAGCGCTGGAGCCGGCAGATCAGCACTGAGCTGACCCGTGCCCTCGACCTGCTGGCCCAGCACCGCGACACGCTGGACCGCGACAGCCAGGCCCTGGTCGACGACTTGCAGCAACAGCGTGAAGGCCTGCAGCAGCATGTCGACAACCTTGCCCGGCAGGCCCGGGGTGGCTTGCTGATGCGCGTGCACGGCGACCTGCACCTGGGCCAGGTACTGGTGGTGCAGGGCGATGCCTACCTGATCGATTTCGAGGGCGAGCCGGCGCGCCCGCTGGACGAGCGCCGGGCGAAACACAGCCCGTACAAGGATGTCAGCGGCGTGCTGCGCTCCTTCGACTATGCTGCTGCGATGATCCTGCGCAGCGCCTCGGCGGTCGACCTGTCCGACGCGGCGCGCCAGGCCCGGCAGCGGGTCGCCCGGCAGTACCTGCACCAGTCGCGTCACGCCTTCGTCGAAGCCTACGGGCTGGCCACCGCCGCCATGCCTCACGCCTGGCAGCAGGCCGAGGGCGAGCGCGCGGCGCTGGAGCTGTTCTGCCTGGAGAAGGCCGCCTACGAAATCACCTATGAAGCCGAAAACCGGCCAAGCTGGCTGGCCGTGCCTTTGCATGGCCTGCATGGACTGATCAGTACCTGGGGAGAGTCATAAATGAACGCAACCACGCGTGACAACGGCGGCCTTCGGCAACGGGACCTCGACGCCCTGGCCCGCGCCGAGCACGCCGATCCATTTGCCGTGCTCGGCCCCCATGGCGACGGCGCGGGCGGCCTGTTCGTCCGCGCCTTCCTGCCCAATGCCCTGAACGCACGACTGCTGGCGCGCGACGATGGGCAGGTGCTAGCCGAAATGGTGCAGGGCAGCGTGCCGGGGCTGTTCACCGCGCACCTCGATGAGGCACGGGCTTACCTGCTGCAGATCGGCTGGGCCGGCGGCGAGCAGGTCACCGAGGACCCTTACAGCTTCGGCCCGCAACTGGGCGACATGGACCTCTACCTGTTCGCCGAGGGCAACCACCGCGACCTGTCCGGGCGTTTCGGTGCCCAGCCGACCGTTGCCGACGGCGTCGCGGGCGTGTGCTTCTCGGTGTGGGCGCCCAACGCCCGGCGGGTCTCGGTGGTCGGCGATTTCAACAACTGGGACGGTCGCCGCCACCCCATGCGCCTGCGCCACAGCGCCGGGGTTTGGGAGCTGTTCGTGCCCAGGCTCGGCGTGGGCGAGGCCTACAAGTTCGAAGTGCTGGGCGCGGACGGCGTGCTGCCGCTCAAGGCCGACCCCCTGGCGCGTGCCACCGAGCTGCCGCCGAGCACCGCCTCGATGGTGGCCGGCGCGCTGGCCCATGACTGGCGCGATCACGACTGGATGGCCGAGCGCGCCCAACGGCATGCCTATAGCGCGCCGCTGTCGATCTACGAGCTGCATGCCGGCTCCTGGCGCTGCGAGCAGGACGATGCCGGTGAAGTCGCGCGCTTCTACAACTGGCACGAGCTGGCCGAGCGCCTGGTGCCCTACGTGCAGGAACTGGGCTTCACCCACATCGAGCTGTTGCCGATCATGGAGCACCCGTTCGGCGGCTCCTGGGGCTACCAGCCGCTGTCGCTGTTCGCGCCGACCTCGCGCTATGGCAGCGCCGAGGACTTCGCCTTCTTCGTCGATGCCTGCCACCAGGGCGGCATCGGCGTGATCCTCGATTGGGTGCCGGCGCATTTCCCCACCGACGAGCATGGCCTGGCGCGGTTCGATGGCACCGCCCTGTACGAGTACGACAACCCGCTCGAAGGCTTCCACCAGGACTGGAACACGCTGATCTACAACCTCGGCCGCAACGAGGTGCGCGGCTTCATGCTGGCCTCGGCGCTGTACTGGCTCAAGCACTTCCACATCGACGGCCTGCGCGTGGACGCGGTGGCCTCGATGCTCTACCGCGACTATTCGCGCAAGGCCGGCGAATGGGTGCCCAACCGCCATGGCGGACGCGAGAACCTCGAGGCCATCGACTTCATCCGCCACCTCAATGGCGTTGCCGCCCATGAAGCGCCGGGCGCGCTGATCATCGCCGAAGAGTCCACCGCCTGGCCCGGGGTCAGCCAGCCGGCGCAGCAGGGCGGCCTGGGCTTTGCCTACAAGTGGAACATGGGCTGGATGCACGACACCTTGCATTACATCCAGAACGACCCGATCCACCGCACCTATCATCACAACGAGATGAGTTTCGGGCTGATCTACGCGTACTCCGAGCACTTCATCCTGCCCATCTCCCACGACGAGGTGGTGCACGGCAAGCATTCGCTGATCGACAAGATGCCGGGCGACCGCTGGCAGAAGTTCGCCAACCTGCGGGCGTACCTGGCGTTCATGTGGACCCACCCCGGCAAGAAGTTGCTGTTCATGGGCTGCGAGTTCGGCCAGTGGCGCGAGTGGAACCACGACCAGCAGCTGGACTGGTACCTGCTGCAGTACCCCGAGCACCAGGGCGTGCAGAAACTGGTGGCCGACCTCAACCGGCTGTACCGCGAGCTGCCCGCGCTGCACGAGCAGGACTGCCAGGCCCAGGGCTTCCAGTGGCTGATCGGCGATGACGCGCACAACAGCGTGTATGCCTGGCTGCGTTGGAGCAGCCAGGGCGAGCCGTTGCTGGTGGTGGCCAACTTCACCCCGGTGCCGCGCGAGGGCTATCGGATCGGCGTGCCGTTCGGCGAACAGTGGGTGGAGCTGCTCAACAGCGATGCCGGGCTGTATGCCGGGTCGAACGTGGGCAATCTCGGCGCGCTGGCCAGCGACGAGATCGCCAGCCATGGTCAGCCGCTGTCGCTGGCGCTGAACCTGCCGCCGTTGGGGGTGCTGGTGATGAAGCCGGCGTGACTGGCTTTTCTCTCGCCTGTAGGAGCGGCCTTGCGGCCCTTTCGCGACACAAGGCCGCTCCTACAGAGGACGGTGGTTGCTGATGATCTACCAACGCATCCTGACCCCCAAACTGCCGATCAGCCCGTTGAGATCATTGTCATCCACGTCGGTGCTGTAGTCGGCGCTGACGAACAGCGCGACATTCGGCGTGACCCGTGCCACCAGCCCCAAGCCCAGGTCCACTGAAGTGGAGCTGCGCGAGCTGGAGATCTTGTCCACCTGGTCGAGCTTGACCACGTCGCCATCGCTGAAGTCGTACCACACGTTGGTGCGCACGTAGGGTTCGATCGGCATGCCTTTCACTTCATAGCGCGCCGACAGTTTCGCACCGACCCGACCGCTCCAGCTCGGCTGGCTGTCGAACGCCTGCAGGGTTTCCTCCTGCACCTGGCTGCCGGGGAAGAACTGCTGGTTGATCAACTGCGCCTGGGGCTCGATCACCCAGCCGCCGCCCAGGCCGATGGGGTAGCCACCCTCCACCGAGAAGGTCATCGCATGGCCGCTGTCGTCCACCCGCTGTCCGGCCTGGGAGCGGCCGTTGACGTCGATGCGCGTGCCCATGGCCACGGCGTCCACGTGCCAGCCCTGTTCGTGGGTCATGCTCCAGTACACGCCCAGGCTCTCGCCGCTGAGGTTGACCGCGTTACGCTGCTTGTCACCGAGCAGCGGGCGCATGCCGTTGAAGCTGCTCTGCAGGTTGTTGTGACCGACGAAGATCCCGGCGCGGTGTACATTGCCAGCGGCGGTTTCCCGCACGAACAAGTCGGGGCCGATCATCAATTGCTGGCTGGGGGCCTCGAGCTGGGCGGGTGGCAAGGCTCCCGAGCGTGGGGCGCCGGGGAAGAACTGTGACCACTGGCTGGCGATCAGGTCCGGGGCGAGCGGGCCGTGGCGCTCGCCCATGCGTTCGGAAAAGGCGCTGAGCATGCCTTGGTTCAAGCCGCTGACACTCAGCGGCTCGAGCGATAGTCGCTGCACCTCGGGCTGTTCCATGAAGCGGGCGAAGGGCTCGCTTTGCTCTAGTTCGAACGCGAAAGTTTCCACCGGGGTTGCCAGGAGCAGCGACGTGGAAACCGCGCAAAAAAAAGCATCGAAGCGCGAGGGATTCGAGGGGCTTTTCATGGCGGATCTCCTGTTGTTGTGAGTTGAACAGCCGAGGACCTGGCCTGGTGTCACGAGCTGTACGACGCAAACAGGGGGCGACCCAAACCAGCGCGCCAGCCTCGTCGGGCGCGCACGAAGGCGCGAGCTAGAGGGCCCGGCACGAATTTTTACTGTGTTGGTTCTGTTCAGCTAAGGAGACGCCGGCGCTTGCGTCAAGAAAGCGTGAAGAAGTCGATAATGGCTTGTTGAGTTAATCAACTTGTTGAATTTGATTGGTTTTGTTCTTTGCATATCAAGAACGGTGCTTTGCCGCTTCGCGGCTATGCCGAATCGTTGCTACAGGTGCCTGCAAACCCGTCATCTTCACGGCTGAACCCGCGCCCGGAGGCGCGGGGAGACGGGTTCTGGATCATTCTTCCTCGCGCTGCAACACCAGCAACAGCAGCGACCGGCCCTTGACCTCGAAGACCGTTTCGAATGCCAGGTGCTGCGGCTTGCGCAGCTCCGGCCGGTCGGTATCCACCAGGCAACTCCAGTAGTCGCCCTCCGGCACCGCCGGCAGGGTGAACGGCACCACATCGTGATAGGCGTTGACGATCAGCAGCAGGGTCGCCTCGGCACCGGGCCGGGCGATGCCGCTGACCTGGGCGCGGCCATCCATCAGCATGCCCAGGCAGCGTCCGTGGGGGTCTTCCCATTGCTCGACGGTCATTTCGCTGCCATCCGGTGCCAGCCAGGTGACGTCCTTGACCCCGATCGCTTCGTTGTAGTCGCCGACCAGGAAGCGTGAGCGACGCAGGATCGGGTAGGCCAGGCGCAGGCGGGTCAGGCGCTTGACGAAGGCCAGCAGATCCTTGCCGTCCTGGTCCAGGTCCCAGTTCACCCAGCCGATCTCGCTGTCCTGGCAGTAGGCGTTGTTGTTGCCGTGCTGGGTGCGGCTGAACTCGTCGCCGGCGACGATCATCGGCGTGCCCTGGGCCAGCAGCAGGGTGGCGAAGTAGTTGCGCATCTGGCGCATGCGCAGGGCGTTGATCTCGGGATCGTCGGTGGGGCCTTCGACGCCGCAGTTCCACGACAGGTTGTTGTTGGTGCCGTCCTGGTTGTTCTCGTCGTTGTCCTCGTTGTGCTTGTCGTTGTACGACACCAGGTCGCGCAGGGTGAAGCCGTCATGGGCAGTGACGAAATTGACCGAGGCGTAGGGCCGCCGCCCCCGGTTGTTGAACAGGTCGCCCGAGGCGGTGATGCGCGAGGCGAAGTCGGCGAGCATGCCTTCGTCGCCTTTCCAGAAACTGCGCACGGTGTCGCGAAAGCGATCGTTCCACTCCGCCCAGCCGGGGGCGAAGTTGCCCACCTGGTAGCCGCCGGGGCCGCAGTCCCAGGGTTCGGCGATCAGCTTGACCTGGCTGAGCATCGGGTCCTGGCGGCAGGCGACGAGGAAGCCGTGGCGCTCGCTGTAACCGTCGTGATAGCGCCCGAGGATGGTCGCCAGGTCGAAGCGAAAGCCATCCACGTGCATCTCGCCGGCCCAGTAGCGCAGCGAGTCGGTGACCAGTTGCAGCACCCGTGGATGGCTCAGGTCGAGGGTGTTGCCCGTGCCGGAATCGTTGATGTAGAAGCGCTTGTCGTCGGGCATCAGGCGGTAGTAGGAGGCATTGTCGATTCCGCGCATCGACAGCGTCGGGCCGCGCTCGTTGCCCTCGGCGGTGTGGTTGTAGACCACGTCGAGGATCACCTCGAGCCCGGCGTCGTGCAGGTGCGCGACCATCTCCTTGAATTCGGCGATCTTGCCGCTGGCCAGGTAGCGCGGGTGCGGGGCGAAGAAGGCGATGCTGTTGTAGCCCCAGTAGTTGTTCAGGCCCTTGTCCAGCAGGTGCTGGTCGTTGACGAAGGCGTGGATCGGCAACAGCTCGAGGCTCGACACGCCGAGTGCCTTGATATGGGCCAGCAATTCGTCGTTGGCCAGCCCCGCGAAGGTGCCGCGCAGGTGCTCGGGCACTGCCGGGTGGCGCATGCTGATGCCACGGGTGTGGGCTTCGTAGATGATCGTGCGTTCCCAGGGGATCAGCACGCGCTGGTCGCGGCCCCAGGTGAACGCCGGGTCGATGACCTTGCACTTGGGCACGAACGGCGCGCTGTCGCGTTCGTCGAACGACAGATCGCCATCGGGGTGGCCGATGGTGTAGCCGAACAGCGCCTCGGACCATTGCAGCGTGCCGACCAGTTGCTTGGCGTAGGGGTCGATCAGCAGCTTGTTGGGGTTGAAGCGGTGGCCGTTCTCGGGTTCGTAGGGACCGTGCACACGGTAGCCGTAGACCAGGCCCGGATGGGCGTCGGGCAGGTAGCCGTGGTAGATCTCGTCGGTGTATTCGGGCAGTTCGATACGCTCGATCTCCTGCTCGCCGCTGGCGTCGAACAGGCACAGCTCGACCTTGCTGGCGTTGGCCGAGAACAGGGCGAAGTTGACCCCCAGGCCGTCCCAGGTGGCGCCGAGCGGGAAGGGCAGGCCCTCGCGGATGCGCGACGGGGCGACGGAGCGGGTCTTCTTCGGGGTGCGCGGGCTCATGGCGGTCCTCGTGGTCCGGTGAGTTGCTTGGGTGATAATGCGCGCCTCTTCGCGGGTAAACCCGCTCCCACAGGGGAGTTGCATGCACTTGTGGGAGCGGGTTTACCCGCGAAGAGGCCGGTGCGGCAATCAGCCGGCAGCGGGCTTCTTCACCGCCCGCGGTTTCTTGGCTGCCACCGGTTTCTCCGCCGGCGCCGCTACCTTCGGCTTGGCCGCCGCCTTCTTGCGCGGCGCGGCCTTGGGCGCCAGTGCCTCGGCCTCGGCCAGCTTGCGCGCCATTTCCCAATGACGGTCCTCCTGGCCCGCCGGCTTACCCTCCGACTCCCAGATCTGATAGGCGAACTCGCGAATACGCTTTTCTTCGACACTCATCTCGACGCTCCTGAATGCAGTTAGGCATGTTCAATCAACACATTGACCGGAAACTCCATCAGCACGGTGCTCAACATCAGCTCCCTTGAAGGGGTGACAGCACCGCCGCCGAAAAGTCCCGAGCAGTTGGCAGGCGACAAGGCAAACGGCAGGACAAGCCGGGTATCGTCCCAGTTCTGTGCCGGGATCAACGGGGTGGCGGCCGGGCCCAGCAGGGCGCTGGCCAGCCGCGGTACGACGATGATGGCGCGGGTGTCCTCGCCCAGGCGGGCGAAGGCCAGCACCTTGTCGGCATGGCGCCCGCGCACGGTGAGTGGCAGGTAGGCGCCACGCTGGAACAGTTCGGGGTGGGCCTGGCGGGCGTCCAGCACCCGGGCCACCAGGGCTTGCTTGAGGCGGCCGTCGCGCCAGTGGGCGAGCAGCTCGGCCAGGGGCGTGGCGTCGTCCAGGCTGGCCCGTCTGGCAGGGTAGTCCACCGGGCGGCGGTTGTCCGGGTCGACCAGGGACAAGTCCCAGTACTCGTTGCCCTGGTACAGGTCCGGCACGCCGGGCGTGGTCATGCGCAACAGGCACTGCACCAGGCCGTTCAAGGCGCCGGGGCAGGCCAGGCGGCGCGCCGCCTCGTGCAGGGACTGGCGCAGCTGCTGGTTCTCGTCGTCCAGCAGCAAGCCGTCGACATAGGCCGCGCAGGCCTGCTCGTAGCGTTCGTTCGGCGCGGCCCAGCTGCTGCGCAGCTTGGCTTCGCGCAGCGCCTTGCGCTGCCATTGGCGGATGCGCTCGGCATAGACGCGCAGGGCCGCAGGGTCATGCGGGTCGAGGGTCAGCGGCCAGCTGCCGAGCAGGGTCTGCAACAGCAGCAGTTCGTCGGCGGGGCTGGGGGCGTCGCCATCGTCGAGTGTTTCGCGCAGCGGCGCGGCCAGTTCACGCCAATGCTCGACACGGCTGGCCAGCCAAGGGCCATGCTCGCTGAGCACCGCCAGCCGCGCCCGGCAGTCCTCGCCGCGCTTGTGGTCGTGGGTGGCGGTGGCCAGCAGGTTGTCGGGGAAGTCGCGCAGGCGGCGCTGGGCTTCGTTGTGGAACCAGGAGGCATCGGCACTGAAGCGCTCAGCGTCGAAGCCCACATCGTTGCGCGACAGCAGACGGGCCGAACGATAGAACGCGGTGTCCTCGACGGCCTTGGCGGCACTGGGCGCGGTCAGTTGCTGGAAACGCACACAGGCATGGCGCAGGTGCTTGCGTGGCCGGCCTGGTGGCAGCTGGCGCCACGGCTGGCCACCGAGCCAGCGTTCGAGCTGATCGATCAGGGGCCGGTCGGCTTCCCCCAGTGACTGCCGCGCACCGGCCAGCGCCTGCTGGAAGAACGCTTCGTCCTCGGCGGGGCGACCGCAGGCATTGATGTAGGTGCGGTACACCGGATAGTGCTCGACCAACGCCTGCAACGCCCGGCGAATGGCACCGAGGGTGAGATCGCGGCTCATCAGGTCGTCGCGGGCTACCTGCAGCAGGGCCTGGGCCACGGATTCGCAGTCGCCGGCCAGGCTGGCGTTGAGCACCAGGTGGCGGGCCAGGCGCACCTCCTCGGGGAACGCGGGGCGTTCGCTGACGTCACTCCACAGTTCGCCCAGCGATATTTCGCCGGCGGGGTTGTGCTGCAGCAGCGACACCTGATTCATGAACTCGTAGCCGGTGGTGCCGTCGGTAAGCCAGTCGCGATGCAGGTGTTCGTCGGTGCCGAGGATTTTCTCCACGTAGATCGGGAAGTGTGCCAGCGCCCCGGCCAGTGGCCGGCGCGCCAGCAACGAGTCGACCCGCCGACGCAGGTTGCGGCAATAGCGGCGCGGGTCGGCCAGGCCGTCGATATGGTCGATGCGCAGGCCGTCGACCAGGCCGCGCTCGATCAGCTCGAACAGCTTGGCGTGGGTGGCCTCGAACACCACCGCGCGCTCCACGCGCAGGCCGCCGAGTTCGTTGATGTCGAAGAAGCGCCGCCAGTTGATGTCGTCGGCGGCGGTGCGCCAGCTCGCCAGGCGATAGGTCTGCCGCTCCAGCAGCAGGTGCAGGCGCTTGAAGCCGTCATCAATGCGGCTGTCGAAGGCGGCGAGGGCGCCTTGCAGGTCTGCGCCGCTGGCGGCCAGGCGCGCCAGCTCACGGTGCAGTGGTTGGGCCTCGGTCAGAGGGTCGCTGGCCTCGCCGAGGGCGCTGAAGCGCGCGGCCAATGCCAGCAGGCGCGGATCCTCGGCCTGGTCGAGGATGCGCCCGTAGTCCAGCGGGCAGATCGGGAAGCGGTGATCGTGGTGGGCTACCTCGAAACGCCCCTGTTGCGCGTCGAACGTCAGTGGAATCTCGCCGTTCTGCAAGGCCAGGCCATAGTCGCTGCCGAGGAACGGCAACAGCAGCTGGCCGGCCAGCAACGGGTCGCTGGAGTGCCACTGGATATCGAAGAATTCCGCATAGGGGCTGCGCCGGCCCCAGGCCAGCAGGCTCTGCCACCAGGGATTGTCGGCGCCGCCCACGGCCATGTGGTTGGACACGGTGTCGAGGATCAGCCCCATGCCATGTTGGCGCAGGGCGGCCACCAGGCGTTCGAGCGCCGCCTCGCCGCCAAGCTCGGGGTTGACCCGGGTCGGGTCGACCACGTCGTAGCCATGCCGGGAGCCTGCGCGGGCGGCGAGGATCGGCGAGGCGTAGAGGTGGCTGATGCCCAGGCGAGCGAAGTAGGGCACCAGCGGCACCGCGTCATCGAGGGTGAAGTCGCTGTGCAGTTGCAGGCGCAGGGTGGCGGTCAACGGTTTCATCGATCGCGCTCCCAGGCCTGTTCGCGGGCCTGGGCCAGCAGCTCCAGGCGGCGGGCGGCGTCCTCGTCGTCGAGCAGGTCGGCGACCTGCGCCTTGAAGCGCCGGCGCCAGTTGGGATGGCCTGCGGTGGTGCCGGGCAGGTTGGCCTGCTCGTCGCTGCCCAGCAGGTCTTCCAGTGGCACCAGCACCAGGGGCGCGCGGGTATGGCCGACGTAGCGGATCGCCGCGTCGATCAGCGCCGCGTCGTCGCCCAGCGGCCCATAGTTCTGTTCCAGGGTGCGGCGCAGGCCGTCGCGCTCCAGCGCCCGGGTGTGGCGCCAGCGCAACTCGGCGGCGGCGTCGAGCAGTCGCAGGCGATGGCTCCAGTCGATGTCGCGGCTCACCAGCCAGCCGGCCAGGGGGGCGAGGTCGTGGGTGCCGGTGGTGGCCAAGGCGTTGTCCGGCCAGTCGAGGATCGGTTTGAACTGCCCGGGCGAGGTCTGCTCGAACGGCAGCACGCGCATGCCCAGCACCGCCTTGTCGGCCAGGCGCTCGCGCAAGCCTTCGGGCACGGTGCCCAGGTCTTCGCCGAGGATGATCGCCTGGTGCCGCGTGGACTCCAGTGCCAGCAGGCGCAGCAGGTCGTCCAGCGGATAGTCCAGGTAGGCGCCCTCGCTGGGTTTGGCGCCACGGGGGATCAGCCACAGGCGGCGCAGGCCCATCACATGGTCGATGCGCAGGCCGCCGGCATGGGCCAGGTTGGCCCGCAGCATCTCGATGAAGGCGCGGTAGCCGTTGCGCCGCAGGCCCTCGGGGGAGAAGGCGCAGATCCCCCAGTCCTGGCCGGACTGATTGAGGATATCGGGCGGGGCGCCGACCTGGAGGTCGGCCAGCAGCTCGTCCTGGCGGCTCCAGGCCTGGCTGCCGGCGCCGTCGGCCCCCACCGCCAGGTCGGCGATCAGGCCCACCGCCATGCCATTGCCGCGCGCCGCGTCCTGGGCCCGTTGCAGGCTGCGCTCGGTCAGCCACTGGCAGAAGGCGTGAAACTCGACCCGCGCCGGGTAGGCGTTGGCGAAGGCCTCGACTTCGGGGTGGTAGGGGTCGTGCCAGGCCTTGGGCCAGCGGCGCCAGTCGGCGCCCAGGCCGGTACTGACCGCTTCGGCTTGCAGCACTTCGAAGCGGCAATGGTGCTCCAGCTGCTCGCCGGCGCTGGCGCGGAAGCTGTCGAAGTCCTGGCGCAATGGATGCTCGCCCTGGCTGAATTGCCGATAGAGCGCCTCGAGCAGGCGCAGGCGGGCAGCCGCGGCCCGGGGCCAATCCACCAGCGCCTGCTGTTCCAGCGTGTCGAGAGTCGTCTGCAGGTCGCAGGTCTCGATGGCCATGCGCACCTCGCGTTCGCCAAAGACGACACCGGGGCTGGCGTAGAGCACGTTGCGCAGCAGCCGGCTGGATGGCGAGTAGGGGCTGAAGTGGTGCTGGTCGAACGCCGACAGGGTATGGATCGGGCTGATCGCCAGGGCATCGGCGCCGCGCTCGGCGGCGTTGCGCGCCAGTTGCTCCAGGGCCAGGCAGTCGCCGTAGCCGCCATCGCCGGGGCGACGCAGGCTGTACAGCTGCGCCGCGATGCCCCAGCAGCGCGGCGGTTGTTGTTCGACGCAGTCCTCCAGGGCATGGCAGCGCGGCGGTGCCACGGCCACGTTGAAGGTGCGGCCATCGATGTCCAGGCGGTGGTAGCCCACCGGCAGCTCGCCCGGCAGGCGCGCCTGGGCGTCCAGGGCCAGGCTGCGCCGGCTGCCGTCCTCCAGCGTGCAGTGCGCCTGGCGGTCGGCGCTGAAATAGCGTTGCAGGTCCAGCGGCTGGCCGACATCGACGGTCAGCAGCGGCGGCAGGTGTTCGCTGTCCTCGGCCTGTTCGACGGCGCGCAGGCTGGCAGCGATGGCGGCTGCGTCGCCGGCCGGGTGGCCGAGGCCTTCGAGCACCCGGCGCAGCACGTCGTCGCTGACCTGCTGCGGGCGATTGTTGGCGTCGATCCAGTCACGGGCCAGGCCCACTCGGGCGGCCAGGCGGTGAAGGGGCTGTTCGCTCATGGCGTCTCCTGGTCGCGGGGCAGCAGGCTGACCACACAGCTGTGCGCCGCGAGAGTCGAGTCGGGGTGGGCGTTGTCGCTGCTGTCGTACAGACGCCGTTCCAGGGGCGGCAGCGCGACCGGCTGGGGCAGGGCGGCGAGGTTGAGGTCGATACGCAGCTCGTCGCCATTGCCCAGGCGCCAGCGGGCGGTCAGCGCCTTGTCGCCGAGTACCTCGCTGCCCAGGGCGCGGGTGCCGGGCAGGTGCGCGATGACATGGCGTCGACGCAGGTCGAGCAATTGCTGGTACAGGCCGTGCCAGCCGGCCAGCACATTCTGTTGCCGGGGCTTGGATGAGGCGAAGGTCGCCTCGGCATTGGGGTCGGGTATGCGCGCGCGCTTTTGCGGGTCGGCGAAGGCATCGAAGTGGGCGAACTCGCCGCGTCGCCCCTCACGCACCGCATCGGCCAGTTCATCGTGAAAGTCGGTGAAGAACAGGAACGGCTCGCGGCTGCCGTCATCGTCGCCCATGAACAGCAACGGGATCATCGGCGCCAGCAGCAACAGCGCGGTGGCGGCGCGCAGGGCCTGCGGCGGGCAGAGGCGGGTGAGGCGTTCGCCCAGGGCGCGGTTGCCGACCTGGTCGTGGTTCTGCAGGAACAGCACGAAGGCGCTGGGTGGCAAGTGACCGCTGGGCTCGCCCCGAGGCGTGCCGTGGCGGTCGGGCTGGCCCTGGAACACGAAGCCTTCGGCCAGGCAGCGGGCCAGCTGGTCGATCGGCCGGTCCTTGTAGTCGGCGTAGTAGCCTTCGGTCTCGCCGGTCAGCAGCACATGCAGGGCATTGTGGCCGTCGTCGTTCCATTGCGCGTCGAAGCCCTGGTGCAGCAGCGCGGCCTGGTTGTGCTCGTTTTCCAGCACCAGCCACACCTGCCGCCCGGGCTCGACGGCGGCGCGTACCCGCTGTGCCAGTTCGACGAGAAAATCCGGCTGGTCGATGGCGTGCACCGCGTCCAGGCGCAGGCCGTCGCAGCGGTAGTCGCACAGCCACATCAGCGCGTTCTGGATGAAATACTCGCGCACCTCGGCGCGACGGAAGTCGATGGCCGCGCCCCAGGGCGTCTGCCGGTCGTCGCGGAAAAACGGGCTGGCGTAGCGGTGCAGGTAATTGCCGTCGGGGCCGAAGTGGTTGTAGACCACGTCCACCAGCACCATCAGGCCGTGGCCGTGAGCCTGGTCGACCAGGCCGCACAGCGCCTGCGGCGTGCCGTAGCTGTGCTGCGGGGCGAATGGCAGCACGCCGTCATAGCCCCAGTTGCGCTCACCGGGGAACTGTCCCAGGGGCATCAGCTCGATGGCGCTGATGCCTAGTTCGGTCAGCCGTGGCAGGACCTTCGTCACGCCGTCATAGCCATCGAGCAGGCCCACGTGCAGCTCCTGGATCACCGCCTCGTGCCAGGGGCGGCCTTGCCACGGGTGCTGCCATCGATAGCTGCCGACATCCACCAGTTCGCTGGGGCCATGCACGCCCTCGGGCTGATAGCGTGACGCCGGGTCGGCCACCTGCAGTTCATCGTCGATGCGATAGTGATAGCGGTCGCCCGCCCGGCAGGGGGCGACGCCGGTGTACCAGCCACGCTCGTCGGGCAGCAGCGCCACCGGCGGCTGCCGCTCGATTTCCACGCTCACGCTACGCGCATCCGGCGCCCAGAGGGCGAAGCGCGCCGACGTGGCGTCCAGCAACTGTGCGCCATGTATGTGCATCGCCGGCTCTCCGCTCAGTAGTGGGCGTGCTGGGCCTGCCTGACCAGGTCTTCGTACAGCCGGGCGTAGGGCTCCACCGCCTGGCACCAGTTGAACGGCTGGGTCATCGACAGGCAGCGCATGGCGTTGAGCAGGTCTTTCTTGGCGTACACGTAGAACGCCCGGGCCAGGGCTTCGCGGTAGCTGTCCACGGTCGAGTCGTCGAACAGAAAGCCGGTGACGCCGTTCTCGATGGTATCGGCCAGCCCGCCGGTGTTGCGCGCCACCGGCAGCGAGCCGAAACGCTGGGCGTACATCTGGCTCAGGCCGCAGGGCTCGTAGCGCGATGGCATCAGCAGGAAGTCGGAACCGGCGAACATGCGCCTTGCGTCGGTCTCGTTGAAGCCGATGCGCACGCCGATACGGCCCGGATGACGCAGGGCCAGCTCACGCATGGCCTGTTCCTCCTCCGGTTCGCCGCGGCCGATGATGGCGATCTGGCCGCCTTGGCGGACGATGTCGTCGGCCACGCCCAGGGTCAGGTCCAGGCCCTTCTGGTAGACCAGCCGCGAGACCACGGCGAACAGCGGCCCGTCCGACGGCTGCAATTCGAACAGCTCGCGCACCTGCTGGGCGTTGCGCGCCTTGCCGGCCCAGTCATTGATGCTGAAGTTGTGGTGCAGATGCTGGTCGGTGGCCGCGTCCCAGCTTTCGTCGATGCCGTTGGGGATGCCGCCGAGCAGCCCGTGCTGGGCCTTGCTGGCAAGGAAACCGTCCAGGCCGCAGCCGAACTCGGGGGTGGTGATTTCCCGGGCGTAGGTGGCGCTGACCGTGGTGATGTGGCTGGAGTAGGCCAGCCCGGCCTTGAGGAACGACAGCTTGCCGTAGAACTCCATGCCTTCCTGCTGCATGGCATGGTCCGGGATCGCCAGCTCCGGGCTGCAACCACGGCTGTACACGCCCTGGTAGGCCAGGTTGTGAATGGTGAACAGGGTCGGAGTGCTCAAGCCGCGCCAGTGCATGTAGGCCGGGGCGAGCCCGGCCGGCCAGTCGTGAGCGTGCACCAGATCGGGGCGCCAGTGGGCCATGCCCTCGCCGGCGGCGATTTCCGCCGCGGCCAGGCCCAGGCGGGCGAAGCGGATATGGTTGTCGGGCCAGTCGCGACCGTTGTTGGCGCCGTAGGGCGTGCCGTCGCGCTGGTACAGCTCGGGGCAGATCAGCACGTAGATCACCAGGCCGTCGGCCAGGTCCATGCGGCCGATCTTGCAGGGTGGCAAGGCCGCGTGGCCGCCGAGTTCGCCGACGATGTGGATGGGGTTGTCGCTCTCGACCACCTGACGGTAGCCGGGGATCAGCACCCGTACATCGTGCAGATGCGCCAGGGCCCGGGGCAAGGCCGAGGACACGTCGCCCAGGCCACCGGTCTTGACCAGGTCGGCGATCTCCGAGGTGACGAACAGGATCTTGCGCTTGTGCCGATTGTGCTGGCGCTGGGCGCCGGGTGCCTTGACTGTCGGGGCGAGGGCCGGTGGCAGCAGCTCGCGGTTATCCGGGTTGAATGACTCTACGTGAGGTTCGACAGCGGCACTGATCATACTTCTCTCCGTCCCTTGTTCTGGTGTGTGCTTAGCGTTGGCTCGTGGGTCTGCTCTCTGCTCGTTGTTGCATCTTCGTAGTGCGGTCCTTGCCCCGGATTCGTGCGCGCAGGCACGGCACGTTCGGCATTGCGGCCGAAAGACGTATGGACTGGTTGGGGTGGGTGGGCCTGGCGTGAGGAAGTCCTTTTGCGTCGGCCTACTTAAGTCCTGACCTGCCCGTGTTTTGCAAAGTTCGACTTTTTTGCGTCACATTTTCCGAGCAAAACACGGGCCGAAACTGGAGTGTAGGGGACGAAACGACAGCAATGTGACCCGTTGGTCATTTTTTTCGCGACGGTTTACCCGCGCAAACGTTGGCTAGTTGTTGCAAAATATGAGGGTCATGCAGCGTTGGCAGGCGGGTTCGATCCGCGATAGGCGCGGCACAGCTTCGAAGAGGGGCGTCATGGTGCGCAGGGGAGCCGGTCGGCTCCCATTTGGACGGGGCGGTGAATCAGAGGCCGGTGGTGTTGTCTTGCACACGGGCCTGCTGCAGCAACAGGTTCAACTGGGCGACCTGCTGACGCAACTGGTCGCGTTCGTCCTTCAACTGGCGCAACTCGTCGCGGCGCACGGTGACATAGAGGGTCTGGGTGGGAGTGGCTGGCATCAGGGTACCCATGGCACACCTCGCATGGCTGGTGACAATTGGAAGCGTAGTCGCTTCATGCGGCGCGCATTCTGAATTCTTCGCAGGCCCTTGGGAACTTTTTTGTTTATCGTTGTCGCCCCGTTCGTCGGTGAACCCTCTGCCAGAACGCTGGACTAATCTGAAATCGTCAATTGTTGTAAAGCAAAAGCTACTGGAGCGTCGTCACATGCAACTGGGAATCATCGGGCTTGGCCGCATGGGCGGCAATATCGCAAGGCGCCTGATGCGCGCAGGTCACAGCACTGTGGTCCACGATCGCAACCGCGAAGCCATCACCACCCTGGAAGGCGAAGGCGCGGTGGGCGCCCACGACCTCGGTGCGCTGGTGCAGAAACTCAAGGCGCCGCGCGCGGTGTGGGTCATGCTGCCCGCGGGCGAAATCACCGAGCAGACCATCGCCCAGCTGGCCGACCTGCTCGAGCCCGGCGACGCCATCATCGATGGCGGCAACACCTTCTACAAAGACGACGTGCGCCGCGCCGCCGAGCTGGGCAAGCGTGGCCTGCACTACCTCGATGTCGGCACCTCCGGCGGTGTATGGGGCCTGGACCGTGGCTACTGCATGATGATCGGCGGTGAAAAAGCGGTGTTCGAGCGCCTGGAGCCGCTGTTCAAGGCCCTCGCCCCAGGCGTCGGCGACATTCCGCGCACCCAGGGTCGCAGCGGCGAGCACGACCGCGCCGAGCACGGCTACATCCACGCCGGCCCGCCCGGTGCCGGTCACTACGTGAAGATGGTGCACAACGGCATCGAGTACGGCCTGATGCAGGCCTACGCCGAAGGCTTCGACCTGCTGCGCAGCAAGGGCGGCCCGGAATTGCCGGAAGACCAGCGCTTCGACCTGAATGTGGCCGAGATCGCCGAAGTGTGGCGCCGCGGCAGCGTGGTCACCTCCTGGCTGCTGGACCTGACCGCCGACGCGCTGGTCGCCGACCCGCAACTGAGCGAATTCAGCGGTTCGGTATCCGACAGCGGCGAAGGGCGCTGGACCATCGACGCCGCCGTCGAGCAGGCCGTGCCGGTGCCGGTGCTGTCCAGCGCGCTGTTCGCCCGCTTCCGCTCGCGCCAGCAGCAGGGCACCTATGGTGACAAGATCCTCTCCGCCATGCGCCTGGGCTTTGGCGGCCACGTCGAGAAGAAGAAGGACTGAATGAGCAAATCGACCATTCCCGCTGCGCCGCCGTGCACCCTGTTCCTGTTCGGCGCCAGCGGCGACCTGGTCAAGCGCCTGCTGATGCCGGCGCTCTACAACCTCAGCCGTGACGGCCTGCTCGACCGCAACATGCGTATCGTCGGGGTCGACCACAACGCCTCCACGGCTGAAGCGTTCGCCGAGCGCCTGCACGCCTTCATGGCCGAGCGCGACGCGGGCAAGTGCCTGGACGAGAAAGTATGGGCACGCCTGGCCAAGCGCCTGGACTACCAGACCGGCGACTTCCTCGATCCGCAGACCTACCAGGCGCTGGCCCGGCGCATCGACAAGACGCGCCACGGCAACGCCATCTTCTACCTGGCCACCTCGCCGCGCTTCTTCCCCGAGGTGGCCCAGCGCCTGGGCGATGCCGGCCTGCTCGACGAGTCGGGCGGGGGCTTTCGCCGGGTGGTGGTGGAGAAGCCGTTCGGCACCGACCTGGCCAGTGCCGAGGCGCTCAACGCCCGCCTGCTCAAGGTGATGAGCGAGCGGCAGATCTACCGCATCGACCATTACCTGGGCAAGGAAACCGTGCAGAACATCCTGGTCAGCCGTTTTTCCAACGGCCTGTTCGAATCGTTCTGGAACAACCATTACATCGACCACGTGCAGATCACCGCCGCCGAGACCGTCGGCGTCGAGACGCGCGGGGCCTTCTACGACAACACCGGCGCCCTGCGCGACATGGTGCCCAACCACCTGTTCCAGCTGCTGGCCATGGTCGCCATGGAGCCACCGGCGGCTTTCGGCGCCGATGCCGTGCGCGGCGAAAAGGCCAAGGTGATCGGCGCCATCCGCCCCTGGTCGCAGAAGATGGCCCTGCGCAATTCCGTGCGTGGCCAGTACACCGCCGGCAAGCAAGGCCGCAAGCAGCTCCCCGGCTACCGCGAGGAGGCCAACGTCGCCCCGCACAGCCAGACCGAGACCTACGTCGCCCTCAAGGTGATGATCGACAACTGGCGCTGGGCCGGCGTGCCGTTCTACCTGCGCACCGGCAAGCGCATGAGCGTGCGCGACACCGAGATCGCCATCTGCTTCAAGCCGGCGCCCTACGCCCAGTTCCGCGAAAGCGAGCTGGAGCGGCCCAAGCCCAACTACCTGAAGATCCAGATCCAGCCCAACGAAGGCATGTGGTTCGACCTGCAGGCCAAGCGCCCGGGGCCGGAGCTGGTGATGGAGAATGTCGAGATGGGCTTCGCCTACAAGGACTTCTTCAAGATGACCCCGGCGACCGGCTACGAGACGTTGATCTACGATTGCCTCACCGGTGACCAGACCCTGTTCCAGCGTGCCGACAACATCGAGAACGGCTGGCGTGCCGTGCAGCCGTTCCTCGATGCCTGGGCGGCGGAGGGCGGCGAGGTGCATGGGTATGCGGCAGGGGAGGATGGCCCCGAGGCGGGTGACGAGTTGCTGACGCGGGACAAGCGCGAGTGGCATGACTTGGGGTGAATGCTGATCGGCTCAGCTCTCATTGCGGGACCAGCTTGCGCTGTGCCTGTGTGAGTGGGCTGGCCCCGCGTGAGGGCTGAGGTCACTGCGCAACTCCCAGCGGAACGACTGCAACCGCCAAGGCATCCAAACTCAGGCCCACCCCGCCAGAGGATCCCCGATGCCCGCTCTGATCGAAGACTACGCCCTCATCGGCAACTGCCGCAGTGCCGCCCTGGTCAACCGCGATGGCGCCCTCGACTGGCTGTGCCTGCCACGCTTCGATGCCCCTGCCGTGTTCGCGGCTCTGCTGGGCAACGAGGAAAACGGCCGCTGGCGCATCGCCCCCAGCGACCCCGTCGAACACCGTACCCGGCGTTACCTGGACGACACCTTGGTGCTGGAAACCACCTGGACCACCGCCAGTGGCCGCGCCCGGGTGCTCGACTGCATGCCGTTGGGCGAGCACAACGCCGTGCTGCGCATCGTCGAGGGCCTGAGCGGCGAGACGGCCTTCGAGATGGACCTGGTGCTGCGCTTCGACTATGGCCGCAGCGTGCCCTGGGTGGAAAAGATCGACCCGCTGACCCTGAGCGCCGTCGCCGGCCCCGATCGCCTGATCTTGCGCAGCAGTGTCGAAACCCATGGTCGCGACCACCACAGCGTCGCGCGCTTTCGCGTGCGTGCCGGGGAGCGCCAGGTGTTCAGCCTGTGCCACCAGGCCTCGCACCTGCCCGTGCAACCCGCTTGCGATGTCGAGCACGCCCTCGAGCAGACCATCGACCAGTGGCAGGCCTTCGCCGCCCGCTGCCCCGATGTCGGACCCTATACCGAGCAGGTGCGCCGCTCGTTGCTGACCCTCAAGGCCATGACCTACGCGCCCACCGGCGGCATGGTCGCGGCCGTCACCACCTCGCTGCCCGAGCGCGTCGGCGGCGAGCGCAACTGGGATTACCGCTACTGCTGGCTGCGCGACGCCACCATGACCTTGCTGGCGCTGATGAACCTTGGCTACTTCGACGAGGCCCAGGCCTGGCGCGAGTGGCTGTTGCGTTCGGTGGCCGGCAACCCTGAGCAGATGCAGATCATGTACGGCTTGGCCGGGGAGCGTGACCTGCCTGAGTTCACCTTGCCGTGGCTGTCCGGCTACGAGCAATCGCAGCCGGTGCGGGTCGGCAACGCCGCCTCCGCGCAGTTGCAACTGGATATCTACGGCGAGCTGGCCGACGCCATGACCCAGGCCATCAAGGGTGGCCTGCCGCGCCATCCGCGCAGCGCGGCGATCGCCCGGGCGATCCTGCCGTACCTCGAGCGCATCTGGCGCGAGCCGGACGAAGGGCTGTGGGAAGTGCGCGGCGGTCGCCAGCATTTCGTGCATTCCAAGGTCATGGCCTGGGTCGCCTTCGATCGCGCGGCGAGCCTGGCCGATACCACCGAGGAAGACCGCGAGAGGGGGCGCCATTATCGACAGGTGGCGGATGAGATCCGTGATGAGGTGTGTCGCCGTGGACTGGATGCCAGCGGCAGTCACTTCGTCCAGGCCTATGGCTCCACTGAGCTGGATGCCAGCCTGCTGCAGATTGCGTTGACCGGTTTTTTACCGGCACAGGATCCGCGCTTTCAGCGCACGCTGCGGCAGATCGAACGACGCCTGCTGCGCAACGGCCTGCTGCTGCGCTACGACAGTGACAATTGCAGCGACGGCCTGACGCCGGGGGAGGGTACTTTCCTGGTGTGTTCGTTCTGGCTGGCGGATGTCTATGTGCTGCTGGGGCGCCAGCAAGAAGCGCAAGGGCTCTATGAGCGGCTGATCGGGCTGTGCAATGACGTGGGGTTACTGGCGGAACAGTACGACCCGGCGGGGCAGCGGATGTTGGGGAATTTTCCGCAGGCGTTCAGCCATATCGGGATCATCAATACCGCGTTGAACCTTCACCGGGCGCAATGTCCGGTCAGAGCGAGGGCACGTTGCGCCGCTGCCGAGCCGAGGCAATGAGCGTGTTCTCGGCGGCATTTTCGATCGAAGCCGCGCTTGGGTCATGGAGCTTGAGTTTCGGCGGCAGTGAATGCGGGCACCACTAAATGGGGTCGATGGCAACATCAGCTATGGTGCTAGGGCGCCAGCCATGGTTGTCGCCACGGGTTAAACGTGGAGTTTCCCATATTTGCTTTGGCACAGGAGGGTGAGCTGTGAAGGATCTGGCAATGTGGTCCCGAGTTCTGATGTTGCTGGTTTTTGCAGTCGGGTTCGTCAGAACGCTGATCACGCAGTACCGCTCCAGAAAGTACCTGGGCGACTTGACCGTGCGCTGTCCCGAGTTCCTGCCGGAGACCAAGGGGCCTGTTTATTTCAAGACGGGCGTGGAGTTCAGGATGATGTCCTTTCTTTACACGCGCCGTTATCAAGGGTTGGCGGACGCCACCCTGCGCGATCGGGGTGAACAGCTCAGATGTCGATGCATCCTCGATACGCTGTTGGGATGCATGGCTTTGCTTCTGTGTCTGGCGAACTTCGCCTTCACGGCAAACGGTTACTGACGACCGCCTGGTGCGGGCTTGAGCAAGCATTCACCGGGCTGGCCAGTCGATCCCGAGAGGCGTCTCTCGGGATCGACCTGCACATCGCTTATGACTTCACGCCACTGCCTCACGGCCGGCGCTCGCCACCTTGGTATGGCGCAGCGTCGGAATCAGGAACGCGATCGCCAGTACGCAAGCGCTTACCAGCAATACGAAGCCGCCATCCCAGCCGAAGTGGTCGACGGTGTAGCCCATCGCCGCACTGGCCGCCACCGAGCCGCCCAGGTAGCCGAACAGCCCGGTGAAGCCCGCGGCGGTGCCGGCGGCTTTCTTCGGCGCCAGTTCCAGCGCCTGCAGGCCGATCAGCATTACCGGCCCGTAGATCAGGAAACCGATGGAGAACAGCGCGATCATGTCGATGGTCGGGTTGCCTGGTGGGTTGAGCCAGTACACCAGGGTGGCCACGGTCACCAGGGCCATGAACACGATGCCGGTCAGGCCGCGGTTGCCCCGGAAGATCTTGTCGGACATCCAGCCGCACAGCAGCGTGCCAGGGATGCCGGCCCACTCGTAGAAGAAGTAGGCCCACGAGGTGGTATCGACGCTGAAGTGCTTGGCTTCCTTCAGGTAGGTCGGCGCCCAGTCCAGCACGCCGTAGCGCAGCAGGTAGACGAACACGTTGGCCAGGGCGATGTACCACAGCAGTTTGTTGCGCAGCACGTACTCGACGAAGATCTGCTTGGCGCTGAATTCCTGCTCGTGGCTTTCATCGTAGCCTTGCGGGTAGTCGTTCTTGTACTGCTCGATCGGTGGCAGGCCCACCGACTGCGGGGTATCGCGCATCATGGCGAAGGCGAACACGGCCACCAGCACCGCCACGGCGGCGGGCACGTAGAAGGCCGCATGCCAGTCGTTGGTCCAGCCCAGGCCGAGCAGGAACAGCGGGCCGATCAGGCCGCCGCCGACGTTGTGGGCGACGTTCCATACCGAGACCACGCCACCACGCTCCTTTTGCGACCACCAGTGCACCATGGTCCGTCCGCTCGGCGGCCAGCCCATGCCCTGGGCCCAGCCGTTGATGAACAACAGCGCGAACATGATCGCCACGCTGGAGGTGGCCCAATGCGCGAAACCGAAAATGAACATCACCCCCGCCGAGACCAACAGGCCGAACGGCAGGAAGTAGCGCGGGTTGGAGCGGTCCGATACCAGGCCCATGAGGAACTTGGACAGGCCGTAGGCAATGGCGATGGCGGAGATCGCCACGCCCAGTTGACCACGGCTGTAGCCCTCTTCCTCGATCAGGTAGGGCATGGCCAGGGAGAAGTTCTTGCGCAGCAGATAGTAGCCGGCATAGCCGATGAAGATCCCGGCGAAGATTTGCCAGCGCAGGCGCCGGTAGGTGCTGTCGACGCGCTCGTCGGGCAGCGGCGCCTGGTGCGCGGCAGGGCGGAAGAAGGCGAACATGTGAAGCTCCAGGTTGTTATAGGTATGCGAAAGCGAATTTTACATTTTCGTTACAGAAAAAATATCGCTTTTGTCGCAAGCCGTTGTTGTTTTGTGAACGCCTTGTAGGAGGGAGCCTACCTGGAGCGGGCAATCCCCTCTTATGAATGATGGCAAAAAGCTACGCATTCTTCGGAAGTGAACCACTTTTCCGGCTCAATTCATGGATAGATGAGCCCGCACTATGGAAATCACTGCTTCGCACGTAGAACGCACGCCCGCCATCCCACGCACCGCAGCACTGCCCAGCCTCCACATCGCCACCGATGCCTTCGCCACCTGGCGCCTCACCGCCGATCTGCTGTTCAACCCGTCAAGTCGGTCAGGGGATGCCTTCAACGCCTCGTTCAAGGTTTTTCACTTCCATCGGTTTCTGCTTTGCAGCGGGCGTCTGGATGGCGCCCGCTATGGCCGCGATCGGGCTCGCCTGGGCTGGTGCGACCTCGACCATTACCTCCTGCACGTGCCGCTGCAACGCGGGCTGGCCTGCGGCAACGGCCTGCGCGTGCGGGCGCGAGATATCGTGCTGCTGGACTTGGCGCAGCCAGCGGCCTTTCGCATGACCAGCGGTACGGCGCTGAGCCTGGTGATCCCACGCACCGCGCTGCTGCATGACAGCGATCGGCTGCATGGCCTGCGCCTGTGCGGCAAGAGCGCGCCGGGGCGTTTGCTGGCCAGCCTGCTGTCTTCCCTTGCCGTGGCCGCGCCCGACCTGACCCAGGATCAGGGCCTGCACCTGAGCCAGCCGGTGCTGAGCATGGTGGCGGCCTGCCTGGCCGGCGCGGTGGCGGAGCGTGCGGCGATCACCCCCTCAGGACACGACGAACTCGGACGCCGGGTGCGCCGTTATATCGAGCTCAACCTGCATCGCGAGGACCTCACGCCCGCGCTGCTGGCCAAGGCCCTGGGCACCTCTCGCAGCCAGCTGTACCGGGCGTTCGAGCGCTTTGGTGGGGTTGGCCATTACCTGCAACGGCGGCGCCTGCGCCGCAGCCTGTTGGCCTTGGGCGAGCCGGGTCACGCCGCACGCCGCATCGGCGATGTGGCCTACGCCCATGGTTTTGCCGACGAGGCGCACTTCAGCAAGTTGTTTCGCAAGACGTTCGGCCTGTCGCCACGGGCGGCGCGCCTGGCGCTGCAACGGGGTGAACTGGCGGTCATGGCCCATTTGCCGCCGGTGGGCGCGGACGGGCCGGCGCTGGCGCGCTGGATTCATGATCTGGGCAGTGATTGAACTGTTGATTCTGGGACGCACAGCCAGGTTTTCGGGACGCCTGTCCGCGGACGTGGCCCTGCGCCGACCGTAATCTGGTCCCACCTGACAACCCCATCATCCACCCACCCCCGGTGCCGTCTTCACGGCCCATACCGACGCCAGACGGACGGCATCGGCACCGAATGTGACAAGGAGCGTCGGACGTGGCGAATCAATCCCTCCATCACCTCATCCAGAGCATCGCCGGCGCGGTGGCCGAAGCGCAGGACAAGATCCAGCGCTTCCAGGTCTCCACCGTGCGCCAGTACTTCGACGAGGACAATCGACCGGTCAGCATCGATGTGCGGCTGCCTTCGCACTCGCCCCAGGCGCAGGACGGCGAAGAGCGCGTGGTGCGGGTGCCGCTGCTGTCGCTCGTGGGCGCCCGGCTGATGGCCGTCAAGGACATGGAAATCTCGTTCGAGGTCGGCCTCAACGGCGGCGACGGCATGGCCGCCGACGAGGGCCATGGCGATGACGGCTCTGGCTGGCCGAGCGAGACCCACAAGGCTCTGAACGTCGATCTGGGCGTTCGCCGCAATGGTGAAGGCGGGCCACTGGCGCGCGTCACCCTCAAAGTCGAAACCCAGCCCCCTTCGGAGGGGATGGCTCGGCTGCTGCAAAACCTCGATAAATTGATCTAGGAGAAACAGAAATGGCTAACTTCTCGATGGGTGATCAGTTCCGCGGCCTGCCCATGGGCGACCTGATCGGCGGGCCGCTGACCGCCGCCTGCGACGCCCAGGTGCGCCTGGCCAATGCCACCGCCGACTTCATCAAGGTGATCGGCTTCCTGCCGCCGCCACCTGACCCCAACAATCCGGCAGACCCCAACGCCGTCGGTGACGTGCGCACCGTCAGCTTCCGCTACGACCGGCCCTCCACCAGCAAGCCCGACGACGGCTCCATCCCGATGGAACGGGTCGAGCTGGAAGTCCCGCTGCTGGCGGTGGTCAAGGTGCCGAACCTGTCGATCAACAAGGTCGACATCACCTTCGACATGGAGGTGAAGAACTCCGAGCAATCACGCGAAGCCACCGATGCCCAGGCGGCGATGACGGCCGAGGCCAGCATCGGCTGGGGACCGTTCAGCGCCAAGGTCAACATCTCCGGCTCGGTGTCCTCGCACAAGGAGAACACCCGCTCCACCGACCAGTCGGCCAAGTACCACGTCGAGGTCCATGCGGCCGACGACGGCATGCCGGAAGGCCTGGCACGGGTGCTGGACATGATTGCCCAGTCGGTCGCGCCAAAAGCCATCACCCAGCAGTAACGGGCGATCTGGCCAACGCCAGCCTTCTGGCCCGCTGAGCTTTCGCCAGGGTTGGCCGTCAGTCTTTTCCGGAAAGGAGTTCCGTGATGTTCGATCTAACGGACGTGGGATATGTGAAACGCATCGTCGTCGGCAGCACCGATCCGGAGAAGCTGACGTCGCAGGACGTGATCCAGGCGCAGACCGCGCTGCTCAACCGCTGCCTGAGCGAACCGCCCAAGGGGCGCATCGTCGGCATCGAAAAGACCTTCAACCTGCTCAATATCGGCGAGCACCAGGTGGTGCTGCAGTCCCTGATCTACCACGTGGGCTTCGCCCGTCGACCGTTCTGGCTGGCCGACGACCAGGAGGCCTCGTGATGAACCGTCTCGAATCATTCATCCAGGCCCTGGGCGGCGCCATGCACTGCGCTCAGCAGGCCACTGGCGCGCGCTGGCCAGGCATCCGCATCGCCTCGATGGAAGTGGTGCTGGCGGCCACCGTCGAGTCCGGCGATGCCCCGGGCGCCCTGGCCCTGCGCATCGGCCGCGCGCCACGGCGCAAGCAGATGCTGCACCAACTGAGTATCGCCGTGCCCGGTGATGCCCGCGAGGCGATCGTCGTGCGCCTCGACGGCCAACTGTTCGGGCACTACAGGAGGCCCAGCGATGGCCAGGCGAACTGACCGCTCGATGAGGTTGCTGCTGTCAACCGAGGAGACACGGACCATGCGCTCGATCCTGAAGAACAAGCCAGGTCGCCCGGCGCGGATGTCCGTCGGCAAACGGGTGTTGTGCGCGATCGGCGCGGCGCTGCTGTCGGCGCTGGTCTCGCTGGGCGTGATCCAGCCCGAACTGGCCCTGGCCATCGCCAAGTGGGCGGGGCTGGTGCTGGCGTTCTGAACCCCGCAACCACACAACAAGGAGAGTCATCATGAAACACCTGGCAACCGCACTGGTCGGCGCCCTGGCGCTGGCCAGCCTGGCTCCGTCATGGGCCGGCGAGTACGAAGGCAGCTTCAAGGACAATGGCGTCGACGTCCCCGTGACCTTGAACATCGACCCCGCCGCGAGACTGGGCAAGGCCGCCGGCACAATCCGTTTCGAAGGTGCCTGGGCCTGTGGCTTCGACCTGCAACTGACCGGTACCGACGGACAGGCGCGCAGCTACGCCCTGAAGAAGTCCGGCGCTGGCCGCTGTGGGCCGTTGACGCTCGGCCACCTGCAGAGCCAGGCGAGCGCGAGTGGCCTGCAGATCCAGCTGTTCACCCCGGGCAATACGCTCGCCCAGCGCGTCACCCTCGCGCCGCCCGATAACCAGTAACGCCCCACCCGACTTCCAACCGGTTCGACATCAAGGCACGGCCAGGCCGCTGCCCCACGGGGAGCGGCTTGCCCGGAGCAAGGAGCAGATCATGTGCATCACCAACACCGTAGGCACCGGCGGCAACAACGCCGCCGCCGATGTGCGCAGCCTGCAGTTGCTGCTCAACCTGAACAGCGGGCAACGCGGTTTCAACTGCGCGCTTGGCACCGACGGCCTGTGGGGCGCGGGGACGCGCGGCGCGCTGGAGCGCTTCCAGCAGATCATCGGCAGCCCGGTGGGCAAGCCGGTGGCGCCGGGCGACGCGACCCTGGGCGCGCTGCGGGTGGGGCTGCCCGGTGGCTTGGTCGCGCCCAAGTTGTGGCTGGCGCTGATCAATGCCAACGGCACACGCATCGACGCCTTCCATCAGCCGGTGCTCGACGTGCTGACCCGCTACCGCATCGACACGCCGCTGCGCATCGCCCACTTCCTCGCCCAGATCGCTCACGAGAGCGGCTGCCTGCGTTACACCGAAGAGCTGGCCTCAGGCTCGGCCTACGAGGGGCGCAAGGACCTGGGCAACCTGCAGCCCGGCGACGGCCCCCGCTTCAAGGGCCGCGGGCTGATCCAGCTGACCGGTCGCGCCAATTACCGCCAGTACGGCCAGTACTGCAAACGTGATTTCGAGAGCCGTGACGACCCCGCCCTGGTGAGCAGCGATCCGGCGTTGGCGGTGGATGTCGCCGGCTGGTTCTGGGCCAACCGCAAGCTCAACGACTGGGCCGACAAGGACGATCTGCGCGAGGTCACCCGGCGCGTCAATGGCGGCTTCAACGGCCTTGACGACCGCGCCGCCTACCTCGCCCGGGCCAAGTGGCTGCTGATCGGCTGAACGCTTTACCGCGCTTTCCGCCGCCAGCGGCGGACCCTCGAGGACGTCAACGTCCTGTCACTGCAAAAAGGAGCTTCATGATGAAAAAGACTTTCGTTATAACGCATGCGCGCACCGCGCTGGCTGCCCTGGCGGTCAGCGGCAGCCTGGCACTCGGCCTGCTGCCGATGACGGCGGCCCAGGCCGCCGTGGCGTGCCCACAGGCCAACTCCGCTGGCGCGCCGGCGGTCAACCAGCAGCACGTGTTCTGCGGGGAGGTGGAGGTGCGAGCATCCGGTAACCGGGCCAAGGGCTTTCACAGCAGGCCGAACGGTCAGTCGCCGGCGACGGTGACCGGGGCTGGCGCCGGCACACCGCAAGGGCCTGCGGGGATCTACGTACTGCGCAACTTCACCATCACCGAGAACGGCGCGAGCGGCACCAAGAGCATCTCGACGATGTTCCCCGACAGTTGCTCGCAAGCCAACGTGGTGGCTGCCATCCAGAACGCCTACAACAACCGTACCGCGCTGAACGGCAATCAGTTCCGCGGGCCTTCGGGGGCGAGCTGTCAGGCCGGGGCACCGGCGGCGTCGTTCAACATCGTCGGCTACCTGGATGCCACTGGCACGGTGGTGACCACCGCCTATCCTGACTACTGATCCTGCGTCATCATCACCAGGGCCGGGCATCATGCCCGGCTCTTCTCGTTACCGCAGTGAAGGAGCTTTTCATGTCCAACCCCCAGAACCCTGGTTTTCGGCAATTTCTCGCCGAGGAGGTGACCGCCTTGGCCCGTGAGGATCTGCTGAAAAAGGCCCTGGCGGCACGCCAGGACCAGGCGGTGGAGTCCTACAGCGGCAATGCCTACCATGTCGCGTTCGAGCGGCAGATGGTGGTGATCGAGCACCATTACGTCGAGGATTGGCCCGCCGTGCGTCTGCCTCTGAACGACTTCATCGAGGCCTTGCAGGCAGGGCCTGAAGTGGGCGGCAAGGGAGCAGGGCGACCTTGAGTCGCGAAGGGTTGCTCCTATTACGGTTGTAGGGGTCTCAGGAAGCTGCGTTCGTAGCTGAGAATGAAGCGCTGCTCGCGGGCCAGGGCGAAGGCGGCGATGCATTCCGGGTCGGTCTCAGAGGCTTTTCGGTACTGCTCGTACGCTGCCAGGCTGGGGAAGCTGAACAAGGCGTAGGCAACGTTGTTGGCGCCTTCGCTGGGCAGGAAGTAGCCGTGATGGCTGCCACCCATGCGGTTGACCAGGTCGATCCATAGCTTGCCGTAGGCTTCGAAGGCCGGGATCTGGTACGGGTCGATGATGTACTTGAGGTGGCAGGTGATCATTGCACGCAATCCTTTGGCTGAGCCGGGAGGCTCACCTTACAGCGGGCGGACGGCAGCGTCGATGGGGTCAGGGACTGGCCTGGCGCCAGATCAGCTGTTCGGTGGGGTAGCCTTGCTCGCGTGCCAGGGCCAGCAACCGCTCGCGGGTCTGGTCACTGACCGTCGGGGTGCGTGACAGCAACCACAGGTATTCGCGGTTCGGATGGCCTACCAGCGCCACGCGGTAATCCGCGTCATGGTAGAGCACCCAGTACTCGCCCTTGGTCAGGTTCGGCGCCAGGTGGCTGAACCAGTTGTCGAAGCGCACCCAGAGCTTGTCGGTACGTCCAGGCACCTGCGGCTCGGCGATGCCTCGGGCTTCGTTCCACTGGCCGTCCTGCTCCAGGCAGCGATTGGTCACGTCGATACGGCCATCCTCGCGTAGCCCGTAGCGGGCTTCGGACTGCGTGCAGTTGCGCTGGAAGAACATCGGCAGGCGCGCCAGTTCGTACCAGGTGCCCTGGTAGCGCTGCAGTTCGACCTGTTGCGTGGTGGGCGGCTGCTGCTCGCGGGCGCTGCCACAGCCCGCGAGCGCAAGGATGAGGCTGCAGCAAAACGGCACGGCCAGGCGCATCGCCATGGGAAACCTCCTGAAGGGGAGAAAGGCTCACATGATCTTCGATGCGCGGGCCGGCCAAAGGTTTTACTGGGCTGGGCGCGAGGTCTCCACGCGCAGGATCTCGGTGTAGATGGCATCGACGGTCTGGTCGACCTTGAGGTTCTTCATGCGCGCCTGCAGGTCCGGGTCTTCGACCTTGACCACTTGCAGCTTGCCCTCGGGCGGCAGCAGGGTGACTTCATGGGTGTTCAGGTCGATCTTCTTGATCTGCGAGGTGACCTTCACCTGGCGGAACGCTTCGCCGCCGGGGTTGGGGTTGTCCTTGGTGGCGCGGATGGTGCCGGACTCTTCGGAAGCCTTCGGCGCGCCGCCTTCGTTGGTGTTGAGCACGTAGGCGACGGCGCGGGTCACGTAGATATCGACCTGGTCGCCGACCTTGAGGTTGGGCAGGGCCTTGGCCTGTTCGCCGAGCTGGAAGGTCACGTCCTTGTCGTGTGGCCCTTTGACCGTGACTTGGCGGCTGGGCAGGTCGATCTTGGTCACTTCGGTGGTGACATGGCTTTCCAGCGCCTCGCTGGCGATAGGCAGTTCGGCGGCGTGGGCGGCGAGGCTGGCGGCGAAGATGAGCGAGGCGAGAGCGATGGCGCGGGTCGGGTTCATTGGCCTGTCTTCCTTGTGGTCGATACCGGTGGGTGTATGCGAGAAGAAGCATAGACACTGGTTGGCAGGTGTGTGGCCAATGCTGGCCTTATCGCGGGGCAAGCCCGCTCCCACGTCGGATGGTCGTGGGAGCGGGCTTGCCCCGCGATAAGGCCGCGGTTCAGGCATTACAAAGGTTGATGGTCACGCTCGCGCTTGGCTCCGGACACACTCACCGCCCCCGGCAAGCTCACGGCATTCTTCGCCGCCAGCACTTCGGCCATGACGCTGACCGCGATTTCCGCCGGGGTCTTGCTGCCGATGTAGATGCCGATGGGGCCATGCAGGCGCTCGAGCGACTGTTCGGTTTCGCCGAAATGCTCGATCAGCCGCTCGCGGCGCAGCTGGCTGTTGCGCCGCGAACCGATGGCGCCGATATAGAACGCCGGGCCGTGCAGGGCCTCGAGCAGGGCCAGGTCGTCGAGTTTGGGGTCGTGGCTGACGGCGATGATGCAGGTGCGCAGGTCCGTCCTGAATTCGCGTACCACGTCGTCGGGCATGCCTCGGCGGTGCTCGACGCCGGCCACCGACCAGGTGGCCATGTGTTCGGGGCGCGGGTCGCAGACGGTCACGCGAAAGCCGTTGAACAAGGCCATGGTCGCCAGGTATTCGGCCAGCGCGCCGGCGCCGATCAGCAGCATGCGGTAACCGGGGCCGAGGGTGTTGACCATGTGCTGGCCGTCGAAAGCGAACTGCTCCGGCGCCGCGATGACGTCGAGGCTGATCGTTCCGCTGGCCAGGCTCAGGTGACGGCGCATCAGTTGGCCGTCATCGAGCCGTGCGAGCAGCTGCCGCAAGGCCGCGGCGGCGGGACTGAACTCGAGAATCAGCTCCAGTGTGCCGCCGCAGGGCAGGCCGAAACGGTGGGCCTCGTCGGCGCTGACGCCATAGCGGACCACCTCGGGGGCGCGCTGGGGCAGGCCGGGGCCGCCGTAGGCGGTGGTGTAGCGGTGGATCAGGTCGTCCTCGATGCAGCCACCGGACACGCTGCCAACCACCCGGCCATCATTGCGCAAGGCCATCATCGAACCGACCGGGCGCGGCGATGAGCCCCAGGTGCGGGCGACGGTGGCGAGCAGCACGCGGTGGCCGGCCTGGAGCCAGTCGAAGGTGGTGCGCAGGACCAGCAGGTCGATGCTTTCCATGATGTGTGAAACCTCGTCTTGCCGTGTGCCTGTGGGAGCAACTGTGTTGCTCGATTTCCAAAAGCTGACACCATCCCTGTGGGAGCGGGTTTACCCGCGAACACGGGCGAAGCCCGTGCCATCCACCGCAGTGCCTGCTTCGCGGGTGAACCCGCTCCCACGGCGCCGCTCAGCGCATATGCAGGATGATCGGGCTGCTGCTGGCCGGGTCGGTATGCCCGCGCAACGTGCCCACCGCCTTGGCCTCCACCGCGCCGCCGTGATTGCCCCACGCACTGCGGGCGAAACTCAGTACCTGGGCAATCTCCTGGTCCGACAACTGCTCGCGGAACGCCGGCATGCGGTAGGCGTCAGGCACCCCGGCGGCGACGATGCGTTGCGAGCCGTTGAGGGTGATGTTGATCGCCGAGGCATTCTGCGCGGCCAGCATCGAGGTGGCGCCCGCCAGTGGCGGCATCCACTCGGCCTGGCCCTTGCCGTCCAGGCCATGGCAGCTGGCACAGCGGGTCGCGTAGGTATGAGCCCCCGGCGTGTCGAGCCCTGCGGCAACCGCCTGATACTGCCAGGGTGCGCCGTCACGCCCCGGGTCGCCGGGCAGCGACTTGAGGTAGCGCGCAATCGCACCCAGGTCGTCGTCGCTCATGAACTGCGTGGAGTTGTTGAACGCCTCGGTCATCGAGCCGTACACCACCGCGTGTTTGTTGCGCCCGGTCTTGAGAAACTGCACGATCTCCGGCTCGCTCCAGCGCCCGAGCCCGGTGTTGTGGTCCTGGCGCAGGCTTGGCGCGTACCAGCCATCGAGCAGGGCGCCGGCGAGGAACGGCGCGCCGCTTTCGTCCAGGGCCTTCTCGTTGAAGGCCAGCCCCCGAGGCGTGTGGCAACTGCCGCAGTGGCCGGGGCCCTGGACGATGTAGGCGCCGCGATTCCACAGAGGATCTTGGTCGGTCTTCTGCGCGTAGGCGGTCGTCGGCGCGAACAGGCCGTTCCACAGGGCGATGGGCCAGCGCAGGTTCAGCGGCCAGGGAATGCCACTGGGGATATTGGCCTCGGCAGCCGGTTGCACGCCCTTCATGAAGAACGCATAGAGCGCCCGCACATCGTCGTCGCTGAGTTTGACGTAGGAGGGGTAGGGCATGGCCGGGTACAGCCGCCTTCCATCGGGCGTCACGCCCTGGCGCACGGCGCGGTCGAAGTCGGCCAGGCTGTAGGCACCGATACCGTGCTCGCGGTCCGGGGTGATGTTGGTGGCATGGATGGCCCCCAGCGGCGTGGCCATTTCCAGGCCACCGGCAAACGGTGCCTTGCCCGGCAGGCTGTGACAGGCCACGCAGTCGCTGAGCCGGGCGACGTATTCGCCGCGGCTGACCAGGGCGGCGTCGGCGCTGTCCGTGGCGCTGAAGGGCGAGGCGGGCTCGCGGGTGACGTACCAGGCCAGCAGGCCTGCCGCGACCAGGCACGGCAAGGCCAGCCAGCCTGCGGTTCTTGCGAATCGGCTGTTGTTCATGGGCTGTCCTTGTCGTGTCAGCTGAAGGTATGGCGGCTCAGGGGCATGCTGCGCACGCGCTGGCCGGTGAGTCGTGCCACGGCGTTGGCCACCGCGGGCGCCACCGCCGGCAGCGGTGGCTCACCGATGCCGCCCATCTTCGCGCCGCTCTCGACGATGCGCACATGCACCCGGGCCATGCGCGACGGCGGCAGCACCGGGTAAAGGTCGTAGTTGCGCGCCCGTGGCATGCCGTTGAGCCACACCGATTCCTCCAGCAGCACCTGGGACAGGCCAAGGGACACCGCGCCGTTGACCTGGGCCTCGATGATCGCCGGGTTGACGATGCTGCCCGGGTCGATGGCCTGCCAGATATCGTGCACCTTGACCTGGCCACCCTCGAGCGATACTTCGGCGATCACCGCCGCCTCCGAGCCGAACGGCGAGGCCATGGCCACGCCACGCGCGCGTTTGCTGCCGTCCTCGGCGGTGAACGGGCCGCGCTTCCAGCCACCGGACAACTCGCCGACCGCCTGCAGCAGCGTGGTCAGGCGTGGGTTGCCCTGCAGCAGGTGCAGGCGCAGTTCGTATGGGTCGTGGCCGCCCTTGTCGGCCAGCTCGTCGAGGAACGACTCGTAGAAGAAATCGTTCAGCGAATTGCCCACCGAGCGCCAGTAGCCGAGCATGGCCGGGCCTTTGACATAGATCTGCGCAGTGCGCTTGTTGGCGATGGCGTAGGCCTTGCCCGACAGCCCTTCCAGGGCGGTGGGATCGACCTTGTCGCCCTGCTTGCCAGCGATGGCCTCGGTCGGCCCTTCGGTGGCGCTGATCGCCTCGATGGCGACCGGCATGCCTTTGTCGTCCAGCCCGGCGCGGAACTTGACCACGGCCATCGGCCGCATGGCATCGCGCAGGAATTCCTCCTCGCGGCTCCAGATCAGCTTCACTGGGCGGCCCACGGCCTTTGCCAGGGCGATGGCCTGCGGGTAGGGATTGGCCGAGTCGTACAGGAAGTGGCGGCCGAAGAAGCCGCCGAGCAGCGGCGAGTGCAGGGTGATCTGCGCCGGGGCCAGGCCGGTGCGCTTGGCGATGTCGTCGCGGAACATGTCCTGCGCCTGGTTGGGTAGCCACACCTCCAGGCTGCCGTCGGGGTTGAAGCGAGCGGTGGCGGAGGGCGGTTCCAACTGCGCATGGTTGAGGAACTGGTTGTGGTAGGTGGCTTCGACCGTGCTCTTGGCGCCGGCCAGGGCGGTGGCCACGTCGCCTTCATTCTCCTCGTCGCGGCTTGGACCGGTCTGGGCGGCCAGGTGCTCGCGCCAGCCGTCGCTGGAGAAATCGGCGGGCATCGGCCGCACCTGGCTGTCGGCCGCGGCCTCCTTCCAGTCCACCTGCAACGCTTCGACCGCGCGCTTGGCGTGCCACCAGCGTTCGGCGACCACGGCCACCGCGCCGGGCAACGGGTGCACCGAGTGCACGCCCTTCATGGTCTTGACCTGCTCTTCGTTGCGCAGGCCGCCGACGGTCATGCCCAGGCGCGGCGCATGCTGCACGGCGGCATGGAGCATGCCGTCGACCTTGATGTCGATGCTGTAGATGGCCTTGCCGGTGGACTTGTCATGGGCATCGAGGCGTTGCACCGGTTTGCCGATCCAGCGGAACTGGCTGGGGTCGCGCAGCTTGACGCTGGCCGGGTCCGGCACCGGCAGGTCCATGGCCTTGGCGGCCAGTTCGCCATAGCCGAGCGAGCGGCCCGAGGCTGCGTGAACCACCTTGCCCGGCTCGGTGCTCAGCTCGGCGACCGGCACGCCCAGCTGTTCGGCGCCGGCCTGCAACAGCATGGCTCGGGCCAGGGCGCCGAGACGGCGCATGGTCGGGTAGCTCATGCGTACCGACATGCTGCCGCCGGTGATGCGCCAGCCGTTCTCCATCACCACGTAGGCTTCGCCCGGCGGCGCGCTGTCGACAACGAAGGTGGCCGGGTCGGCGTCCAGTTCCTCGCCGATGATCTGGGCCATGGCGGTATTGACGCCTTGGCCACCCTCCATGAACGGGCTGAGCAGGTGCACGCTGCCGTCGGGGCGGATCTCCAGGAAAGCCGGCACCTGGGTGCCGCGCTCGGTGGTCGCGGCAGCGGCCTGCACCCGTGCCGAGCCCAGCGGCAGGCCGAAGCCCAGCACCAGGGCGCCGATGGCGGTGCTGGCGAGGAAGCGCCGGCGCGACAGGTTGACGGTTTCGCCGTTGCGCAGGCGCAGCAGGTCGTCGGGGGAGTCGATGCGCGCGTTCATCAGGCGTTCTCCCCTTGGGCCAGCTCGTGCACGGCGGCATGGATGGCGTTGTAGGTGCCGCAGCGGCACAGATTGACCATGGCCGCGTCGATCTGCGCATCGCTGGGTTTGGGCGTGTGCTTGAGCAGCGCGGTGGCCGCCATCACCTGGCCGGACTGGCAGTAGCCGCACTGGGCTACCTGGTGCTCGACCCAGGCGGCGACCACGCGCTTGCCCACGGCATCCTGCTCGATGGCCTCGATGGTGGTGACTTCGCGGCCGACCACGCCGGCCACCGGGGTGACGCAGGCGCGCACCACGTTGCCGTCCACCAGCACCGAGCAGGCGCCGCACTGGGCCAGGCCGCAGCCATACTTGGTGCCGGTCAGGCCCAGGTCGTCGCGGATCACCCAAAGCAAGGGCGTGTCGGCGTCAGCCTCGACCTGATAGGTCTGCTGGTTGATTCGTAGTTCCATGGGCTCACCTGCTGATCAACGGTTATGGAGAAGGGGAATACGCTGTTCCCCAATCCAGAAACGCTAGCACAGAGGCCCATTGCGCAACCGATACACCTCGCAGATTCAGAGGATCAGGCAAGCAACTCGGCGGAATGCGCAAGCGGCTGTCAATCGATGCGCGGATGCTGTTGCGCGAGGGTCTTGCGCCTGGCCTCGAGCTCGGCGATCTGCGCGTCGATGTCCTCGATCTTCTGCTCGATGTTGTCGTGATGCTCCTGCAGCAGCTCGCGGGCTTCCTCGATGTCCGAGGCGGCCGGGGCGGCTCCGCGCAGCGGGCGGTTGGCGGTTTCCTTCATGGTCAGGCCGGTGAGCAGGCCGACCACGGCGATCACCATCAGGTAGTACGCCGGCATGTACAGGTTGTCGGTGGTCTCCACCAGCCAGGCGGCCAGGGTCGGGGTGAGGCCGGCGATCAGCACCGAGATGTTGAAGGCGCTGGCCAGGGCGCTGTAGCGGATATGGGTGGGGAACATCGCCGGCAGGGTCGAGGCCATCACGCCGATGAAGAAGTTCAGCAGCACGGCAAGGATCAGGAGGCCGGCGAAGATCACCGCCAGCTTGCCGCTGGTGATCAGCATGAAGGCCGGGATCGCCAGCAGGAACAGGCCGACGCTGCCGACGATGATGAACGGCTTGCGCCCCCACTTGTCGCTGAGCAGGCCGATGATCGGCTGCACGAACAGCATGCCGACCATGATCGCGATGATGATCAGCACGCCGTGGTCCTCGCTGTAGTGCAGGTTGTGCGAGAGGTAGCTGGGCATGTAGGTGAGCAGCATGTAGTAGGTGACGTTGGTGGCGATCACCACGCCGATGCAGGTCAGCAGGCTGCGCCAGTGCTGGGTGGCGACCTCCTTGAACGAGACCTTGGGGCCGCTGGCCAGGCCCTCGCGGTCACCCTGTTCGAGCTTTTCCACGTGTTGCTGGAAGGCTGGGGTCTCCTCCAGGGCATGGCGCAGGTACAGGCCGATCAGGCCCAGCGGCAGGGCCAGGAAGAATGGCAGGCGCCAGCCCCATTCGAGGAACTGCTCCTCGCCGAGTACCGTCGAGATCACCACCACCACCCCGGCGCCGAGCACGAAGCCGGCGATCGAGCCGAAGTCCAGCCAGCTGCCGAGAAAGCCGCGCTTGCGGTCCGGGGCGTATTCGGCGACGAAGATCGACGCGCCGGTGTATTCGCCGCCCACCGAGAAGCCCTGGGCCATCTTCGCCAGCAACAGCAGGATCGGCGCCCAGATGCCGATGCTGGCGTAGGAAGGGATAAGGCCGATGGCGAAGGTGCTCAGCGACATGATCACGATGGTCGCGGCCAGCACCTTCTGCCGCCCGTAGCGGTCGCCCAGGGCGCCGAAGAACAGCCCGCCCAGCGGACGGATCAGGAACGGCACCGAGAAGGTGGCCAGGGCGGCGATCATCTGCACGCCGGGGCTGGCGTTGGGGAAGAACACCTTGCCCAGGGCATAGGCGACGAAGCCGTAGACGCCGAAGTCGAACCATTCCATGGCGTTGCCCAGGGCGGCGGCGGTGATGGCCTTGCGCATCTTGGCGTCGTCGACGATGGTGATGTCCTTCAGGCCGATGGGCTTGACGGATTTCCTGCGTGATTTCATGGGGCCGTTGTCCTTGAGGCTTGGGGGCATGGCCATGGTTTGGCCAGCCTTGTACCTAAGGTCAGATACGACGGCGCGCTAAATAATTCCCTGCCGGGTCATTTGCGTGCAGCAAACCATGCGCGATTCGTGTAGGAGCGGCCTTGCCGAGGCGTCGGACCGGTCGGAAAGGGCTGCGCAGCAGCCCCCGGCGATTTATGCGTCGCCGCTGAGATCCCGGGGCTGCTTTGCAGCCCTTTCGCGACACAAGGCCGCTCCTACACAGGGGAGGGCGCAAGGTTTGAGGGCGTTGTTGGTCAAAGCGTGCGAGACATCAACCAATGGCTGTGCCCCCAGGCCTCGAACGGCTCCATGTGCGCCCAGCCACGCTTGGCGTAGTAGGCGTCCTGGTCATGGGTATGCAGGTAGAGCATGGCGACGCCATTGCTGCGGGCATGCTCGCAGATGCCTTCGATCAGTAGTTCCGCCAGGCCTTGCCCGCGCGCCTCTGGGGCGACGAACACACAGGCCAGCCACGGACCGAGATCGCTGCGCCCGGGCAGGTCGTCGCTGGCCAGGGCGGCACTGCCCAGCAGGCGGTCGCCGTCCAGGGCCACCAGGCATTGCCATTGACCGTTGTGCTGGCCTTCGGCGAACTCGCGTTGCCAGTCGGGCAGCGGCACGTGCGCGTACTCGTAGTGGAATTGCTGGTGCAGCCATTGGGCGAGGGTATCGCAGTGGGCCATGTGGTGTTTCAGCCAGTCCAGGCGAGGCATGACGATGTCCTTGTCGGTCGAGGGAGCGCAAGAGGGAGCCGCGCTGAAGCATACACCGCGGTGTGTAGTCAGTGATCGCGGGCAAGAGCGACTGTCCTGTCCAGACGCCCCGATCTGGCGCTCCCAGAGGATGCACGACACGTGTGAGCTTGGCTCAGCGTGCGTAGATGCGTTTCCCGGCGAACCACGTCTGCAGCACCCGGGTATCGCGCAGCGCCTCGGGTGCGACGCTGAAGACGTCGCGGTCGAGCACGATCATATCGGCTTGCTTGCCGGCCTTGATCGAACCGATCTGCCGTTCCAGGCGCATGGCCCGGGCGGCATTGAGGGTGTAGGCCTGGAACATCGTCTCGCGGTCGAGGGCCTCGGCGGCGTTGAGCACGCCCCTGGGGCCTTTGCGGCTGATGGCCTGGTAGATGGCCTGCCACGGGTCAGGGGTGCTGATCGGCCAGTCGCTGGCACCGGCGATGGTGGCGCCGTGGGCGAGCAGCGAGTGCGCCGGGAAGGTATGCAGGAAGGCCATGGCCTCGACGTAGGGTTTGACCAGCTCCAGATTGGCCTCGTCGGCGCTGGCCCAGTACAACTGCATCGAGGCGATCACGTCCAGCTGCCTGAAGCGCGGGTACTCCTGCGGGTTGACCATCTGCAGGTGGGTGATCGAGTGCGCGATGCCGCTGGCGCGGTCGCGGCGGGCCTGGGCCACGCCATCGAGCGCCGCGCGCACGGCACGGTCGCCGATGGCGTGCACATGCACCAGCCAGCCACGGGCATCGGCGGCGCTCACCAGCTCGCCGAAGTGCGCCGGGTCCAGCAGCAGCTCGCCGTGCTGCCCCGAGTTGCGGTAAGGCGCGAGCATCGCCGCGCTCTGCGCCGGCATCTCGGCGACGCCATCGGCGAACACCTTGATGCCGGGCAGGGTGAGGTTGGGCACGCCGAGAAACTGCCGGCGCACCTTGTCCAGCTCATCCAGGTCGGCCGGGCGCGCCCTCGAGTCGGCCAGCAGCAGCGCGGCTACATGGGCCGTCAGTTCGCCGCGCAGGGCAAGGTCCTTGTACACCGGCAATACGCCGAGCGAATCGTTGTGCACGTCGGCACCGGGCAGTTCGTTGGCCAGCGGGTCCATCCAGCCGGTGACGCCCAGGCGCTTGTAGTGGTCCAGGGCCTGGCGCCCGGCGCTCATCAGGGTGTCGTGGGTCAGTGCCGGCAGCAGGTCGGTGACCGGGTACAGCCCGGCATCGACGAGAAAGCCGTTCGGCGTGCCGTCCGGGTGCTGGCCGATGGTGTTGCGGGCCGTTGCCGGCAGGGCGGCGATCTTTGCCGCATCGATGCCGGCACGGGCGAGCATGGCGCGGTTGGCCCAGCCGGTATGCATGTCGTTGGCGGCGAACAGGATCGGCTGGTCGGCCCATTCGCCCTGGTTGAAGCGCTGCTCGAGCGCGGCCAGGTCGTCCCAGTAGATCGGCGGCAGGCCGCCGACGCTGAGGAACTCGCCGCGGCGGGCCTTGCCGTCGTCACGCCACTGACGCAGGCGTTGCTCCAGGGCGTCGAGGGGGAGCTGTTCACCGGCCAGGTCGGCCAGCTCCAGTTGCAGGCCACCCTTGATGGCGTGGGAGTGGGAGTCGAGCAGGCCGGGCATCAATACCTTGCCGCCCAGGTCGATGGTCCGCGTGCCAGTGGCCTTCAGGCGCAGCACGGCCTGGTCGGAGCCCACCGCGACGATCTTCTCGCCCTCCACCGCCACGGCTTGCCGCAGTGGCTGGCCCGGCTCGGCGGTGTAGACCTTGGCGTTGTACAGGATCAGGTCGACGGCGGCGAAGCCGGGCAGGGCGGCGCAGGCCAGGCCGGCGCCGAGCGCGATCTTCAGGAACTGCTTCATGCGATGCCTCGTGCTTGATGGGGGAGGCGGCAGGCTAGCCAAGCGGGAAGGGCGGTTAAACGGCACGACAGGCACAACTTTATTCGCGTTCTGGAAAGAGTGCTTGCTGTTCCCCGTCGATTGCCGCCTGCGCAGGAATCCATGGATACTCCACGGCGCCCCACGTGTGCCAACCAGGAAGCAACCATGGACAAAATGACGGCCCTGACCATCTTCGTCGCCGCCGCCGAGCACGGCAGCTTCAGCCGTGCCGCCGAGCAACTGGGCAAGACGCCGTCGGCCATCACCAAGGCGGTCGCCCACCTGGAGGCCGAGCTGGGGGTGCGGCTGTTCGAACGCACCACCCGGCGCATGGCCCTGACCGAAGCCGGCACCCTCTACCTGGAGGGCGCGCGCCAGGCCTTGATGCACCTGCAGCGGGTCACCGAGGAAGTGGAGCAGTTGCAGCATGAGCTGCGCGGCACCCTGCGCATCACCGCGCCACCGTCGTTCGGCCCGGCCTTTCTCAACCAGGTGTGCTGCCGCTTCATGCGCGAGCATCCGCAGGTGCGCCTGGAGGTGAACCTCAACGATGCCAACGAGGACCTGATCGATGGCGGCTACGACCTGTCGCTGCGCGACGGCCCCACCGACCAGCCCGAGCTGATCGCCCAGCCGCTGATCGAGAATCGCGTGATCCTGTGCGCCAGCCCCGACTACCTGGCCCGACGCGGCGAGGTCATCACCCTGGACAACTACGCCCAGCACGACTGGCTGCTGCTGCGTCACCCGTTGCTCAACCGCAGCTTCTGGTGGATCGAGCACGAGGGGCAGACGCTGCGCGTGCGCCAGCCGACGGCCAGGCTGGTCAGCGACAGTTTCGACTTCCTGCTGGCCTGCCTGCTCGATGGCCAGGGTCTGCAGTTCATCCCCACCTGGTGCGCGGCCCCCTACCTGGCGAGCGGGCAGCTGCTGGAGGTGATGCCTGATTACTGGCGGGCGCTGAGCGCGTTCGGCCCCTGGGTGCATGTGCTGTACCTGCCGCATCGGCGCAATACGCGCAAGGTGCAGGCATTCATCGCCCTGTTGCACGAGCACTTGCGTGGGCAGGGCCTGCGCGCCTGAGTTTTTCCTGGTGGGCACAAAAGTTGTGCGGGACCTGGCGATGATCGGGGTGGAGCCTCGCCGCTAGGCTTGCCGCTTGCGTCCCATCAGGAAAGCCGTCGTGAAGATCCATACCTGCGTCACCGATACCCTCGATCCCCATGCCCGTGGCCGTCAGGTCGGCGAGCGCTTCGCCGGGCAGATCGGCGAGACCACCCAGCTGTACCTGGAGTTCTTTCCCCGTGTCGGCGTGACGCTGGGCGAAGCGCAGCGCATCGGCGAGAACAGCCTGGCGGCTCTGGAGGCCTGGAGCCCGGACCTGGCGGCCGAAGTTGCCGGCCTGGCCTGCGGCAGCGGCCTGCCGTTGTGGCAGCTGGCGAGCCTCAACGCCCGCACCGAGGTGCTGGCGGCACGCACCCGTCACAGCGAATGCTCCACCACCGTGCATGCCCCCCGTGGCCCGCGTGTGCCGCAGACCCTGCAGACCTGGGACTGGCACGACAGCCTGTGCCCCCATGGCCTGATGCTGGCCCTGCGCAGCCGCCAGGGCCTGGCGGTCAAGCTGTTCTGCGAGTTCGGCATGCTGGCCAAGCTGGGGGTCAACAGCGCGGGCCTGGGTCTGCACTTCAACATCCTTCACCACCGTAGCGACAACACCACAGGCGGCGTGCCGGTGCATGCCATCGCCCGACGCCTGCTGGACGAGGCACGCAGTGTCGACGAGGCCATCGAGCTGGCCCGCTCGGCGCGGGTCAGCGCTTCCACCGTGCTCACCGTGTTCTCCCGCGAGGACAGCAGCCCACGTGCGGCGAGCATCGAGCTGAGCCCCGAGCGCACGGCGCTGGTGCTGCCCGGCGAGGATGGCTGGCTGTTGCACACCAACCACTTCCTCGATCCGCAGCTCAGCGCCGGCGAGCAGGTTGCCGACCGCGCCGAGACCGAGGGCCGGCTGGCCCATCTGCGGCAGGTGGTCGAGCAGATGACCAGCGCCGACCCGCGTGCCCGGGCCGAGGCCATGTGCGGCGCCGCGGGCGATGCCGCGCCGATCTGCTTCCATCCGGACCTGGCGCTGCCCGACACCGAGCGCTGGGAGACCCTGCTCAGCGTGGCCATCGACACCGAGCACGGCCATCTGGACTACGTGGCCGGCACCCCGCTGCAACTGGCCAAGGCCGGCTGCCAACGCTTCTGAGCCCATTCGCCTCACGAGAACAACAACAATGCATGCACACCCTTCGCGTTCCGCCTTGCGCACCTTCTGCGTCTCCGGCCTGGGCACGGCCCTCGAGTTCTACGACTTCATCATCTACGGCACCGCCGCGGCGCTGGTGTTTCCCCAGGTCTTCTTTCCTGGGCTGGATCACCTGACCGCTACCCTGGTGGCGTTCAGCGCCTTCGGCGCGGGGTTCCTCGCTCGCCCCTTGGGTGGCCTGGTGTTCGGCCATTTCGGCGATCGCGTTGGCCGGCAGAAGGTGCTGGTCACCACCTTGCTGCTGATGGGGCTGAGCACCTTCCTCATCGGCTGCCTGCCGGGCCATGCCAGCCTCGGTGTGGCCGCGCCGATCCTGCTGGTGCTGCTGCGTCTGATCCAGGGCTTCGCCGCCGGGGGCGAGTGGGGTGGCGCCGCGCTGTTCGGCATCGAGTCGGCGCCCCCGGGGCGGCGCGGGCTGTGGGGCAGCTTCACCAGCATGGGCATTGGCGTGGGCGGCATTCTCGGGGCGGCGGTGTTCGCCCTGGTCAGCGTCGCGTTCGATGACAACCTGGTGGACTTCGCCTGGCGGATCCCGTTCTGGCTGGGGGGCACCCTGGTGCTGATCGGCCTGTACGCACGGCTGAAGACGCCGTCGGCCACGTCCACGGCCAAACCCGTGCGGGCGCCCCTGGCCCAGGCCTTGCGGCAACGGCCACGGCAACTGTTGCTATGTAGCGGGATCGCCTTCGGTTACTGCACCGTCGCCTATATCGGCAGCACGTTCTTCCTGACCTACGCCACCCAGGTGGGTTACGGCAGCACCGAGGCCCTGATGTTCGACCTGACCCTGTCGGTGGCCATCGTGCTGTCGGCGCCGCTGTTCGGGTACTTGTCGGACCGCCTGGGGCGGCGCGTGGTGATGGTGTTCGGGGCGTTGGTCATGGCCTTGGGACTGTTCGCCTTCTTCGCCCTGGTGGACATGCGCCACTTCGCCACCGCCCTGTTCGCCTATAGCCTGATCGGCGCGCTGATGGGCGCGACCCAGGGGCCGATTCCGGCCTTCCTGGGCGAGCAGTTTCCCCGTTCGATGCGTTACTCGGGGATCTCTGCCAGTTACCAGGTCGGTGCGGCCCTGGGCGGGGGAACGGCCTCCAGCATTGCCACGGCGATCCTCATTCTCACCGACCACGACCCGTTGGGCGTGGCGTTGTATGGGGGCGCCGCGCTGGCGCTGGTGGCCGGGTGCTCACTGGGGCTGAAGGAAACGGCGCGCCTGGGCATGGCGCAGATCGATGGCGATCACACCGCCGAGAACACCGAACCGGTGATGCGCTCGCTCAGCAACTCCAGTGCCCGCAGCCCCGCCAGCGAGTTGCCCGAGGCGTTGAGCGCCGGCGACCACACGCAGATGCTGTAGCGCCCCGGCACCACCGCGACGATGCCGCCGCCCACGCCGCTCTTGCCCGGCAGGCCGACTCGGTAGGCGAAGTTGCCGGCCTCGTCGTACAGCCCGCTGGTGGCCATGATCGCGTTCACCTGCTGCGCCTGGCGCGGGCTGAGCACTTGCTCGCCGCTGTGCGGGCAATAGCCGCTGTTGGCCAGGAAGGCGAAGCCACGGGCCACGTCCACGCAGTTCATCGACAGCGCGCAGTGGTGGAAGTAGCTGCGCAGTACTGCGTCGACATCGTTGTGGAAGTTGCCGAAGGCCTGCATCAGGTAGGCCATGGCCGCGTTGCGCGCACGGTGCTGGTACTCGGACTCGGCCACCACGGCGTCGCTGACGATGCGTGGGTTGGCCGCCAGGCGGCGGACGAAGTCACGCATCGACAAGGCCGGGGTGGCATAGCGTGACTGGTTGATGTCGCAGATCACCAGGGCGCCGGCGTTGATGAACGGGTTGCGTGGCCGGCCTTTTTCCACCTCCAGCTGCACCAGCGAGTTGAAGGCCTGGCCCGACGGTTCATAGCCCAGTCGCGACCAGATGTCCTCGCCACTGTGGTTGATCGCCTGCACCAGGCTGAACACCTTGCAGATACTCTGGATCGAGAACGGCGTGCGCGCGTCGCCTGCGCAGTGCAGCTGGCCGTCCAGGCTCTGCACGGCGATGCCCAGCTGGTTCGGATCGACCTGGGCGAGGGCGGGAATGTATTGCGCCACCTGGCCCTGGGCGAGCAGGGGGCGGACGTGGTCGAGGATCTCTTGCAGAAGTGCTTGCATCGGGGAACCTGGGGCGAAGGAAAGGCGCGTTCGAAGCGTCCAGGTAGACGATGGCCGCAGGCGCCGGAGCACATCGTTTGCATCGCGCCCCGTGTGCCGCTAAAGTCTGGCCTCAGGCGTTCGCTGCGCCCGCGGTCCGCGCAAAGGGGTTCCCCAGGCTCTGAACACCTCATTCCATTCCAGCTCCCGGCTTGTCGGCGGACCGAGCCCCACAAGGAGTTGGCATGCCCGCCATCGATGCATCCCGTCACCACGGCCTTCTCGACCTGCCTGCGCTGCGCAAGCGCGCCAAGCGCCTGCTCAAGGCGCTGGACCCCGATACCCGCACGCAACTGCACGCCCTGGGCCTGCACGGCCCGGATTACCGTCTGGCCGATACCCAGTGGCTGGTGGCCCGCCAGGCCGGTTTCGCCAGCTGGCCGAAGCTCAAGGCGCATGCCGACGCGGTGAGCTTCGCCGCGCGCCATCCGGGTTTCGCTGCCGATGACCAGGCGCAGGTGCAGCATTGGCGCTGTGGCAACGACATCGAACACAGCCTGCGTATCGCCGGATTCTCCGGGGCATTCTGGATGTTCGACGATCCCATGGTGATGGGCCCCGTGCCGGCCCTGCCGGAGGATGACTACTGGCGTGTACGCACCGCCTACGTGCAGCGCGTGTTCAAGCTCGACCCCGTCGACCTGGCCCGGCGCCAGGCGCGGCAACGCACGGCACTGGCGCAGTTGAGTGGCGACAGCCAGATGGTGCTGTGGTGCGAGGCGGATGCCTATGATCAGCTGTTCCTCGTGCGTGTGCTGGCCAGCCTGACCGCGCTGCCCAGGCGTCTGGAACTGGTCGAGGTCGACCGGGTGCCGGGCGTTGAGCGTTTCGTCGGTATCGGCCAGCTCGCTCCGGACCTGCTGGCCTGGCTATGGCCGCAACGCCGGGCCTTGGGCGAGGACGCCCTGGCCCTGGCGCGCCAGGCCTGGGCTGCCTACACAGCGTCCGATCCGTCGGCCTGGGCCGAGCTCGCCACGCATCGACACACGGCGCTGCCGTTGCTTGGCGCCGCGCTCGCCCGCCAGTTGCAGGAGCTGCCAGGGGCCGATGACGGCCTGAGCCTGACCGAGCGCCTGAGCCTGCGCATCCTTGCCCGATACGGCGAGTTGCCGGCCGGGCGCGTGTTCAGCGAGCTGATGACGCGCGACGAGCCGCTGCCGTACCTGGGCGACCTGATGTTCCATGTGCTGCTGCGCCCGTTGATCGACACGCCACGCCCACTGCTGCACGAAAGCCCCGGCGAGCACTGGCAGCAGCGCTCGCTGCGCCTGACCGCGCTGGGCGAGCAGGTACTGGCAGGGCAGGCGAACTGGCTGGACCAGGGGCCTGCCGAGCGTTGGGTGGGCGGCGTGCGCATCGATGCCGGGCAGGCGCCGTGGGTGGTCGGCGCGCAAGGGCAGGTGTGGCAACGTCGGTGATCCGCTCCCTTGGGGAGAGATCCGAGCAACTGTCTTGCTCAGACTCCTCGATCTGGCAGTCCACTCTGTGGGAGCGGCTTCAGCCGCGAACACCGGCGCAGCCGGTGCCAGGCACCGCAGTACTCTGGCACGGCCTTGACGAATGCTATTGCGTGGCCTCGAATACCGCGTGGTACTGCACCGAACCCTCTGGTACATCGCCAGCGAAGGCCAGGGCCTGGAAGTACTCGGCGGGGACTCCGGGCAAGGTCAAGCCTGGATGGGCCTTGAAGCCGAAGCGGCTGTAGTAGCCCGGGTCGCCCAGCACCACGCAGCCCCGGCCACCCAGCGCGTGCAAGCGGGCCAGCGCGGCGTTGACCAGTGCCGAGCCGATGCCTTGTCCCTGGCGCTGCGGTGACACCGAGACCGGCCCCAGTCCGTACCAGCCAGCGGTGCCTGACGACAGGGTCACCGGGGAGATCGCCACGTGGCCGACCACGGCGTCGGCCGCCACGGCCACCAGCGACACCGTGAGCTGGCCCGCCCGGCGCAGGGCCGTGACGATGAACTGCTCGGTGTGGCTGCTGTGCTCGACGTTGGCGAAGGCGGCTTCGGTCAGCTGGCTGATGGCCGCGCTGTCCTGCGGGCGTTCGTCGCGCAGGGCGATGCCATTGTCGAGGTGCCTTTGGGTGTCGGCGTCGATCAGGCCGCGCAGGGCCTCGAACAACGGCGTCGCGGCGGTGTAGCGCTTGCCGTAGTTCAGGTTGAAGGCGTAGTCGAAGCCTGGTGGGTTGCGGCCCTGGTTGTGCTGCAGCAGGGTTTCCAGCTTGTCGAGGGCCTTTACCGCCTGGGCTTCGGGCGAGGTCGCGGCTTCGTAGTCTTCCCACAGCGCCATGATTTCGTCGCGCAGCGTGGCGTCCAGCGACGCCATCAGGTGCAGCAGGTCTTCGCGCTCCTGCTGGCTCTTGTCGGGGAAGCCCTGCTTGCTGACGGCAGGCACGTCGCCATGGATCGCCTCGCCCAGGTCGTGGATCAGGCACATTTTCAGCACCTTGAGCAGGTCCAGCTCGCCCAGTTCGTCGGCGAAGGTGATGGCCATCAGGCATAGTCGCCAGGTGTGCTCGGCGGTGCTTTCGGCGCGACCGGTGGAGGTATGGGCGCTGCGGATCACGCTCTTGAGTTGTTCGGCCTGGCGCAGGAAGGTCAGGCGGTTCTGCAGTTTTTCGATGTTCATGGTGACTCCATGTCCTGGGGCGGTTTCAGCGTGTCTGCATGACGAACAGATGATAACCGTACTCGCCCAGGTGGTTTTCGTGGATCTCGAGTTCGCGTTTGATATCGGCCAGGGCCTGGGAGGCGAACGTTTCGTCGGCCAGGGCGGACACGCGTTCGCGCAGCGGCCCCAGGTAGTTGGCCCAGGCCTGCGGGCTCAAGGGGAAGTGCAGCAAGGTGCGATAGCCCAGCCGGGCGATGCTGGCCAGACGCGTGTCGACGCTCTGCAGGTCCGGGTAGCCGGCTTGCCAGAATGCCTCGGCTTGCGGGGCGAGCCTGTCGGCCACCCGCACCAGGTCGCTGACCACCAGGCAGCCCTGTGGCTTGATGAAGGGCCGCCAGTACTTCAAGGCATTGTCGAAGCCCATGATGTAGGCGCAGCCCTCGGCCCAGAGCGTGTCGAAGCCCGGCTGGGCGAACGGCAGGCGGGTCATGCTCGCGCATACCGGCGTGACGCGATCCTGCAGGCCTTTGTCGGCGAGGGTGGCCCGCAGGCAGCCGAGGCTGTGTTCGTCATTGTCCAGCGCGGTGATGCGCGCTTGGCTGTGCTCGGCCAGCAGCACGCTGGTGGCGCCACGGCCACAGCCGATTTCCAGCAGTGTGGTCGGTGCCCGGGGCAGGGCGCGCAGGGCTTCGAGCGAGTCGTGCGACGAGCCGGGGCCGAGGTGTTGCAGGCCATCGAAGATACGCTCGAAGTCGGCCATGTAGCGTTCGTGTTCGTTCATGTCGCGGGATAACCATTTCAGGCGCAGGGCCTGCTTTTCACTGAATCCTTGGGTGCGCAGCCACGCCAGGTGAGCCCCGGGGGCCTGCCGTTCGAGCACTTGGTGCCAGGGGCGCATGGACGACAGGCCGAGCATGGCGGCGAGCAGGTCACGCGAGCGCTGCCGGGCGGCGATCTGCTCGTCCAGGGTATGCAGGCGGGCGAGCAGGACGGAACGGTCCATGCGCCCCTGCAGGCACGCCTGGCATTCCTTCAGGCTCAGACCGCCGGCCTGCAGCTGCTGCAACAGACGCAGCTGTTGCAGGTCCTGTTCGCTGTAGTGGCGATAGCCGTTGGCCTGGCGCCGGGACGATAGCAGCCCCAGCTTTTCGTAGTAGAGCAGCGTGGAGCGGGCAAGGCCGAGCTTGGCTGCCAATTCGGAAATGCGATACATCTGTCCTCCCCTCATGCGCTGGGGCGATGATGAACCCTGAAGTTATAGACAGGTAAAGCGCGAAAGTGACGACGATCGGCATGGGTGCATGTGCCGTGGATCAGGCGTTACTCGGCGGCGCCGATCTCATCCATGAAGTCGTCGACGAACGATGCCAGCCGTGCATGCCTGATCGCGGCCAGGCGGGCGCCTTCGCGGGTCTGCAGGCCAGAGGCGAGCTTGAGCAGCTTGGCATGGAAGTGCTCGATGGCGAACGTGTTGTCCTGATAGTCGCGACCCTGGGCGCCCGGGTTGTCGCGATCGTACAGTGCCGAGCCCAGGCGCCCGGACACATAAAAACAGCGCGCGATGCCCACCGCGCCGATGGCGTCGAGGCGGTCGCTGTCCTGGAGGATCTTCGCTTCCAGGGTCTGTGGCGCGAAACCTGCCGAATAGCTGTGGGTTTTCACCGCGTGGGCCACTTGTTCGATGCGGGGCGCGGGCCAGCCCATGGCGCTGAGGATTTCGGCGGCCTTGTCGGCGCAAAGACTCGACGCCTGGGTGCGCAACGGTGAGTTCTTCTCCACCGCCACGCAATCGTGCAGCACGGTGGCGGCGAGCAGCACCTCCAGGTCGCCGCCCTCCCAGGCCTGGATCCGCCGGACGTTGGCCCAGACCCGATGGAGGTGAGAGAGGTCATGGGAACCGTCGCCGGGTGCGGCGGGCAGGCAGGCCAGCAGCCTGTCCGCCAGGGGCTGCAAGGGGGAGAAAGGCGTGTGGGTCATGAATGACGGGCGTGGGCGTTCTTTTCAGCCAGTGCAATGGCGCGCTCGCGGGCTTCCCTGAAGACCTCCAGCAGCGCCTTCTCCTGGGAAACCTTGAGGGCGCGGGCGGCGCGCAGTTCCCAGATGTACCCGATGCCCAGGCCTACGGCCTCAGCCAATTGCAGTGCATCTTGCGCTTCGGCCAGGTCGCCCAGGTAGTGCGCCACATGATGGGTGATGCTCTCGGAAAGCGAGAGTCTCTCGAGCGCCTTGCGTGCGAGGGCAAACTGTTCGGCGGCCGCGGGGCTCAGGCTGAGGTGCTCGAATTGCAGCAGGCTCAGACGATCGGTACTCAAGGGCGAATCTCCGTTTCTTGGCAGTGGCAGTGGGTTACTGTCTTACCTTTTGCCAGGCAGCACAAGGGTGCTCCGAGGTTTGTACGTGAAGTCGCCGAACGGTCGAGGCGCGGACCGACGTCGGCGTTGTGTCGCCGGCAGGTTCGCGCCTGTCGGACAGGCCGGGTGGCTGGCGTGCGACGCTCATTCTACGGCGATTTGCGTACCCACATCGCACTGATCTTCGCGCCATCGGCCAATTGGTCGGTAACCGTCTGACTCAGCAGCCTGGCAAAGCTGTCCAGCTGCGGGCGTTCACTCGCCCCTTGGGGGGTGGCAGCGAAACTGCTGGCGGCTTGCGTCCAGCTGCGCAGGCCGGGGAAGTACTCCACCAGTCGCTTTTTCCCCACGACATCGCTCAGCAGCGCCCGGCATAAATGGCGGCCCTGGGTCGTCAAGCCCTGATAGGCAATGTATTCCAGGTCATTGGTTTCATAGTGGATGTACTGGATGTGCTCGTCATAGGCATGGTACCGGGGATGAAAGAAACCCAGTCCGTCGCATGAGCGGTATGGCCCCGCGTGCTCGTTCCAGTCGCTATCGCCCTTCAGATAGTTGCAGTCGTGACATGCCAATGCGAGGTTGCGCAACCGTAGCGCCCGCGCCGGGTAGCGGCTGCTGGGCAGCACATGCTCGATGGGGGTCGCATGGGCGTAGGCAAGCAGCCATCGCTTGCAGTAGCAGCAGCGCGGCTCTTGTTCGTCCTTGAGACGGTCGCGAATGAGCTCTTTCCAATACTTGTGATGCGGCAGGGGGTCATTGCTCAATCTTTTCCAGACCTTGGTGTCGCCGGCCTTGGCGTCACGTTGCAGATTACGCATCGCCCTGAATCGCTGGCGTTGTTGCAGCGTCTGTCGTTGCGCTCTGGTGAGGTACGGGCCGAACTTCACCGTGGGGGCGGGCGGAGCCTTGGCGTTCATACGGTGCTCTGCCTTTTCGCCAGCTTGAAGGTTTCCTCGATGGCTCTTTGTGCCTGGTCAATCAGCTGAGCGTCTCGTTCGAAGCGATCATCACGCAGCGCGCCTGAGGCTTTCATCAGGTCGCGCAACTCGCCGAGCTTGTCGGTGAGCTGCTTGTGCCGCGCGCGCATGGCGCTTTTTTCCTGGTTGATGGCGCGCATCGCGTCAGCGACCAACGCGGCGCAGCGCTCAGGCATCTCGCGATTGTGCGGGGTGTAGGTCTCGAAGCCTTCGAGCAGGATGGTTTCCACCGAGTGGCGACGTTCCGGGGCGATGTCGGTCAGCTGCTGGTCCTTGGCCAGGAAGCAGTGGTCGATGGGGTCTTGCGCATTGGCGACCACTGTTGGCGAGTGGGTGGCGACGATCAACCGTGCACTGCGTTCCCTGGCAATCAGACCGAGTAATTGCGGCAGCAATTGTTGCCAATGCACATGGAGACTGAGTTCTGGCTCGTCGATCAGCAAGACCCTGCCAGGTTGCGCCGCCACGATGATCTTGGTGAACAGCACGAGCACTTGCTGCTCTCCGGAACTCAGCTCGCTGAAATGGAACAACTGCGTGCTGCCTTGCCGGGCGACAGCCAGTGACTTGTCTCGGGTTCCACGGGTTTGCTTGATGTGCTGGCCGAAGGGCTGGAGTGACTCACTCAAGGCCAGGGGGTTGAGCACATCGTTCAGTTCGTTTTTCGGGACGAGGTAGGTCTGATGCTTGAAGCCCAGCCGATCCATGACATGGTCGAGCGTCCTTACCCGGGCTTCGTCCTTGTGCAGCTCGACCATGAGGCTGATGAGCTTGCCTTCGATGGCCGGCACGGAGTAGCCGTTTTCGGTCCTGTCGCCCAGGTAGCGGTAGTCGCCCAGTTGCCTGGCCCAATGGGGGAAACGGTCCTGTGGGCCGATGGCGATCGCCGAGCATGGCGTGTCCTGCTCTTTCAATCTGCTGATGAGCGAGGCCAGCAGCCAGCTCTTGCCCGCGCCGTTGTTGCCAATGATGTACACGCAAAGGGGCACTTCCCGTGTGTCGTCCAGCAGGCGTGTCAGGGGCCTGTTGTCGAGCAGCGAAAAGCTCGGCAAGGAACTACGCGGGGGAACGCGTTTGCTGCTGACCGCGGATCTCAGTGCCTGACGTGTCTCGACAACTCGGCATACGCCGTCGATATCCTGGTATCCGCGGTCGAACCACTGAGCGTACAAACCATTGAGTGGGCCGAGCGCTTGGTGTTTGTTGCCTGCCTTCGGTCTGTCGTTGGATCGCCACTTCTGAAGGATGGCGATAGCGAACTCGGCAATGTGACGCACGTTGGCGCCTTTGACAGGCTCGAGGGTCTGACGGGTATCGATGCACAGGGTTTGTCCACCCCGCAGCTTGGCGCTGTTCAACAACCAGGCGGTGTGTGGTCGTGTCTTACCCGCATGGCTGTAGCTGGTGAAGTCGACGATTGCCTCCAGCAGGTCCTGCTCGCTCAACAGGCGCCTGACAGCTTTCTGTGCCGGGTCCTCCGCACCTTTGGTGACCTGAAAAACCATCAGCGTTTCGCCACTGAACCGGTTATCGACGGCAAGTGAGAACAAGTGGGTGAAGGGATGCGCAAGCAGAGCGGGGTTGTCCAGCAAGGCCAGGTTCGCCGCATTGCCTTTTGCGGCGTCATCGATGCGCTTGCAGCCAATGCCCTGCACGGCGAGCCGCAGATGGATCAGGTGCATGAAGGGGCCCCCTGTATCCCTGACTTCATGCTGGTCTTTGTCGGCCAATGGATTGCCGTGCCTGATCAGTGCCTCACCGTTGTAGGCGTACAGGTCGGTGATACCGCGCTTGCCCGCCAGGCCCGCGGTCAGTTGCGCGACGAAATCCGCGTGATGTCGATTGAATTTCGCGCGACCGATGATGCGATAGAACAGTGTGTCGAAGAGCGCCAGACACTCCTCCCGTGGCCTGAGCCTGGCCCAACTCGACAACAGGTTCGCGCACTCTTCCACCCGGGAAAGATCGAGCGTGGTCTTCGAGGCCTTGGCCTTGCAGGCATCCACCAGCGTCCGGGTCAGAAGTGTCGAGGTCCGAGGTAGCGTCTTGTCCTGGCGCATCAGGGCGCCGGACCACGGTTCACGTGTCCAGTCGACAAGCTGCGCCCCAAAGGTGTACAGCAGGACTTGCTCGAACTCCTGGTCGGGGCGCTTGCCTTGAAGCTGTTGCTCCTTGGCCTGCGCCAACAGTCGGCCCAGCCAGATGATGCTTTCGTCCATGGGTGTCACATGCCAGCAGATTCAGTTGGCAGAGAAGTCTACGCAAGGGATCGAGTGGTGGCGAGTGGCCATTTTCGGGTTCGCCACCTGGCTGACAGCAAAAGGGGCAATGCCGGCAGGGGATTAGCGACGATAACGGCGGTGATCGTCCTCGTAGCGATGGTGCCACGCGCGATCATGATGGCGTTCCCAGTAGCGTTGTCGCTCCATCGCCCGGCGGTGCTGCTCCCTGCGCCATTGTTCACGGTGCCATTGCTCTCGCCGCCAGTCGTCCCGACGGTCATGCCAGCGATCATCGTGACGGTAGCGATCGTCATGGGCCAGCAATGGGCCGCCGTGCTCGCCGGCCATGCTTGGCCAGGGCGCAGCCCTGCTGGCCGCAGGTTCCGGGGTGAAGGATGGACTGACGGTCTTGAGCTGCTTGGCGGCGACAGGCAGCGCCGTCGCGAGCGCGAGCAGGCCGGCGATCAGCAGGCGTGAGGCAGGCAGTTTCATGGTGAAGGGCAACCTCTGGATGGCAATTGGACCGCTGACGACAGGAGCGCGCGACATCGTTGTGGCGTGCTGACCAATAGACCGCCAAAGCGCAAAAAGTTCTGGCGAGCGGCAGGTCGCGGATCGCTATCCAGGGGGCCTTGCGTTCGGCAGGCATGGCGCCAGCCGCTGGTCTTTGCTCATATCATCCCGCCCTGGGGCGACAGCGCTTGCGCCGGTACATATCGTCGTCCGCCAGGCTGAGCAACGTGTCGGCGTCGGTACCGTCCATGGGGTAGCAGGCCACGCCGATGCTGCACGACGGCATGCGGATCGCGCCGAACTCATCCCCCAACGGTTCGGCCATGACGGCGAGAATCTGCGCCACCTTTTCGGCCACGGCGCTGGCCGACGGGAGAGCCGGCAGCAGCACGGTGAATTCGTCACCGCCCATGCGGGCCACCGTGTCGCTGGCCCGCACGCAACCCTGCAGGCGCCGGGCGACGGTACACAGCACACGGTCTCCCGCCGCGTGGCCATGCACGTCGTTGATGCCCTTGAAGTCGTTGATGTCCAGGAACAGCAAGCCCAGCACCTGCCCTTCGCGCTGCGCCGTGCCCAGGGCCGCCTGCAGGCGCTCGTTGAACAGCGAGCGGTTGCACAGACGGGTCAGCGGGTCGTGATGGGCGAGAAAGCGCAGTTCCTCCTCGGCCTCGGTCAGCGCCGTCACGTTGCGTGCCACGCCGATTCGCGCGCCCACTTCGTCGGACCAGAACGCCGCCCAGAGAATATGCACGATACCGCCATCCTTGCGGATATAGCGGTTGCGAAAGTCGAAGTGCGCATGGCCGTTCATCACCCGGATGATCGAGGCCCGTGTGCTGTCCAGATCGTCGGGGTGCAGGTAGCGGGTGATCGGCGTGCCGGTCAGCTCGTCGGCGCGGTAGCCGAGCAAGGCTTCGCAGGCGTTGCTGACGAACACGATGGTGTTGTCCCGGTCGACCACGAACACCGTGTCCAGCATCAGGTGGATCAGCTTGGGGTAGAGCGCGTTCAGGTCGACGGGCATGGGGCAGGGCGTCCGCTACGAAATGGCTCGATCGTGGCCCGATCGCGAAGGGCGGCGGCGGATCCGCAAGGCCGATCGCAGCGCCTGGCCAGCATACACATGGATGTATGCGGGCACTACGGGGCCAGTTGAAATCGCCCCGTGGTGGCCTTTTGCGGTTAGTCGTGGTCGAAAAGCAACGGCGTCAAATGGCGGGCAAGCAAACGCAGCATAAGGTCGACCTTGGGCAGCAGTTGCCGACTGCGCGGCCAGATGAGGTGTACCGGCAACCCCGGCGTTGCCAGGTGCGGCAGGATTTCCACCAGCTCGCCACGGCGCAGTTCGTCACCAATCATCCAGGTCGCCAGTTGCGCGATACCGTAGCCGCCCTTGACCGCCTGCACCTGGGCTTCACCGCTGCCTACGGTGATCCTGCCGTTCATGGTGCGCCGCTCGATCTGGCCATCGGGACCGCGGAACAGCCAAGGGCTGACACTGCCATCGGCACGGCCATACATGATGCACTCGAGCTGGTCGAGTTGATGGCTGTGCTGGATGTCCAGGTGCTGGCCCAGGTACTGGGGCGCTGCGCAGAAGATCAGGCGTTCCTGGCCGAGCTGCTGGTGCGCCAGCAGGTTGGGCAGTTGCTCGACGCTGCCGATACGCACCGCCAGGTCGATCCCTTCCTCGATGAGGTCGACGAAGCGGTCGGTGAACGAGGCATGCAGACGCAGGCGCGGATTGTGTTCGGTGAAATTCAGCAGCAACGGCAGTACATGTTGCTTGCCGAAGGTCACCGGCACATCGATGCGCAGGCGCCCGGCAGGTTCGTGCCGCTGTGCGGCCAGAACCGTTTCGGCTTCTTCGAGCTCGGCCAGGATGCGCGCGCAGGTACGGTAGAACGCCTCGCCGCTGTCGGTCAGGGCCAGGCTGCGGGTGGTGCGCCTGAACAATCGAGTCCCCAGGCGTGCTTCGAGGCGGGCGACGCCCTTGCTCACGGCCGAGGTCGAAAGATTGAGCTGCGTGGCGGCGGCGGTGAAGCTGCCGGCGTCCGCCGTGGTGACGAAAACCTCGATGCCTTTGAGGTGCTCGGTGAGCCTCATTGAAAATCCTTCTACCTTTCGCGCCCGAGGTGGGTATACACGCTGCATGCGTTGAGTGCGCGGGGTGGCGGCCAGGGTAGCAGCAAGCACGGCGGGCCGAAACCGAGGTGGCGCCTTCGCCGTCAGGCGAAATACGCCTCGCTCGGTCATCGCAGGAGCGTCCCAGCATCGGTGGCGCGGCGTTCCTCACGCTGGATCAGCAGCAGGCAGATCACTGCCGCCGCCAGGGCTATCGTGGCGGCGATGTAGCCGATGCTGGCCAGGCCGGTCTTTTCGATGCTGTAGCCGCCGATGATGGCGCCCAGGCCGATGCCCGCATTGGCGGCCGAGACGTTCAGGGTGCCCGCCAGGGCCTGGGCATGACTGGCCGCTCTCATCACCCGCACCTGACACACCGGGTACAGCGCGGTATAGGCAATGCCCCAGACGGCCAGTGCCAGCGCCAGGCCAACGGACGAACTGGCCAGAGGCATGCTCAGGGCCATGCCGGCGGCCAGGACCAGCACGAACAGTGCCGTGGCGCCCAGCGGGTTGCGGTCGACCCAGTGTCCCCCCAGCCAGTTACCGACCAGGCCGATGGCGCCGAACCCCATCAACCACCCGCCGACCGCCACCGGGGCGATGCCGGCCAGGCGTTCGAGCATGTCGGCCAGGTAGGTGTAGGCGGTGAACATGGCGGTGAACACCACCACCGAGAGCACGATGTTGCCGATGAAGCGACCGTCACGCAGGATGCGCATCTGCTGGCCGATACTGCTGCGTTCGGAGCGGGCGAGGGGCGGTAGGTAACGCGCCAGCAGCACCAGCATCAGCAGCGATAGCGCGGCCAGCCCCCAGAAGGCGCCACGCCAGCCGATCAGGTTGGCGAACACGGTGCCCAGCGGGATGCCGAACAGGGTGGCCGCGGCGATCCCCAGGTACACCTGGGCCACGGCGCGGCCCGCCTGCCGGGGGCCGACCAGTTGGCTGGCGGTTTCGCTGGCGGTGCCCCAGAACACCGGCAGCAGCAACGCCGGGATGAACCGGGCGAGGCTCAGCACCCAGATGTTCGGGGCCATGGCCGCCAGGGCGTTGGCGACGGCGAAGATCAGCATGATGACCATGAACAGGCGCTTGCGCTCGATATGCGCCAGTGCGGCGGTCAAGGGCGGGCCGAACAGCATCACGGTGAAGGCGAACAGGGTGACCAGTTGGCCCGCGGCGGAAATGGAGATGTCCAGGTCGCGGGCCAGGGCAGGCAGCAGGCCGATGATCAGAAACTCGGTGGTGACGATCACGAAGGCGGCGATGGCGAGCAGGGCGATGGAGCCGGCGCTGCGACGTGGCGTCGCCGAAGCGGGTGAGGGGGCGTGTGGCATGGCAGGCAATCCAGGCAAGGTAGATCGCGCTAGTCTATGTAGGCGATAAATTCCTATCTCGGGCAATTATTCGCTCTATTGTTTACTTGAATTCCACAATGGTGCGGCTGTTACTGGGATTGAATGCGCGTTGTTGGTGATGCGGGCGTTGGCCATTGTCCCTTTCGCGATCTTGTTCGGCATAACAAATCGATAATGATTCCCAGTTCGCTGGGATCGACAATGCCCTGCACGGATCACGATCGATGCCTTCCGATACCTCGAGTTTCCCGGTACTGCTCTGCGCTTCAATGCTCCTGGCAGCCGTCCCCTGCGCCCTGGCCGATGATGCGCCGGCCTCCCGCGAGCAGTCCGGCGAGCGCCGCTACTTCGCCATTCCTGCCGGCCCGCTGGGCCAGAGCCTGACGCGTTTCGCCGAGCACAGCGGTGTGCGCCTGGCCTATGATTCGCGCCTGGTGGACGGCCATCAGGCCCTGCGCCTGGAGGGTCACTACAGCGTCGCAGGCGCCCTGGAAGCGTTGTTGGGCGGAACTGGCCTGAGCGCCATCGCTACCGGCAACGGCTACCTGATCCGTCGGGACCAGGCCAGCGCTGAAGATGCCGTGCGCCTGCAGCCGACCACCGTCAACAGCGTGCACAACGAGGACGAGCAGCGTTTTTCCAACCCGTTCGCGCTCACCGCCGAACAGATCGAGAAACGCCCGCAGGCCAACAGCAACCTCACCGATCTGTTGCGCAGCCACCCGGTGGTGCAGTTCTCCAACAGCAGCCAGAGCGGCCTGAACCAGGGCGAGATCAAGCCCGACTCGATTTCCATCCATGGTTCGCGGCCCTACCAGGGCCTGTTCAGCCTGGACGGCATGCGCATGAACAACGACCTTGATCCGGTCGATCCCGGCAATGGCGTAACCCTGGCCTCGGGAACCTCCAGCGAGCAGGGCTTCTACCTCGACAGCCGCCTGATCGACAGCCTCGAAGTGCACGACTCGAACATTTCCGCACGCTACAGCGGCTTCACCGGCGGCGTTGTCGAAGCCACCTCGCGCAGCTGGCGCGGCGGGCAGGGTGGACGGGTGTACTACCGGCACAGCGACGCCGACTGGAACCGCAGCTTCAGCGACAGCCGCCTGGACTTCGACAGCGCCAACAACAGCGTCGACCGCCCGGCGCGCTTTCAGCCCAAGTACCAGAAGAGCGATTACGGCGCCTGGGCCGAAACCCAGCTGGCGGAAAATCTCGGCGTGGTGCTCAGCGTCTCGCGACGCGATTCGAAGATCCCCATGCGCGACCTGGGCGGGCAGGGGTTCGTCGTCACGGGCGACGAGCTGGTGGCCACGGACAACCCCGCGCGCAATCGCCAGCAACGCCGCCAGTCCGACAACCTCTCGGCCAAGTTCAGCCTCTACGCCACGCCCGAGACCACGCTGCACTGGACGGTGCTGTACTCGGGCTATGACGAGCAGATGTTCCAGAACACCATCGCCGACTCCGGCTACCGCAGCCGTCACGACGGCCTGGGCAGCATCCTCAAGCTCGAGCAACTGACCGACCTTGGGCGCCTGGACCTTTCGGCCAGCTACCGGCACATGACCGACGAGCGCGACGGCGACACCGATTTTCGCATCATGGTCCGTGACTTCAGCGACTGGCGCAGCCCGAAGAACTACCAGTACGGCGGTCCCGGCAGCCTGCAGAGCTACCAGGACACCGTCGAGCTGTCCGGCCAGTTCGCCTTCGATCAGCTGCGCACCGGCGTGCTGGGCCACCAGCTGACCGTGGGGGCCGGGGTCAATCAGGTCGATGCCCAGTTCAAGCGCGACCAGACCTATTACTCGGCGACCTTCACCGGCATGCAGGACTACTACAACCTGCAGCAGGTCGATGCGTTCTTCGCCGGCTCCGCCTCCACCCGCTACACCAGCTACCACTTGTTCGCCGAGGATGCCGTGGAGTGGGGGCGGGTGACCGTGCGCCCCGGCGTGCGCCTGGACCGCGACGACTTCGTCGGGCGCAACAACCTGGCACCGCGCCTGGCCGTCTCGTGGGACGTGCAGGGCAATGGCGACACCGTGCTCAAGGCCGGTGCCAACCGCTACTACGGCAGCTCGATGCTGACCTATGCCCTGTATGGTGCGCAGAACGGCGGCCTCAAGCATTGCTACTACGACCCCAGCTGCCTGGACCTGACCGACAACGGCGATGGCAGTTGGGACGCGACCCCCGACTACGAGGGGCTCGAGGGCCTCAAGACCCCGTACAGCGACGAGCTGATGGTCGGCCTCAGCCAGCGCTGGGGCAACAGCCTGTGGTCGCTGCAGTACGTCAACCGCAAGCACCGCGACGAAGTGCGCAGCCGGCCCAAGTACCCGGACAGCCGCGACAGCGGCAAGCGCAGCATCAAGCAGTTCACCAACGACAGCCGGACCGACAGCGACAACGTCTACCTGAGCGTGAGCATGCTCGAGCCGTTGCGCTGGCAGGGCGCCGAGCACCTCTTCGGCGCCTCGCTGGCCTGGCAGCGTACCCGTAGCGATACCGCGCTGGAGCTGGGCTACAGCGACATCGACCTGAGCATGAAGCTCGATCCGGACAAGGCTTGGTACAACGGCAAGGTGATCAGTGCCAGGGACCTGCCCGCCACCGACTTCAACGCGCCATGGAAGCTCAACCTCGATTGGCAGGCGAGCTGGCAGGCGCAAGGATTGTCGCTGTTCAATCGGGTGACGTTCGAGAGCAGCCGCGACCAGGTCTACAAGCACGACACCGATGCCGACGGCTACTACACGCTGCCCGACAGCGGCCTGCGGGTGCGCAAGTACAGCTCGGCGCGCATCGGCTCGCTGTGGCGCTGGGACACCAGCCTGCAATGGAAGCCGGCGTTCGCCGGTGGGCTGGGCTTCACCGCCGAGGTCAGCAACCTGTTCAATACCCGCAACCAGAGCGACACCCTGAATTGGCGCGGCGGCACCTACAAGGTCTACCAGCCGGGACGTCAACTGTGGCTGGGGCTGTCCTATGACTTCTGAGCCGCGGGCGCCGTCGATGAACCGGCTGCGTCAGTTCTGGGTCGTCACCCGGCCATTCTGGTGTTCGCGCCAGGCCTGGCCGGCCTGGGGGCTGCTGGCCACGGTGCTTGGCCTGACCCTGTTCGGGGTGTGGCTGAACGTGCGCCTGAACGAATGGAACGGCGCCTTCTACAACGCCCTGCAAGCTGTCGATGGCCCTGCGTTGTACCGCCTGCTGTACCAGTTCGCGGGCCTGGCGCTGGCGATGATTCTGTCGGTGGTGTACGCCGACTACCTGCGCAAGCAGCTGCTGATCCGCTGGCGCGCCTGGCTCACCGAGCATGTCGTCGGGCGCTGGCTGGCCACCGATGCCTGTCACTACCGCCTGCAGTTGCAAGGGCATGAACCGGACAACCCGGACCAGCGCATCGCCGACGACATCCGCCAGATGATCGAGCTGAGCTTGCAGCTGCTGCTGTCGTTCGTCCGCGCGCTGGTGACCCTGGTGTCCTTCGTCGCCATCCTCTGGGCCTTGTCGGGCAGCTTCGCTTTCAGCCTGTGGGGCAGCGAGTATCGATTGCCTGGCTACATGGTCTGGGCGTGCGTGCTGTACACGGTGCTGGGCATCGGCCTGACCCAGTGGATCGGCGGCTCGCTGCAGCGGCTGAACTACCAGCAGCAACAACGCGAGGCCGATTACCGTGGAGCGCTGATCCTGCGTCGGCGGCACGCCGAGGCGATCGCCGGGCAGCACGGCGAGGGCAGTGAGCGCCGGGCCCTGGGGCGCCGCTTCGCCGAGGTGGTGGGCAACTGGTACCGGCTGATGCGCGCGGAGCGCAACCTGGCGTTCTTCACGGTCGGCTACAAGCAGGTGACCATCATCGCACCGTTCTTCTTCGCCTTGCCGGCCTTCCTGGCGGGGCAGTTGCAGCTGGGCGGGCTGATGCGTATCCAGTCGGCGTTCGGCCAGGTTTCGGGTTCGCTGAGCTGGTTCATCCACGCCTATCGCGATATCGCGCTGTGGTCGGCTTGCGTGGAGCGTCTGCATGGGTTCGTCCGCCTGCTCGAGGCCGACCGGGCAACAGCGCCGCTCGCGCCGCGCACGAGCGTCCTGCTGGAGGCGCATCTGAGCGTGCGCCAAGCCGATGACGACCCTTTGCTGGCGCCGTTGGCACTGGGCCTGCGCCCCGGCAGCCTGACCCTGTTGCATGGGCGTTCCGGCGTGGGCAAATCGACCTTGTTGCGCACGCTGGCCGGTTTCTGGCCGCACTACAGCGGGCGTCTGATGCGACGTGAAGAGGCCTTCTGGATACCCCAGCAAGCCTACCTGGCCGACGAACCGCTGGCCGAGCTGTTGGCCTACCCACGGCCGGCGGCGGATTTCCCTGAGGCGCAGCTCGTGCAGGCATTGGCCGATGTCGGGCTGGGCGAATGGGCCGGGCGGGCGTGGCAGCGCGCCGATTGGAACCAACGGCTATCGGGCGGCGAACGGCAACGGTTGCTGTTCGCCCGCCTGCTGCTCAACCAGCCACGGTTACTGCTGCTGGACGAGATCACCTCGGCCCTCGATCCGCAGACAGCCAGCGAACTGCTGTCGCTGCTGCGTGAACGCTTGCCTGACAGTGCCATCCTGCTGGTCAGTCACCAGCCTCACCTTGCCGCCCTGGCCGACACCGTGATCGAGCTGGGCGTGCCTCAATCCGCCGTCAAGGAACTCCCCGTCGATGCTCTCTAGAACACTGTTACTGGCCAGCATGCTGTGCCTGGCGGCCTGTACCGTCACGTCGTCCGACAACACCGATAGCGCCGCGACCGTCAGCGCCGTCGGCGAGCTGCCGGTGCGCCCCGGCCTTCGCGACTATCGGCTGGACAACGGCCTGCGCGTCCTGCTGCTGCCACGCCCGGAGCCGGGCGTCGAACTGCGTCTGCTGGTGGCCACTGGCTCGATGCAGGAAACGGCGCAGCAGCGTGGCCTGGCGCACTTCGTCGAGCACATGGCGTTCAAGGGTACGCGGCATTTCCCCGGACAGGCCGGGTTGCAGGCGCTGGAGCGCGAGGGCATCAGCCTGGGGCCGGACATCAATGCCGCGACCCGTTTCAACAGCACCCTGTACAAGCTGTCGTTGCCCGACGGCCAGACCGACCTGGCCCTGCGTGTGATGGCCGATTGGGCTGGGCAGGTCAGCTTCGACCCGGCGGCCTTCGAAGCCGAGCGCGAGGTGATCGTCGAGGAGTGGCGCCTGCGCCAGGGTGTCGGCCAGCGCATCAACCAGCAGCTCGAGAGGCTGCGCTATGCCGACAGTGATTATGCGCGGCGCGACCCCATCGGCGACCTGGCGATCATTCGCCATGCGCCGCTGGAGCAGGCAGTGGCCTTCTACCGTGACGGCTACCAGCCCCAGCGCATGACCCTGGTGCTGGTCGGCAGCTTCGACGAGGGCAAGGTGCGCGAAGCGATTGACCAGGCGTTTGCCACCCAGCCGCGTGGCCAGGCCGTCAACCCGGCGGCGCCGCGCTTCCATGGCGACACCACGCTGCGCGTGGCCCAGGTGTTCGACGGCGAGCAAGGCCAGCGGCTGTTGCAGTTCGCCTTGCAGCGCGACCTGCCGGCCTCGCTCGACACCCAGAACGGCCAGTGGCGGGACTTGATCGATGCCTTGTGGCTCGGCGTGCTCGACGAGCGCCTCGACCTGCTGGTCGAACAGGGTGGCTTCGCCAGTGCCGGCACCGCCGAGCGTTCCAGCCTGCTCGATGCCCGTCGTGCCCAGTACCTGTTCATGGCGAGCCTGCGCGATGACGACCTGCCGGGCGCCGCCGAGCGGCTGCTCAGCGAAGTGCGGCGCCTGGCCGTCCAGCCGGTGACGGCCAGCGAGCTGGCCTCGGCCAAGCGCCGCTTGCTGGAAAAACTGCAGGGTCAGGCCGCCGGGCAGCAGCGCTACGGGCATGCCGTGCTGGCCGATGGCCTGGCCGATGCGCTGGAGTACCGCATGCCGATGTTCGACAAGCGCCAGCAACTGGCCCTGACCGAAGCCTGGTTGCCGCGCATCGGCGTCGACCATCTGCGCGCGGCGGTCGCCGAGCTGCTGCAACAGGCTTCGCCGCGCTTGGCGGTAATTGGCCCGGACAGCGATGCCGGGCGTTTCGACGACGCCCGTTTCCAGGCCGTGTGGCAGCGTGTGCAGGCCAGCCAGCTGGAGCGCTTCGCCTTGCAGGCAGAGACCCAGGAGTTGGCCCTGGCGGCGCCCGCGTCCGGCCGCCTGGACGATTTGCCGGACCTGGCCGAAGTGGGTGCGCAGCAGTGGCGCCTGGGCAACGGTATCCGGGTCATCGTCAAGACCGACCCCAGCCTGCAGGACAACGTGCGCCTCGAGCTGCGCCAGGCCGGGGGCAGCTCGCTGGAGCCCGACGACCAGGCCGGGCAGCAGCACTGGGCCATCCAGCTCGCCGAGCGCAGCGGCTATGGTGCCTACTCGCCACGCCAGCTGACACGGCTGGGCGACCGTCACGGCGTGCGTGTGCAGCCGTTCAGCGACAGCCTGTTCCATGGCCTGCGCGGCACGGCGCCGGCGGACCAGCTGGAGACACTGTTCAAGTTGCTGAACCTCAAGCTGACGGCCGCCCGGTTCGACGCCGCGCCGTTGGCGCAGATGCGCCAAAGCATGGCCGAGGGCCTGCGACACCAGCCGGCCGAGCGGCGTTACATGGACGCGATCAACCGCGATGCCTATGCCAATGGCCAGCGCATGGTCAGCGATGCGCAAGGGCCATGGCGGCACTTCGATGTGGCGCAGCTGGCTCGCGTGCATGGCGAGCTGTTCTCCGTGCGCCCAGGCATGACCCTGGTGATCGCAGGGCCTGCGGACCTGACGCAGTTGCGCGCGCTCACTCGGACCTGGGTCGCCGGCCTGCCGCTTGCCGACAGCGTGCGCCCGCACTGGCAGGACCGGGGCGTGCGTCCGTTGCATCGCGTCATGGATGAAACCTACCCCTGGTCGAGCAGCCCGAAAAGCATGGTCAGCGTGCTCTACAGCAGTCCCGCGCAGTGGCGTGGCGACGATGTGCTGGCCCTGCAACTGCTGGATCAGGTCGCCAGCCTGCGCTTGCGCCAGGCGATCCGCGAGCAGGCTTCGGGGGTCTATGCCATCGGCTTCTCCCAGTTGCTCACGCGCCTTCCGTCGTCCTATTACCTGGCGCGGCTCAACTTCACCGCCGCTCCCGAGCGGGCCGAGGCGCTGGCCGCCCAGGCCCGTGATGTCATCCAGCGGATCGCCGATGCCGGCATCAGTGCCGGCGAACTGCAGCAGGCCCGTCAGGCGCTGCTCAACGACCAGCGCCAGCAGCGTCGCAGCGCGCTGTACTGGAGCGAGGCGTTGCTGCAGGTGGCCATGGTCGATGACGATTTTGCCAGTCTGGCCAGCGAGCCCGAACGGCTGCGTGCGCTCGACCTGCAGACGGTCAACCGCCTGGCGGCGCAGTGGCTGGGGCGCAATCCCAAGCAGTTCGTCCTGGCGCCGCAGGTCGCGGGACCACAGGGATAGCACCAGGGCGTCGGCTTTCGGAGGGAACAACTAGCTTGCTCAGATTCTAAAAATTGAGCAAGACAGTTGCTCCCACAGGCGGTTGATCACGCAGGGGCAGTACAGGGCTTTCGAGGTGAGGGAACATTCGAGTTCACGCGACGGGCACCACTGTCGCCCAGTAGCGGCTACGGTAGCGCACTTGCACCGGCAGCACCTGGCCCAGGGTGGCCAGGACCTGCTCGGGCTGATGCAGGTCGAACGAACCGGAGATACGCAGTTGCGCCACCTGTGGGTCGCAGCGCAGGATCCCGGGGCGGTAGCGGTCGAGTTCCCGGACGAACTCGCCCAGGGGCATGCCTTCGCTGATCAGCAGGCCGCGAGTCCAGGCATCGGAGGCCAGGGGCAAGGGCACGCGTTGCAGATGGCTGGCGCCCAGCAGCAGTTGTTGGCCTGCTGGCACGCTGTGCTCGCCATCGGCCAGCAGCACGCCGACCTGGCCCTGGTATACCGAGATGCGTGTTGGCTGGTCGTCCAGGGCGCGTACGGCAAAGCGCGCGTGGCCGGCCTGGATCAGTGCCTGGCCGCTGCGTACCTGGGTGGACAACGGCAGGGCCTGGCGGGAGTCGACCATGATCTCGCCGCGCAGCAGCTCGATCAGCGTGTCCTGGTGCCGGGCCTTGATGTCCAGGGCGCTGGCGGTATTGATGTCGAGCACCAGCTGGTTGTCCAGTTCCAGGCGCCGCTGTTCGCCGGTGGCCGTGCGCAGGTCGGCGTCGAGTGTCGGCCAGGCGAGCTGCTGGCCGGTGTAGGCCAGGGCACCGGTGCCACCCAGCAACAGGCACAGCTTGCCGACGAAGGCGCGCCGTGAGGTGGCGTGCGGTGTCGCCCGCCAGGCCGAGAGCAACAGCTTGCCGTCGTCGCCCGCCCAGCGTTGCTGCAACGCCTGCACCCGCTGCCAGGCCTGGCGGTTCGCCTCGGACTCGTCCAGCCAGGCTTGCCAGCGCTGGCGGCGGGGGTCCTGGGCATGGGCTTCGCGCAGCTCGATGTACCAATCCAGCGCGCTGTCCAGGCTCGACTGTCTGTCGCTCATGCCTCCAGTTCCAGGCAGTGCAGCAAGGCGGTGCGCATGTATTTCTTCACCGAACTCACGGTCACCCCGAGGCGCTCGGCGGCCTCGGCGTACTTCAGGCCGTCCAGCTGGCACAGCAGGAAGGCCTGGCGCACCTTGGGCGGCAGGCTGCCGAGCAGGCGGTCGAGGGCGTACAGGCTTTCGAGCAGCGAGCAGGTCAGCTCGGGGGAGGGCGCCAGCGCCTCGGGCAGTGTCTGCAGGGTGGCCAGGTAGGCGCGCTCCAGCTCCTTGCGCCGGACCTTGTCCACCAGCAGGCCGTGGGCAATGGTGCGCAGGAACGCGCGGGGTTCGCGCAGGCCGTCGAGGTTGCGGCCCAGTACCTTGACGAAGGTGTCCTGGGCCAGGTCGGCGACTTCGCTGGAGCAGCCCAGGCGCCGTTGCAGCCAGCTTTTCAGCCAGCTGTTGTGCGCCTGGTAGAGGTTGGCGACGACATCGTTGGAGTTCATGGGAGAGTCGACATGCGAAATAAAGGCTAATGATAATCATTTGTGAATCATTGTGCCATTAGCCTTCCTGCTGTCGCTCCCACATTTGTTTCGGGCCAGTTATGCCTGTGAGGGGACCGCTGTCCGCCTTGGTGCATGCCTCAAGACAGGTGGGGCGGCAGTGGTGCCTACGCTGAAACCGCGCCGGGCCAACAAGGCGGACCAGGTAATGGCACAGGATTGACTGGCCCGAAACAGATGTAGGAGCGGCCTTGCGTCGCGATGCGCCGCGTGGGCGGCGCTCGATCTGATAGGCGCTACAAGGCCTTCGTCTGGCACCTGGCTTTGATTGTTGGCTGAGATCGCGTGAGGGCGGCTAGGTGCATGTCGGGATATTCGGTGAGGGCCACCAGGTGTTCGCCGATGTTTTTGCAGCGCCTATCAGATCGAGCGCCGCCCGCGCGGCGCATCGCGACGCAAGGCCGCTCCTACATCTGTTGCAACGTGCCGAACCTGTCAGGCCATGGTTGCCTGCCTTGGCGCATGTCTTGAGACAGGTGGAGCGGCGGTGGTGCCCACGCTGAAACCGCGTCGGGTCAACAAGGCGGACCAGGTGATGGCACAGGATTGACTGGCCCGAAACAGATGTAGGAGCGGCCTTGCGTCGCGATGCGCCGCGCGGGCGGCGCTCGATCTTGTAAGCGCTACAACACTTCCGGCGAGCACCTAGGGCCTCAGAAGAATCCGGAGCATCCCCTTCTCCCGGCTCAACGGCGAGCCGTGGCCGCAGTCACGCCGGGCGGTGAAGCAACACTTACCGGCAAAAATCCCGGATAATGCCCGCCATTTATTCGTTCCCGCCCGTTTTCTGGTACCCCTGCGCATGGAAATCAAGGTCAATTTTCTCGACAACCTCCGTCTCGAAGCCAAGTTCGACGACTTCACGGTGATCGCCGACCAGCCGATTCGCTACAAAGGCGACGGCTCGGCCCCGGGGCCGTTCGACTACTTCCTGGCTTCTTCGGCCCTGTGCGCGGCGTACTTCGTCAAGCTGTACTGCCAGACCCGCGACATCCCCACGGAAAACATCCGCCTGTCGCAGAACAACATCGTCGACCCCGAGAACCGCTACAACCAGATCTTCAAGATCCAGGTCGAGCTGCCCGAGGATATCTCCGAGAAGGACCGCCAGGGCATCCTGCGCTCCATCGACCGCTGCACCGTGAAGAAGGTGGTGCAGACCGGTCCCGAGTTCATCATCGAAGAGGTCGACAACCTCGACGCCGACGCCCAGGCGCTGCTGATGCCGGTGTCCGACAGCACCACCTACATCCCCGGCAAGGACCTGCCGCTGGAGCAGACCATCGCCAACATGTCGGCGATCCTTGCCGGCCTGGGGATGAAGATCGAGATCGCCTCGTGGCGCAACATCGTGCCCAACGTCTGGTCGCTGCATGTGCGCGATGCGCAGTCGCCGATGTGCTTCACCAACGGCAAGGGCGCCACCAAGGAGGCCGCGCTGGCCTCGGCGCTGGGCGAATTCATCGAGCGGCTGAACTGCAACTTCTTCTACAACGACCAGTTCTGGGGCGAGGACATCGCCAACGCGCCGTTCGTGCACTACCCCAACGAGCAGTGGTTCAAGCCAGGACCGAAGGACGCGCTGCCGACCGAGATCCTCGATGAACACTGCCTGGAGATCTTCAACCCCGACGGCGAGCTGCGCGGCTCGCACCTGTACGACACCAACTCGGGCAACAAGGAGCGTGGCATCTGCTCGCTGCCGTTCGTGCGCCAGTCGGACGGCGAGACGGTGTACTTCCCGTCCAACCTGATCGAGAACCTGTACCTGAGCAACGGCATGAGCGCCGGCAACACCCTCGCCGAGGCGCAGGTGCAGTGCCTGTCGGAGATTTTCGAGCGGGCGGTCAAGCGCGAGATCCTCGAGGGCGAGCTGTGCCTGCCGGACGTGCCGCAGGAGGTGCTGGCCAAGTACCCAGGCATTGTCGCCGGCATCCAGGGGCTGGAGGAACAGGGCTTCCCGGTGCTGGTCAAGGACGCGTCGCTGGGCGGTGAGTTCCCGGTGATGTGCGTGACCCTGATGAACCCGCGCACAGGCGGTGTGTTCGCCTCGTTCGGCGCCCACCCGAGCTTCGAGGTGGCGCTGGAGCGCAGCCTCACCGAACTGCTCCAGGGCCGCAGCTTCGAGGGCCTGAACGACCTGCCGCAGCCGACCTTCGACAGCCTCGCGCTGACCGAGCCGAACAACTTCGTCGAGCATTTCATCGACTCCAGCGGCGTGGTGTCGTGGCGCTTCTTCGGCGCCAAGGCCGACTTCGAGTTCGTCGAGTGGGACTTCAGCGGTCATGGCGAGGACTCCAACGTACAGGAGGCCGCCACCCTGTTCGGCATTCTCGAGGACCTGGGCAAGGAGGTGTACATGGCCGTCTACGACGACCTCGGCGCCACCGCCTGCCGCATCCTGGTGCCGGGCTATTCGGAGATCTACCCGGTCGAGGACCTGATCTGGGACAACACCAACCGCGCCTTGGGGTTCCGTGCCGACATCCTCAACCTGCACAAGCTGGACAACCGTTCGCTGAAGCTGCTGCTCAAGCGCCTGGACAATGCCGAGGTGGATGACTACACCACCATCACCACGCTGATCGGCGTCGAGTTCGACGACAACACGGTGTGGGGCCAGCTGACCATCCTCGAGTTGAAGCTGCTGATCCACCTGGCGTTGCAGCGCTTCGAGGAGGCCAAGGAGCTGGTCGAGATGTTCCTGCAGTTCAACGACAACACGGTCGAGCGCGGGCTGTTCTACCAGGCGCTGAACGTGGTGCTCGAGGTGGTGCTGGACGATGAGCTGGAGATGGCCGACTACGAGGCCAACTTCCGCCGCATGTTCGGCAACGAGCGGATGGACGCGGTGCTGGGCTCGGTCGAGGGCAGCGTGCGCTTCCATGGGCTGACGCCGACCAGCATGCAGCTCGAAGGGCTGGACCGCCACCTGCGCCTGGTGGACAGCTACAAGAAGCTGCACGCCGCGCGGGCTCGCGCGGCAGGGCTCTGAGCCGAGCCGCTTCGAGTCGGGAAAAAGGGTCGCTTGGCGACCCTTTTTCTTTAGCGCAACCGCAACACCCGGTCCAGGGACAGTGCCCCGCCGCCCCGGGCGATCAGCAACAGCAGCAGACCTGCCCAGGACAGGTGGGTTGGCCAGGCGTCGGGGTAGACGAAGATCTCGATCACCAGGGTCATGCCCAGCAGGGCCAGGGCCGACAGTCGGGTGAACAGTCCGAGCACCAGCAATAGCGGGAACAGGTGCTCGGCATAGGTCGCCAGGTGCGCGGCCAGCCAGGGTGACACCAGCGGCAAGGCGTACTCGCTCTGGAACAGCTCGTAGGTGCCGGGGGTGATGCTGAGAAAACCTTCGACCTTAGTGCGGCCGGACAGGAAGAAGATCGAGGCGATGCCCAGGCGCGCGACCAGGCACAGGACGTTGTCGCCGAGCAGGTGCTGCGCACGCTCGGCCAGGCGATTGTAGTGATGGCGCAGACCGTGGGGTGCTGCACGGGAGTGGCTGATGTCCATGGCGGCTCCTTTTCAGGCGAAGGTCAGTGGGCCAAAGGCCTGGGCACGCAGCAGCGCGCCGAGCAGGGCGCCGAAGTCCAGGTCGGGTTGGGCACCTTGGGCAAGTTGGGAGGCCTTTGCCAGCGGTAGGCCGGCGGCACAGGCATCGACGAAGATGCAGCCACCGAGGCCGAGTGCCTGGTGGATGACGCCTTCACGGCCGCCGCCGAACAGCACGCCTTCGGCTTCCCAAGGGTGATCCTCGGGCCATGCCCGGCCCTCGCGGCAGTGCTGCCAGAGGCTGTAGGCCGGATGCTGGCCGAACCAGTGCCAGCGCACGCCGGCACGAGGGCTGAGGCAGCAGTGCTCGAGGTCCGAGGCGGTCATGCCGGCCAGGTCGGCCAGTGCCAGGCAAGGGTCGTCCGGGGCGCTGAAGGCTTCGTTCCAGGCATGATCCAGGCGTGCGACATCGGCCAGGTACGGCAAGCAATGGAAGCCTGCGAGCTCATCCAGAAACGCTGGGAACGCCGCGCCATAGTGCACCAGTCGCGCGTCGCAGGGCGGCGATTGTCTGGCATAGGCTGCGGCCGCGTCGTGCATCCATTGCGCGCCCACCAGGGTTTCGACACTGGGAAAGTTGGCGCGCAGTGCGTCTACGCAACCGGCCAGCACGGTATTGCGGTACACCGCGAACGCGGCCTGCGCGCTCAACACCCTGAGCTCGGGCGCGGGGCGCAGGTAAAGCGCGTCGATGAAAGCGTTCTGGAACTGTGTCAGGGAGAGGCTCATGGCAAGGCTCCCGCCAGGTCGAGGGTGGACTGGGCGATCGCACGTTCGGCGAGCAGTGCCTCGAACGCGGGGAGGTTGCCGTCACGTTCTATCAGGGTCGGACGCGAGCCGATGCGCGCGATCAACTGCCGGTACGATGCCCATACCGGTGCTGTGATGGCGGCATCATGGGAGTCGATCAGTAGGACACCCTGGTCGTCCTGGCTGTGTCCGGCCAGGTGCACTTCGGTGACGGCGCCTGCGGGGAAGCGGGCGAGGTAGTCGCAGGCGTCGAAACCCAGATTGTGGGCGCTGACATGCACGTTGTTGACGTCCAGCAGCAGGCCGCAACCGGTACGCCGCACCAGCTCGGCGAGAAACTCGATCTCATCCCAGTCATGGCCGTCCAGGCGCAGGTAGTGACTGGGATTTTCGATGGAAATCCGGCAATCCAGCGCGTCCTGGGTACGCTGGATGTTGGCGGCGATGCGGGCCAGCGCCTCATGGCTGCGTGGAAACGGCAGCAGGTCGGGATAATACAGCCCGCCCCAGCTCGACCAGGCCAGGTGCTCCGACACCAGCGTCGGCTGTACCTGGTCGATCAGCGTGCGCAGGCGCCGCAGGTGTGCAGCGTCCGGCTCGGTGTCCGCCGCCAGCGACAGCGCCACGCCGTGCAGCGACAGCGGATGGCGCTCGGCGATCCGCTGCAGCCAGGCCAGGCGCGGGCCACCGACCATGTAGTTCTCCGCATGGACTTCGAACCACAGCCCTTCGGCGCGGCAGTCCCACGCCTGGGCATAGTGTTCGGCCTTGAGGCCGAGCCCGGCGCCCATTCGCACAGGTGCGTTCATGGTCGGTGGCCTCTGCTCAGGACTTGACCGGGGTCAGCGAACCCATGCCGTTGGGGGTCTTGATCGAGGTGCAGGTACCCGTCGGCACGTTTTTCCAGTGCATGCCGTCGTAGTCCTTTTTCGCGCTGCCAGCGCAGGTGGTGCCGGCGCCGGCCTTGCAGTCGTTCTTGCCGGCCATGGCCACGCCGTAGCATTTCTCCATGGTGGCCGCCTTGGTGGTGTCGTCGGCCATGGCTGCGCCTGCCAGGGAGGCGAGGGCAAGGGCGGCGGTGGCGAGGGCGAGGGTTTTCATGGTGTCGTCTCCAGAAGGTGGGGCCGTGGCGATGTACCGGCGGCTCATGGAGTAGTTCGCGGTGATGGGCGAGGCGGTTACAGCGCCTGCAAAATTTTTTTCGCCACCTGCGCCGGCCACCTAAGGTAAGGAAGCGGCGTCGATGCTTGCGCGCGGCGTGGCGGCGATGGTTGGATAAAAAAAGAAACCCACTGACGGTGTAACCCCGGCGGCCGATGCAACGAACTAACCCACAGGATGTGCTCAGCGCACGTGAGTCACAGCTGCAGGCCCTGCTGTTGCTTGGGCTGGCCGGTGACGCCGGGGCCTATCGCGAATTCCTCGCCGCGCTGGCGGTGCACCTGCGTGGCTATCTGCGTCGGCGCCTGGCGCAGCGGCCGGCCGAGGTCGAGGACTTGCTGCAGGAGGTGCTGCTGGCGGTGCACAATGCCCGCCACACCTACCAGGCGCAGCAACCGCTGACCGCCTGGGTGCAGGCGATCGCCCGCTACAAGCTGGCCGACCACTGGCGCGGCCAGGCCCGGCGCGAGGCGCGCCACGAGCCGCTGGAGGATGACAGCGCGTTGTTCGCCTGTGGCGAAGAAGAGCCGGCCCAGGCCAGCCGGGATCTGAACAAGCTGCTCGGGCAGTTGCCCGACCGGCAGCGCCTGCCCATCGTCCACGTCAAGCTGGAAGGGCTGTCGGTGGAGGAGACCGCGCGTATCACCGGGCTGTCCAGTTCGGCGGTGAAGGTGGGCATACACCGGGGGCTCAAGGCCCTGGGAAGGTTGATTCGAGGTAAAGACGACCATGAAGACCGATGAGCTGATCAGCCTTCTGGCGACCGCCACAGAGCCGGTGGATCGTCATGCGCTGGCGCGACGCCTGCTGCTGGCGCTATTGGCTGGCATGCTGGGCGCATTGTTGATGACCCTGGCCATCTACGGCGTGCGCAGCGATCTGGCCGAGGTGGCGCGCACGCCGTTGTTCTGGGCCAAGCTGGCCTTGCCCACCAGCCTGGGGCTGCTGGCCCTGTGGCTGACCCAGCGTCTGGCCAGGCCGGGTGTGCGCGGTGGCGCGCTGTGGGGGTGGCTCGGCCTGCCGCTGCTGCTGGTGTGGCTGGGGGCAGCCGTGAGCCTGGCCGGCGCGCCGGTGGAGGCCCGCGCCGAGCTGATCTTCGGTCGCACCTGGCGCACCTGCGCGTTGAACATCGCCTTGCTGTCGGCGCCCGTGTTCGCCGCCGTGTTCTGGGCCCTGCGCGGCCTGGCGCCGACCCGGCTGCGCCAGGCCGGCGCAGCCGGCGGGTTGCTCGCCGGATCCACCGCGACCCTCGTGTACTGCCTGCACTGCCCGGAAATGGCGGTGCCGTTCTGGGGGCTGTGGTACCTGCTGGGGATGTTGTTGCCGACCGTCCTCGGAGCGCTGATGGGGCCTCGACTGCTGCGTTGGTGAGCGGTCCCGGCCAGGCCGACCGGGGCGCGCCATCACCAGCGATAGGTCAGGTCCGCCGTTACCGTGCGTCCGGTGCCGAGCAGGCAGGCGACCGTGGCGAAGCAGCCCGCCACATAGTACTTGTCGGTAAGGTTCTTCACGTTCACCTGGGCCGACAGCCCCTCCAGGCCCGGGTCGGCCTTGCCGAAGTCGTAGGACACCATCGCATCGACCAGGGTATAGCCCGGTACCTCGAAGGTGTTCTGCGCATCGCCGTAGGTCGCGCCGGTGTAGCGCACGCCGAGCCCCGCGCCCAGCCCGGCCAGCGGCCCGCCCTGCAGGGTGTAGTCGAGCCACAGCGAGGCCAGGTGGCGGGGTACGCGCACCGGCATGTTGCCCTTGTTGCTCAGGCCCAGCGCGTTGGGATTGTCCTTGCTCACCTCGACATCGTTGTAGGTGTAGGCGGCAATCAGGTTCAGGCCATCGACCGGCTTGGCCACGCCTTCCAGCTCGATCCCGCGGGAGGTGACTTCACCCTGCTGCACGCTGAACCCCGGATGCGCGACATCCGAGGTGGCGACGTTCTGCCGGCGCAGGTCGAAGGCCGCCAGGGTGAGGTAGTTCTCCGTGCCGGGCGGCTGGTACTTGATGCCGACCTCGTACTGCTTGGCGGTCTCCGGCTCGAAAGGCGAACCATCGAAGCTGTTGCCGCTGGCCAGCTTGAACGACTCGCTGTAGCTGACGTAGGGGAACAGACCCAGGTCGAAGCTGTAGCCCAGCGAGGCGCGCGTGGTGGTGGCCTCGTCGGTGATCACCTGGTGGCTGTCGGCGATGCGGTTGGTGCTGTCCTGGCGCGCCCAGTCGTGGCGCACGCCAAGGGTCGCGACCCAGTTGTCCAGGTGGATCTGGTCCTGCAGGTACAGCCCCAGCTGGCGGTCGTCACGGGCGCTGGACAGCAGCGAGGTATAGCGCGAGGTGTCGATGTTCACCCCGCGCGCGGGGGCATAGATGTTGATCGACGGCGCGTCGCCGTGGCGCACGTCCTGGCTGCGATGGCCGCGCAGGTAGTCGGCGCCCAGCAGCAGGTCGTGGCGCACGGGACCGGTGGCGAAGTTGGCCAGCAACTGGTTGTCGAGGGTGTAGTTGTCGCTGTCGTAGTCACGTAGTTCGTAGTAGCGGGCCAGGGTGTTGCCGTTGATCACGCCACTGTTGCGAAACAGTTGATTCTGGTAGCCGTGCATGTGGCTGTAGCGGAAGTTCTGGCGAAAGCTGAAGGTCTCGTTGAAGCGATGGGTCAGCTCGTAGCCGAGGTTGTTCATCTCGGATTGTTCGCGGTCGAAGCCAGGTTCGTTCAGTGAACGGTGGCGCGGCACGCGCCCGTTGGGATTGGAACCGTCGAACAGTGAATAGGCCATGTTCGAGGTGAACAGGTTGGTGTTCTTCTGGTACGAGGCCAGCAGGGTCAGGCTGGTGTGCTCGGAGAGCGCCCAGGTCAGGCTGGGCGCGATGTACTGGCGGTCATCCTTGATGCCGTCGATTTCGTTGTCGGCGTCGCGGCCCAGCATCACCAGGCGATAGGCGAGGGCGCCTTGATCGTCGAGCACATCGCCGACGTCCAGGCTCAGTTGCTGGCGGTCGTGGTTGCCCAGCGACAGGCCGACTTCGCGGTGGGCGGTGAACAGCGGCTTCTTCGACACCAGGTTGACCATGCCGCCGGGCTCGCCCTGGCCGTAGATCACCGAGGCCGGGCCCTTGAGCACTTCGATGCGCTCCAGACCATAGGGCTCGGGGGCGTAGTAGCCGATGTTGTTGTTGCGCAGGCCGTCGCTGTAGGCATCGCTGTTGATCTGCTGGAAGCCGCGCACCATCAGGGTGTTGTCGGTGGGGTTGTTGCCGGACACATTGGTGTGCACGCCGGCGGTATAGCTCAGGGCCTCGGTGATGGTCTGCGCGCCCTGGGCCTTGATGCGGTCGCGGGTGACCACCGAGACCGAGGCTGGGGTTTCGAGCAATGCGCTGTCGGTCTTGCTGGCGCTGCTGGCGCGGCTTGCCAGGTAGCCGTCCACGGCCCCATAGGCGCTGTCGGCGCGGGCATCCACGGCGGTCGGCGCCAGTTGCAGCGCGGCACCTTGTGGCTGGGGCAACAGGCGATACTGGCGCTCGCCGCTAGGCACGGCGATCAGCCCGCTGCCTTGCAGCAGGCGCTCCAGGGCCTGGTCGGCGGTGAAGTCGCCTTGCAGCGCAGTGCTGGTCTTGCCCTGGCTGAGGTTGCCATCGCCGACGATGTAGATGCCGGCCACGCTGGCCAGGCGATTGAGCTGTTGGGCCAGCGGCCCGGCCGGCAGGTCGTAGCGGCGCGCGTCGTCGGCCATGGCGGGGCTGGCGGCCAGCAATGGCAGCGCCAGCAGCAAAGGGCGCAGGCGCACCGGGAGCGAAAGCAGGGGCATGGAGGTTCCTTGTCAGGGCGGATGAAACGGTGTGTTCATCTGCTAATCCGAACGAGGGCGGAAAAACCGGAACACCCCTGCAAAATATTCTTGTTTCGCTTAGCGCGGCTCGATGCTGTGCCACCAGGGCAAGGGCCTGCGCACG
>NZ_JAOCDM010000030.1 GCF_029840925.1 Pseudomonas sp. GD03858
GCAAGAACTCCGCTCGGCCTCCTGAAGTCGCAATTGGCGGCGCCTGAACTATCGTGCACTTAGAAGCAAGAGCAAAACAAAAAAACAAAAAAACAAAAAAACAAAAAACAAAAATATAGCCTTAGACCAGAAAACTTTCAGAATTATTTTTATTGACCACACAAACACTTTCGCGGGTAAACCCGCTCCCACAGATTGTATGCAATGCCTGTAGGAGCGGGTTTACCCGCGAATGAAGGAACAGGGCTCAGCGCGCCGGCGCAAGTTTGCCCTTGTCATCGGAAAAGACAATCTCGACCCGGCGGTTCTGCGCCCTACCCCGCTCCGAGGCATTGGCTTCCACCGGATACTGGTCACCGTACCCCTCAACCTGAATACGTTTCTCGTTCACCCCCAGATCGACCAGCATATCCGCCACGGCCTGCGCCCGATCGCGCGACAACTTCAAGTTGTCATCCGGCGCGCCGGTACTGTCGGTGTAACCCTCGATCCGCACCACCCGACGCGGATTGAGCTGAAGGAACTGCACCAGCTTGAGCACCGTGCGACTGGCCGAGTTTTTCAGATCGGCCTGGCCAGTGTCGAACAGCACATCGCCCAGGGTCATCACCAACCCACGGTCTGCCTGCTCCGACGCCAGCGCCACGATCTGCGCCTCGACGAACTTGCCCTGCTGCTGCACGCTGGCCAGCTTGGCCTCGCGCAGGGCCAACTGCAGGCGCTGACGCTCCAGGTCAAGCTTGGTCAGGCGCTCCTGGCTCAATGCCAGCTTGGCGTGCTCACTGGCGATCTCGCTGTAGCGCTCGCTGAGGTAGGCGTAATGACGCACATCGCTGCCCGTGCCGACATAGCCCGAGAGCCGCTCGGCCCGCCCCAGCGACTCACCGGCACGAATGACGTCGCGCGGCGCGCTGCGCAGTACATCGGCGTCATCCTTGACCTTCTGGAACGCGGCGCTGGCCTCATCCAACGCCGACTCGCTGCGCTGGCTCGCGCAGCCCTGCAGCCCGGCCAGCGCCAACAACGCCAGAACGGCCATTGGCTTGAGACGGCTCATGGCTGCACCTCCAACTGCTTACGCAGACGCTTGACCCGCGACTGCATCACCTGCAGCTGTTCCTCGCTTTTCTGGTTCAATACCCGCGCCTCGGCCAGGCGCGCATCCAGTTCGGCTTGCTCGGCGCGCATGCGCGCGTCGCGGTAGCTCTCGCTGAGCATGTTGCTCTTGGCCCGCGCCAGCTTTTCTTCGGCCAGCTTGAACTCCGGCACCTGGTCACTGGCGCCGACCGCCTTGGCCTGCTCCAGTGCCTGCTCGGAAAGACGCAGCTGTTCATTAGGTGCCGGGTCGTTGGCACAGCCGGCCAGGCCAAGCACGGCCAGGGCGAGCATCAAGGGTTGGATTCTCACTCACGCTTCCTACTGTTTGGGGGCACCCTGCGACGCCTGCATCTGCGCCTTCCAACGCTCGACATTGCGCTGCAGCACAGCTTCGCTCGCCCCGGAGATCGGCAATTCTGTCAGTTTTTTCGCCAGTTGTCCGCGCAACCAGCTGTCGTTACACGCCGAGTTGTGCGAGACCGCCAGGTACAGCCCCGGACGATCCACCGGCAAGCCCCGGGCGATGAGGTCGCTGCCCACGCCCAGGCTCTGGGCCATGGCCATGCCCGAGTAGCGCCCGGCCAGCACATAATCGACCTGGCCAAGCACCAGCTTCTGGAAGGCCTGCGTCAGGTTCTGCGCAGGCTCAGGCTTGAGCTGGGCCTTGGCGAAGGCGTCGAAGGCCGGGGTCAGGCGCGCCTTCTCCGATAATGCGCCACGGTAGCGGGCAAGATCGGCTGGGCCATCGAATACCAAAGTGGCGTCATGGCGGGTCCAGACCAGATATTCATTCAACTGCAGGGCAGGGTGGATGTAGTCCAGGCGGGTGAGCTGATCCACCTGCATCGGCGTATCCAGCAATAGGTCCATGCGCCCGCTACGCACCTCCTCCAGCGCCTGCTCGCGCTTGCCGGCATGCAGCACTTCGACCCTCAACCCCAACTCGCCAGCCACCTGGCGCAGCAAGTCGACATTGGCGCCTATCAGGTGTTTCGGGTCCTGCGGATCCTGCCAGGAATACGGCGGCGCATCCGGGCTGCCAGTAGCCACCAAGCGCTCGCACTTGCCTGCCGCCAGCGCCTGCGTCGACAGCAATGCCAGCATCCAGGCCAGCCCCCTCATCCCTTTGCGACACACCATGCCACCCTTCCCCCACCCCTGAAAAAACCCATGAAAAAACCCGGACCGCCAAAGGCGGGCCGGGTTCTTTATAAGTGAAGCAGGCGGATCAGACCAGCTTTTCCAGCTCCGGAACCGCTTCGAACAAGTCGGCGACCAGGCCGTAATCGGCCACCTGGAAGATTGGCGCTTCTTCGTCCTTGTTGATCGCGACGATCACCTTGGAGTCTTTCATGCCGGCCAGGTGCTGGATCGCGCCGGAGATACCGACGGCGATGTACAGCTGCGGCGCGACGATCTTGCCGGTCTGGCCGACCTGCATGTCGTTCGGCACGAAGCCTGCGTCGACGGCGGCGCGCGAGGCACCGACGGCGGCGCCGAGCTTGTCGGCCAGGGCGTACAGGTGCTTGAAGTTGTCACCGTTACCCATGCCACGGCCGCCGGAGACGACGATCTTGGCGGCGGTCAGCTCAGGGCGGTCCGATTTGGCCAGCTCTTCATTGACGAAGGCCGACTTGCCGGCATCGTGGGCAGCCGCGACGGCCTCGACGGCGGCCGAGCCACCTTCGGCGGCCACGGCGTCGAAACCGGTGGTACGCACGGTGATGACCTTGACCGCAGCGCTCGATTGCACGGTGGCAATGGCGTTGCCGGCGTAGATCGGACGCTTGAAGGTGTCGGCGGATTCGACCGCGATGATCTCGGAGATCTGGTCGACGTCCAGCAGCGCGGCGACGCGCGGCAGGATGTTCTTGCCATTGGTGGTGGCCGGGGCCAGCACGTGGCTGTAACCCTTGGCCAGCTCGACCACCAGCGGCGCGACGTTCTCCGGCAGGGCGTGGGCGTAGGCGGCGTTATCGGCGACCAGCACCTTGGCCACGCCAGCGATCTTGGCGGCGGACTCGGCGACGCCACCGACGTTCTGGCCTGCGACCAGCACGTGGATATCACCACCGATCTTGGCGGCGGCAGCGACAGTGTTCAGGGTGGCCGGGGCTACGGCACCGTTCTCGTGTTCAGCGACAACCAGGATAGTCATTTAGATTACCTTCGCTTCGTTCTTCAGCTTCTCGACCAGTTCGGCCACCGACTTGACCTTGATACCCGCGCTGCGGGCGGCAGGCGCTTCGACCTTGAGGGTCTTGTTGGTGGAGGCGAGAGATACGCCCAGCGCGTCCGGAGTGACGGTCTCCAGCGGCTTCTTCTTGGCCTTCATGATGTTCGGCAGCGACGCGTAGCGTGGCTCGTTGAGGCGCAGGTCGGTGGTGACGATGGCAGGCAGGTGCAGCGCGACGGTCTGCAGGCCGCCATCGATTTCACGGGTGACGTTGACCTTGTCGCCGGCGACCTCGACCTTGGAGGCGAAGGTGCCCTGGGCGTAGCCGGTCAGCGCGGCCAGCATCTGGCCGGTCTGGTTGTTGTCGCTGTCGATGGCTTGCTTGCCGAGGATGACCAGCTGTGGCTGCTCCTTGTCGACAACAGCCTTCAGCGCCTTGGCCACGGCCAGGGAGTTCAGCTCGTCAGCGGCTTCCACCAGGATGGCGCGGTCGGCGCCCAGGGCCAGGGCGGTGCGCAGTTGTTCCTGGGCAGCGGTCGGGCCGATCGAGACGACGACGATTTCGCTCGCCACGCCCTTCTCTTTCAGGCGGACGGCTTCTTCCACGGCGATTTCGCAGAAGGGGTTCATGGACATCTTGACGTTTGCAAGGTCGACGCCGGAGTTGTCCGCCTTGACGCGAACCTTGACGTTGTAGTCGACCACTCGTTTGACAGCTACAAGAACCTTCATGGATTCCTCGTTACTCTCCGGTGAAAAGAAGATCGCCTGGGGACTGCCCGGCGAATGCGCGTGGGTACAAGGGCACCTCTAAAAACGTTCTGGAGCGGGCGAACTTCAATTGACCGAACAGTCCTGTTTCGACTGCCGCGGGTAAAACCCACGGGTCATTTTCTGTCGTGGCGTGTAGACTCCACTACAAAACCTGATTCGGCCCGTAAACCCTGCTCCACGCCTGGTCTTTAGGGGTGCACCTGCGCCCGACGGTCAGCCTACGGCGAACGCGAAAGCGCTCGTATCTTGACCGTAACACCCAATCCGGTCAATACGGCAAATTGGCCAGCCTCCAGCCGCCTACCTGTGATTCTACGGGCCTCCGGCAAATTCAAACAAACGTTTGTATTGGACCCGCCAAGTGGTGTAGATATAATGCGCGGCCAAGACAAGACGGTGTAGTCCGTCATCCACGCAGCTACAGCCACCGCGCGCCGTGCATGACCGTGAAGCACCCATAAAAGACAAGCAACAGCGATGAGCCTTGAGTAGGAGAGAACCAGTGGAACGCGAATACATGGAATTCGACGTGGTCATCGTCGGCGCCGGCCCGGCGGGCCTGTCCGCCGCCTGCCGCCTGAAGCAGAAGGCCGCCGAAGCCGGTAGCGAGATCAGCGTCTGCGTGGTCGAGAAAGGCTCCGAAGTCGGCGCCCACATCCTCTCCGGCGCGGTGTTCGAACCCCGCGCCCTGAACGAACTGTTCCCCGATTGGAAAGAGCTCGGCGCGCCGCTGAACACCGAGGTCAAACGCGACGACATCTATGTCCTGAAAAGTGCCGACAGCTCGACCAAGGTCCCCGACCTGTTCGTGCCCAAGACCATGCACAACCACGGCAACTACATCATCTCCCTGGGCAACCTGTGCCGCTGGCTGGCCCAGCAGGCCGAAAACCTGGGCGTCGAGATCTACCCGGGCTTCGCCGCCCAGGAAGCGCTGTTCGATGAAAACGGCGTGGTTCGTGGCATCGTTACCGGCGATCTGGGCGTCGACCGCGAAGGCCATCCGAAGGACGGCCTTTACACCCCGGGCATGGAGCTGCGCGCCAAGTACACCCTGTTCGCCGAAGGCTGCCGTGGCCACATCGGCAAGCAGCTGATCAAGCGCTTCGACTTGGACAACGAATCCGACGTCCAGCACTATGGCATCGGTCTCAAGGAAATCTGGGAAATCGACCCGGCCAAGCACGAGCAGGGCCTGGTGGTGCACACCGCTGGCTGGCCGCTGGACGTGATGAGCGCCGAGAACACCGGCGGCTCCTTCCTCTATCACCTGGAAAACAACCAGGTAGTGGTCGGCCTGATCGTCGACCTGTCCTACTCCAACCCGTACCTGTCGCCGTTCGACGAGTTCCAGCGCCTCAAGCACCACCCGGTGATGAGCCAGTACCTCGAAGGCGGCAAACGCATCAGCTACGGCGCCCGCGCCATCTGCAAAGGCGGCCTGAACTCGCTGCCGAAGATGGTCTTCAATGGCGGCGCGCTGATCGGCTGCGACCTGGGCACCCTGAACTTCTCCAAGATCAAGGGCAGCCACACCGCGATGAAATCGGGCATGCTCGCCGCCGATGCGGTGGCCGATGCACTGATCGCCGGCAGTGAGGGCGGTGACCAGTTGAACGGCTACGTCAGCGCCTTCAAGGCCAGCTGGCTGTACGAGGAACTGTTCGCCAGCCGCAACTTTGGCCCGGCCCTGCACAAGTTCGGCCCGCTGCTCGGTGGCGCGTTCAACTATGTCGACCAGAACTGGTTCGGCGGCAAGCTGCCGTTCACCCTGCACGACACCAAGCCGGACTACGCCTGCCTCAAGCTGGCCGCCGACTCGCAGAAGATCGACTACCCGAAACCAGACGGCAAGCTCAGCTTCGACAAGCTCAGCTCGGTATTCCTCTCCAGCACCAACCATGAAGAGGAACAACCCTGCCACCTGAAGCTGACCGACCCGAACATCCCGATCGCCAGCAACCTGCCGCTGTACGACGAGCCAGCCCAACGCTACTGCCCGGCCGGTGTGTACGAAGTCGTCACCCAGGAAGACGGCAACAAGCGCTTCCAGATCAACGCGCAGAACTGCGTGCACTGCAAGACCTGCGACATCAAGGATCCGGCCCAGAACATCACCTGGGTCACCCCTGAGGGCGCTGGCGGGCCGAACTACCCGAACATGTAAGCCCTGCCCTCGCGGCAACAACAAGCCCCCTGGTCACACGACCCGGGGGCTTTTTCGTGTCAGGCGCTGCGCACTTCTTCGAACAGCTCTGGGTGACGATCGAGCAGCTTGAACAGCTTGATCAGCGCAACCGGTGGCTGGGTCTTGCCGTTTTCGTAGCGGGAGAAGGCGTTAACGCCACCGCCGAAGATTTCACCTGCCTCACGCTGGTCGAGGTCAAACTTACGGCGTACGGCGACAATAAAGGCTGGATCGACGGCGGCGGCATTGATTTGCCGGTCGAAAGCCCGCATCAGATCGCTTATGCGCTCCGACTCTGCAATGGTCAGCACCGCTTCGCCACAGACCGGGCAGTAGTCCCCGAACACATCGGGGATCATCGTATCCTGGCCTTTATAGCGATAGGGCATGTCCTGAGCCTGGGCAACCAGCTCTGCGCCTCCACACATTGGACATTTCATTTCAGAGCTCCTTGAAGGACACGACCAGTACGTCGTCCACCACCGTCAGTTTCACGTAGATCCAGCCGGGCTGAGCATGAACGTGATAAACATCCTGCCAAAGCCTGTGATCATGATAGGTGGTCATGCTTTTATAAAAATCAGAGGGCGAAAGCGCGCGAACAACATCAAAAATCTGCCGAGGTTGCAGGCCAAGCGCATGAGCGCCTTGAGTTGCGGCTCGCGTCGATCTTGCCTTCCCCTGACGCAACAGAACATGTACCCGCTCCAAAGGGCAGTGTGGCGTTCTCTTTTCCATGAGAAATTAACCTTTAAGGTTAAATTTGGCTAATAGGTTATTCCAATAGCCGCCACCCGAAAGTCTGCCTCACCACCCGCCAGCCGCTACCACCTCATTTGTCACCACACATGATCGGCATCGGCTCCGCGGCAAACGCCAAGGGCTCACGGCGCCCGAAGTAAAAGGCCGTCAGCAGCCCCACGGCCCCCATGATCAGACAAAAGCCGACACATACCCACGGACTCCAGGGCATCAGCGCGATCAGCACCAGCGGCGTGGTGCTGGCCCACAGGGCGTAGGCCACGTTGTAGGTGAACGAGATACCCGACACGCGGATCTGCGCCGGGAACAGCCCGACCATCACCGACGGCACCACCCCCACCACGCCACAGGACAGCCCTGCCAGCGCATAGGCCGCCCAGGTCGCGCCCCACTGCCCTACCAGGCTGGCGTAGAGCGCACCGATGCCCAGCGGCAGCAGCAGGCTGTAGAGCATCAGCGCGCGCCAGGCGCCGATGCGATCCACCAGCAGCCCGGCCAGCACACAGCCGATGTTGAGAAAGACGATGCCCACGCTGCTCAGGGCGAAGGTATGCCCTGCCGTCATGCCGAAACGCTGCTGCATCACGGTCGGCGTGATCACCACCAGCACCACCACGGCGGAGGTCAGCACGCAGGTCAGCAACGCAGCCGGTAGCAACGCCTGGCGATGCTCGCCCAGCACGCTGCGCAACGGAAACTTCACCGGACGCTCCTGGCGCTCGCGCAGGGCCAGGAACACCGGAGTTTCACTGAGCCAACGGCGCAGCCAGACACCGATCACACCGAACACTCCGCCCAGCAGGAAGGGATAGCGCCAGGCGTGATCGAGAATTTCCTGAGGGGTGTAGACCTGCGCCAGCAAGGTGGCGGTCAAGGCGCCAAGCAGATAGCCGAAAGTCAGCCCCGCCTGCAGGAATCCCAGCGCATAGCCCCGCCGCCCAGGCGGCGCATGCTCGGCGACGAAGGTCCAGGCACTGGGCACTTCGCCACCCACCGCCGCCCCCTGCAGGATGCGCAGGGCCAACAGGATCAACGGTGCGGCATAGCCAATGTCGGCGTACGTCGGCATCACGCCGATCAACAGGCATGGCAGGGCCATCATCAGGATGCTCAGGCTGAACACCCGCTTGCGCCCCAGATGATCGGCGAAATGCGCCATCAGGATCCCGCCCAGCGGCCGGGCCAGGTACCCCGTGACGAAGATCCCGAAACTCTGCAGCAGACGCAGCCACTCCGGCATCTCGGGCGGGAAGAACAGCTGGCTGAGGGTCAGCGCGAAGAACACGAAAATGATGAAATCGTAGATTTCCAGGGCGCCGCCCAGCGCCGCCAGGCCCAGGGTCCGGTGGTCGCCACGGCTGAACCGGGGCGGGCGGGCGGTATCGATGGCAGTCATGACAGGTTCCGCAACTCGGCAAAAGGCCAAGAGGATAGCAAAAGCCTGCGCCCGACAGGGCTCAGGCGTTGCGGCAGAACACGGTCTGGGCGAGCCCGCTGCGCCGCCAGGCAGGGCTCGCGCTGCCCGCCAGGCCAGGTGGCAATGGCAGTTGCCCGACCAGCACCGGCATGTCGATGATCGCCATGAATGATTCGAGCGCCTCGCTGTCGGGCGCATGCGGCAGGCTGATGCTCACGGCATGGCGCTCGCCGGGCGGCACCGTCGGCACTTTCAGGTGCGGCGAGTGATACAGCAAGGCGTGCTGGATCTGCGGGCTGACCCGACAGAAGCGCGCCAGGTCGACACCGGCGTGGCTGGCCAGCTCGATGTTGCCCACCAGCAGGTCGAAGGGTTGCAAGGCACTGTGCACCAGGCGCTGCAGGTCGTCGAAGCTCTCGACCGGGGCGATTCGATAATAGCCCAGGCTGTTGAGCATCCTTTCCAGCTGCAAGCGCTGGTCGAGGTGCTCGTCGGCGATGAGGATGCGCATGGATTTGTTGGGCATCGTCCGGACCTGGGCAGCAGGGTGATAAGGGTGGCTCCTTGACCGTACTGCGCCAGTGAAGGCACCGCCGGACGGAATGCCCGGGCGGGGTCTTCTTTGATAGTTGTCGTGAAACATCGAGAAATCAAGTCGCGCCTTCACGGAATTTTCACGTGCTGCGTCGCCCGCTCAGGACTCCCACTGACGCATGCGCACACGACAGTGCTTCATGGCGTTGACGATGTGCTTCTCCACCAGGCTGCGGGAGATCCCCAGGCGCTCGGCGATCTGCAGGTGCGACAGCCCGTCGAGCTTGCGCAGCAGGAAGCTGTCGCGACAGGGCGCGCTCAGTTCGTTCAGGGCCTGTTGCATCAGGGCCAGGCGCTGGTCCAGTTGCATGTGGTGCATGGGCGCCGGGCCGTGCCAGCGCTCGTCGTGGTCGAGCACTTCCAGGGGCTCGGTCTGACGCACCTGGTGACGTCGGTGGCGATCGATCACCAGGTTCAACGCGGTGCGATACAGAAAGGCGCGCGGATGCTCGATCTGCCCGAGGTCGCAGCGCTCCAGCACCCGCAGGTAGGCATCATGGGCGACGTCTTCGGCAGCCTGGCGGTTGCCAAGGCGGGCGCTGAGGAAGCTCACCAATTCGCGATAATAATGTTCCACGATGGCACCTGGCGCCTTTCTGCATGCCGTCAGGCATGCATCAGTTGCGGATCTGGATGATGTCAGCGTGCGATCTTACAAATTATAATTATTCTCAGCAACACGAAGTACGCCCTGCGCTCGGCGCTAAATCATCATGCTTCGCGTTCGTTTAACTGGGAGCCCCGAGCTCGCAGCCCGCTGCCGCACTCGGCCACAACCTTCGGCTGGAAGTCCGCATGACACGCACACCCAACACCCGCCGCCGAGTGCTGCTCGGCGCCCTTGGCCTGCTCGGCCTCGGTAGCCTGGTGGCCTGGCAGACCATGCCGTTCGGCGCCGCCCCCGTGAGCACCGTGCCGGTGATCCGCGCCGATATCGAGAGCAGCGTCACCGCCCTGGGGACCCTGCAACCGCGCCGCTACGTCGACGTCGGCGCGCAGGCCTCCGGACAGATCCGCAAGCTGCATGTGGAGTCTGGCGACGAAGTGCGCCAGGGCCAGTTGCTGGTGGAGATCGACCCTTCGACACAGCAGGCCAAGCTCGACGCCGGGCGCTACTCGATCGAAAACCTCAAGGCCCAGCTCGCCGAACAACGCGCCCAGTATCTGCTTGCCCAGCAACAGCAACAGCGCCAGCGTGGCCTGGCCGCTGCCGGCGCCACCCGCCAGGAAGACCTGCAGGCCGCCGAAGCCCAGTTGAAAGTGACCCAGGCGCGCATCGACATGTATCAGGCGCAGATCCGCCAGGCCCAGGCCAGCCTGCGCAGCGACGAGGCGGAGCTGGGCTACACGCGCATCTACGCGCCGATGAGCGGCACCGTGGTGGCGGTGGACGCCCGCGAAGGCCAGACTCTCAATGCCCAGCAGCAGACGCCGCTGATCCTGCGTATCGCCAAGCTGTCGCCGATGACCGTCTGGGCCCAGGTCTCCGAAGCCGACATCGGCAAGGTCAGGCCGGGCATGAGCGCCTATTTCACCACCCTGTCCGGCGGCAAGCGACGCTGGACCAGCACCGTGCGGCAGATCCTGCCGATACCGCCCAAGCCCCTGGACCAGACCAGCCAGGGCGGCGGCAGCCCGGCCAGCGCCACGGCCGGCACCACCGGCAGCAAGGTGGTGCAGTACACCGTGCTGCTGGACGTGGACAACCCCGACGGCGCCCTGATGGCAGAGATGACCACCCAGGTGTTCTTCGTCGCGGGCAACGCCAGCCAGGTCCTGAGCGTGCCACTGGCGGCCCTGGGCGACGCTTCCACTGACGGCCTGCGCCTGGCCCAGGTGGTCGACGGCAAGGGCAGGATCGAGGCACGCAAGGTACGCACCGGCCTGAGCGACCGACTGCGGATCGAGGTCGTCGACGGCTTGAGCGAGGGCGAGCGCCTGGTCATCGGCGCACCCGCCGCCAGCGGAGGTTGACATGACCGCCCCCCTGATCGAGCTGCGCGATATCCGCAAGGTCTATGGCGGCATCGACTCGCCGCAGGTCGAGGTGCTGCGCGGCGTCAGCCTGAGCATCCACCCCGGCGAGTTCGTCGCCATCGTCGGCGCCTCCGGCTCCGGCAAGTCGACCCTGATGAACATCCTCGGCTGCCTCGACCGCCCCAGCGCCGGCAGCTACCACTTCGCCGGCCGGGATGTCGCCGAGCTGGACAGCGACGAGCTGGCCTGGTTGCGCCGCGAAGCCTTCGGCTTCGTGTTCCAGGGCTATCACCTGATCCCCTCGGGTTCGGCCCAGGAGAACGTCGAGATGCCGGCCATCTATGCCGGCACGCCGCCCGCCGAGCGTCACGCCCGCGCCCTCGCCCTGCTCGAGCGCCTGGGCCTGGCCAGTCGTACCGGTAACCGCCCGCACCAGCTGTCCGGTGGCCAGCAGCAGCGCGTGTCGATTGCCCGGGCCCTGATGAACGGTGGGCACATCATTCTCGCCGACGAACCCACCGGCGCGCTCGACAGCCACAGCGGCGCCGAGGTCATGACCCTGCTCGACGAACTGGCGAGCCAGGGCCACGTGATCATCCTGATCACCCATGATCGTGAAGTCGCCGCCCGCGCGCAGCGGATCATCGAGGTCCGCGATGGCCAGGTGGTCAGCGACTCGGCCGCCGACCAGCCCACTCCCGCCGTCAGCGAGCAGCTGCAGGCCGATGACCTGCGCCAACGCCTGGACCGCGGCGCCACGCTCAAGGGTGCCTGGAAGGGCGAACTGCTCGAGGCACTGCAGGCGGCGTGGCGAGTCATGTGGATCAACCGCTTTCGCACCGCCCTCACCTTGCTCGGCATCGTCATCGGCGTGGCCTCGGTGGTGGTGATGCTGGCCGTCGGCGAAGGCAGCAAGCGCCAGGTGATGGCACAGATGGCCGCGTTCGGCTCCAATATCCTCTATCTCAATGGCAAGCAGGCCACCGAGCGGGAACCGGGTGGCATCGTCACCCTCGACGATGTCGACGCCATCGCCCAACTGCCCCAGGTCAAGCATGTCATGCCGGTAATCGGCGACAAGCTGATGGTGCGCCAGGGCAACAACAGCCAGCAGTTCTACGTGGGCGGTAACAACACCTGGTTCCCCGAGGTATTCAACTGGCCGGTGGTCGAAGGCAGCTTCTACAGCGAAGCCGACGAAGCCAACGGTACCGCGGTGGCGGTGATCGGCGCCAAGGTGAAGGAAAAGATGTTCGGCGATGGCAGCAACCCGCTCGGCCAGTACCTGCTGATCGGTAACGTGCCCTTCCAGGTGGTTGGCGTGCTGGTGGCCAAAGGCGCCAGCTCAGGCCAGCAGGATGCCGACGAGCGCATCGCCGTGCCCTACTCCGCCGCGGCCGTGCGCCTGTTCGGCAGTCGCGACCCCGAGTACATCGCCATCGCCGCCCAGGACTCCAGTCGCGTACACGAGACCGAGCTGGCCATCGACCGTCTGTTGCGCCAGCGCCACCAGGGCAAGCACGACTTCGAACTGACCAACGACGCCGCCCTGATCCAGGCCGAGGCCCGCACCCAGAACAGCCTGTCGCTGATGCTCGGGGCAATCGCCGCCATCTCTCTGCTGGTGGGCGGTATCGGCGTGATGAACATCATGCTCATGACCGTGCGCGAGCGCACCCGCGAAATCGGCATCCGCATGGCCACCGGCGCGCGCCAGCGCGACATCCTGCGCCAGTTCCTCACCGAGGCGGTGATGCTGTCGATGGTCGGTGGCGTGACCGGCATCGTCCTGGCCCTGTGCATCGGCGGCAGCCTGCTGCTGAGCGGCATCGCCGTGGCCTTTGCCCTGCCAGCCATCCTCGGTGCCTTTGCCTGCGCCGTGATCACCGGCGTGGTGTTCGGTTTCATGCCGGCCCGCAAGGCCGCCCGCCTTGACCCGGTCAAGGCCCTTACCAGCGAATGACCCATGACGATCCCCAGCCGTTTCAGCCTGTTGACCCTGAGCCTCTGCCTGGCCGCCTGCAGCACCCCGCCGCCACCGCCGGCGAACATCGATGCGCCAGCCGCCTGGCAGGGACCTGCCGACCTGGCGCGGCCTGCGCCTGACAGCCGCTGGTGGCAAGCCTTCTCGAGCGCCGAACTGGACCGCCTGGTGGAACGCGCACGGGGCAACAGCCACGACCTGGCCGCCGCCGCGGCGCGCGTTCGCCAGGCCCAGGCCAGCGCGGTGATCGCCGGCGCGCCGCTGCTGCCCGAGGTGCAACTGGGCCTGGACGGCAGTCGCCAGCGCCTGCTGCGCGGTGACGGTAACGACCAACTCGACGCCAACAGCAGCGAGCGTACCAGCACCTCCTTCGGCACGCGCCTGAGCGCCAGCTACGAAATCGACTTCTGGGGCGGCCTGCGCGCGACCCGCGACAGCGCCCTGCGCAGCCTCGACGCCAGCCGCTTCGATCGCCAGACAGTGGAACTGACCCTGGTCAGCGCCGTCGCCGACAGCTACCTGCAAGGTCTGGCCCTGGAAGAACAACTGCGCATCGCTCGACTCAACCTGGACAACGCCCGCGACGTGCTGGGCCTGGTAGAGGCACGCGAGCGCGCAGGCTCGGCCACCCGCCTGGAGCTGGCCCAGCAACGCAGCCTGGTGGCCGCGCAGGAGCGCCAGCTACCGCTGCTCGAACAGCGCCGACAGGACAACCGCGTCACCCTGGCCACACTGTTGGGCGACCCGGTGCAGGCACTGCCCGCCAGCAACGAAACCATCGCGGCCCTGCAGTGGCCAGGAATCGGCAGCGGCGTGCCCAGCGAGCTGCTTGGCCGCCGCCCGGACATCGCCGCCGCCGAAGCGCGCCTGGCCGCGGCGAGCGCCAATGTCCAGGTGGCCCGGGCCGCCATGCTGCCGCGCCTGGTGCTGGGCGCCGATCTGGGCAGCGGCGCCCGCACGTTCGCCAACCTGTTCGACAGCCCCTACTACACCCTGACCGCTGGGCTCACCGCACCGATCTTCAACAACGGCCGCCTCAGTGCCGCGCGGGAACTGGCCACGGCCCAGCAGCAGGAACTGCTGGAGAGCTACCGCGCCAGCATCCTGGCCGGCTTTGCCGATGTGGAGAAGGCGCTGAACGCCATCGACGGCGTCGAGCGCCAGCGCCAGTGGCAGGACCAGGAGGTGGAACAGGCGCGGATCGCTTTCGACCTGGCCCAGCAGCGCTATGCGGCCGGGGCCGAGACCTTGCTGACCGTGCTCGAGACCCAGCGCACGCTCTATGCCGCGCAGGATCAGCAGGCGCAACTGCGCCTGGCGCGATTGCAAGGGAGCGTGGCGTTGTACAAGGCGTTGGGCGGGGGATGGCAGGCGCCGTCCTGAACGCGGCGGCCAACGAGGACGGCTGATGGCCTAGCGCGAGCCTGTGGGAGCGGGCTCCCACAGGTCGGCGAGCGCCACGAGGCGGATGTCGAATACAGTCAGACGATGTTCTTCATCGACAGGTGACGCGCATACCAGGGCCGTTGCGGCACCTTGCGCAGCAACGGGTCGATCTTGTCGTCCTCGCCGAAGGTGATGCGCAAGGCCAGCTTCATGGTCTCCACATCCATCTCCACCGACTTGCCTGGGCGCATCCCCGGTTGAGTGCTGCAACCATGGGTATCCGGCCCCAGCCATGGATCGCCCACCTCGACCCAGCGCCCCGCCGCGAACCACGGCACGCCATTGACCTCCAGGCGCCGCACCTGGCCGGGGTGGTAGCGCTCGTGGGCGCGGAACCAGTCGTCGATGCGATCGTCGATCCAGCCATGGAAGCCCCAGAACACCGGATTGACGTGTGACGAGAACGGGTCGCCGAGAAAATCGTTCTCGCGTCCGTACCAACGTGCGGCAAAGTCAGCCGAATCACGGGCGAACGGCACCGGCGCGCCATTGCTCGGATCGCGCGGCACCGATGCCCAGCACATGTGCAGCCAGTCGTGCAGGTTCATCTCCAGCTCCGAGCCGAAGGCGCCCAGCGACAGTTTCGACAGGTACAGCGGGTCCTGGTACTGCGACTCCCATACCTGGAAGTTGCTGCAGTAGGTCTCGCCGGCCTTGATCGCCCCGACCCACTGGCCGTAGGCCTCGTCGCCCGGCGCTTGCCAACCCGGCGGCACACAGTAGCCATCGTGGTTGTCGTGATAGCGGGCGAAGCCGACACGGTCGAACTCGACACTGGGTTGCGGCAGCGGGAAGCGCTGCCACGAAGGCAGGTCCTGCAGGGTACGTGCATGCATCAGCATGTGCCGATGCATGAACAGAAAGTCGATGCCTGAACCATTGCGGTGCTTGCGCGGGCCACGGGCATCGCGCTCGTGATCCCGAGGGCCGGGCTGCCAGCCCAGTCCGCGCAGGGCATTGTGCTTGTTCTCCGGCAGTTTGTGCCATTGGTCGCGGGTGGCATGCCAGAGCTGATGGAACAGACGGTGCTCGGCGCCGATCACCCAATCCTGCATCTGTGGGGTGTAGGGCAGTCGCTCGCGCGCTTCGGGGAACAGACGCTTGACCGCAACGAAGCGATTGTCCTGCAGCGGCAGGGTCAACGGGCGGTCCAGGCGCTGCACGCGCACGCTGAGGGTGCCGCTGCCGGCGTTGGCGAACTCGCCCCATACCTCGTCGAGACTGGCCACGCACTCGTAGCCCACCCCGCCGCGCTGACTCATCAAGCGCCAGCGCACCTCGCCGGTACTGGCGCCGACCAGGTCGCCGAGCACCCGATAGGCCGGCTCGCCCGCCCCGCGCAGGCGCTCGCCGGTATCGACGAAACCACGCAGGCCACGGCCTTTGGTGGCGATATCGAGGAACATCTCGATACCTTGCCCAGGCAAGCCCTCAAGGCCACCGTCGGCGCCCTCGAAGCGGATGTCCCAGACACCACGCAGCTTGTCCGCCAGGACCTGGCCACTGTAATCGGCCAGCTCAACGCTGGCCTCGCCAGGGGTGACGATGTCGTCTTCAGGATCGTGAGTCAGTTGCTTGTGCGCGTAATACGCCGCCGTGCCGGTGGCGCCTGCCACTGCCAGGCCGGCGATGAATCCTCGTCGAGAAATTGTCATTGCGCCTCAATCCGTCTCCGCGTGCCGCGGCCTCTATCCCTGCTAGGACGTAAGCTGGAAGGGGAAATTTAGCCATGCGGCTGCGACACGAGGCCGCTGCCACAGGAAAATAACGCCCCCCCTGCAACAGCGGCCTCGCGAAATGAATGGGCTGCCTCGCAGCCCCGGATGCCTCAGCCGGCGAGCGCCGCCTGCACCGCCTCGGCAAAGCGCGCAGCGACCTCGTCGATCTGCTCGGCACTGATGATCAGCGGTGGCAGGAAGCGCACCACCGCGCCATGCCGACCACCCAACTCGAGGATCAGGCCGCGACGCAGGCATTCGCGCTGCACCTTCGGCGCAAGGCCGCGGTGCGCCGGCGGATGCCCCAGAGCGTCTGCCTGGCCGGTCGGGTCCACCAGTTCAACCCCCAGCATCAAGCCGCGCCCACGGACATCGCCCAACTGCGGATACGCCTGCTGCAGGCGCTGCAGATGCCCGCGCAGGCGCTGGCCCATGGCCTCGGCGTGCTCGCACAGACGGTGCTCGACCAGGTATTTCATCACCGCCGAACCGGTGGCCATGGCCATCTGGTTGCCACGGAAGGTGCCGGCATGGGCACCCGGTGACCAGGTATCGAGCCAGTCGCGGTACACCGTCACCGCCATCGGCAAGCTGCCGCCGATGGCCTTGGACAGGGTGACCACATCCGGCACGATGCCGGCGTGCTCGAAGGCGAACATCCGCCCGGTACGGGCGAAACCGCTCTGGATCTCGTCGACGATCAGCGCCACGCCGGCCTGCTCGGTGATCCGGCGCAGCCCACGCAGCCATTCGACATCCGCCGGGATCACCCCGCCCTCGCCCTGCACCACCTCGACGATCACCGCCGCAGGCAATGCCACGCCCGCCTCTGGATCGTTCAGCAGGTTTTCCAGCAGGTGCAGATTGGCGCGCACCCCGGCCTCGCCGCCCAGACCGAACGGGCATCGATAGTCATACGGATACGGCAGGAACTGCACTCCATTGCTCAGCAGCGCGCCCAGCGGCTTTTTCGGTCCCAGGCTGCCCATCAGGCTCAGCGCCCCCTGGGTCATGCCGTGGTAGCCGCCCTGGAAGGCCAACACGGTACTGCGCCCGGTGGCGGTACGCACCAGCTTCAGCGCGGCCTCCACCGCGTCGGTGCCGGTCGGTCCGCAGAACTGGATCTTCGCCTCTCGGCGCAGGGCCTCGGGCAGCAGGGCGAACAGGTCCTGGACGAACTGGTCCTTGACCGGCGTGGTCAGGTCCAGGGTGTGCAGCGGCAGTTCGTCGGCCAGCACGCGCTGGATCGCGTCGATCACCACCGGATGGTTGTGCCCCAGGGCGAGGGTCCCGGCACCGGCCAGGCAGTCGATGAACTGGCGGCCCTCGACGTCCTCGACATAGATGCCACGGGCACGCTTGAGCGCCAGGGGAATGCGCCGTGGGTAACTGCGGGCGTTGGACTCCTGCTGTTGCTGGCGCAGCAGCAGCGGTGAGTCGGCGAATTCGTACAGGACACGCGGCGCGGAAGCCGGCAGCGCCTGGGCAAGGCTGGAAGCGGTCGACATCGGAAAATCCCTCGCAAGCAAGCGAATGTGCCCGCCACGCTTCCTGTAACTGGATGTGTGTCGGGTTGTTATCGCTTGGAAAACGCTTTGGCGAGGCGCGGATTTAGCGCTTGGCGTGGGATTTGTTGCGGCGCGCCCCATGCTGGCGCGCCGCCTGGTCAGTTCGTCGAGCGCGCCGGCACCTGTAGCCAGACCCGCAGGCCATCGGCCTGGCTGTCGAAGCGCAAGGTGCCAGAGCAGCGCTGGACAATGGCCTGGACGATCGCCAGCCCCAGGCCGCAGCCGCCACTCTGGCCGTGGCGCCAGAAGCGTTCGGTCAGGTGCGCCAGGTCTTGCTCGGCGATGCCCGGGCCATGGTCACGCACCATGAAGCCCACCTGACCGCCCTGAGCCTGCACTTCCAGCTCCACGGCGTCGTCACCGCCATGGCGCAGGGCGTTGTCCAGCAGGTTGCGCAGGGCCGCCACCGCCAGTGGCGCCGGCATGCCCAGGTAGATCTTGGCCGCATCCTCGGGCAGGCGCAGCAGGATACGCCGGTTGTCACCGGCATCCTGAATCGCCTGCAGGGCGACCTGCTCGGCGCTGCACTGCACGCCATCGTCGAACGACAGACTGCCCTCGACCCGTGCCAGCATCAGCAGCTGCTCCAGCGTGCGGTGCATGCGATCGGCGCCCTGCTCGGCATGCTCCAGCGCCTGCTCGCGCACGGCGCCATCGGTCATGCGCGCTACCTGCAGGTGAGTCTTGATCGCCGTCAGCGGGCTGCGCAGTTCATGGGCGGCATCGTCGGTCAGACGGCGTTCGCGCTCGATGGTCTGGGCGATGCGCAGGAACAGCTGGTTCTGGGTCGCGAGCAACGGCTGCAGCTCGCTGGGCAGGCCGGCCACCTGCAGCGGCTCGACGCTGTCGGCGCGACGCCGGCGCAAGGCATCACGCATGCGGTTGAGCGGCTCCAGCCCCTTGCCCAGGCCGATCCACAGCAGCCCCAGGCTGCCCAGCAGGGCCATCAGCACCGGCGCCGAGGCCGCCAACAGGATCGACTGGTTGAGCGCCTCGCGCTCCTGGTGGCGATCGGCGGTGGTAATGCGCACGTCGCCATGGTTGTAGGTGAAGGTGCGCCACGAGGCGCCGTCGATGGTCTGGTCACGAAAGCCGCTGCGCTGGTCGTCCATGCCGCCATCATGCTTGTGGTTGCTGGCAAGGATTTCACCGCGCAGGGAACTGACCTGGCAGGCCATGCCGTCCGGCACGCTGAACTGGTCGGCGGAGAAATGCGCGTCCTGGCCCTTGGCGGTCAAAGGCTGCGGCAACTGGTCGATCAGCCCGGCGACCATGCGCGCCGACGCCACCAGGCGCTGGTCGAGGGAGAACATCATCTGCTGGCGCAGGTCGCGCAGCATCCACGCGGCAGCCAGCACCCAGATGACGATGAAGGCGCTGCCGAGGATCAACGACAGCCGTACCCGCAGGCTCATGGCGCAGCCTCCTCCGGCGCCTGCGCCGGCCCCAGGCGGTAACCCAGCCCACGCACGGTCTCGACGATGCTGTTGCCGAGCTTGCGCCGCAGGTGATGGATATGCACGTTCAACGCGTTGCTTTCGACCTCGTCGCTGAAACCGTAGACACAGTCCTTGAGCTGCTCGCTGGACAGCACCCGCCCGGGATTCTGCAGCAGCGCCTGGAGCAACGCCTGCTCGCGACGCGACAGGTCGACCGGCTGCCCCGCCAGCGTCGCCATGCAACTGCTCGGGTCATAGCACAGTGGGCCATGCTCGATCGCATTGACCGCTCGCCCCGCCACCCGGCGCAACAGCGTGTGCAGGCGCGCGGCCAGCTCGCGAAGGTCGAAGGGCTTGAGCAGGTAGTCGTCGGCGCCGGCCTGCAAGCCATCGACCCGATCGCTGACCGCATCGCGCGCGGTCAGCACCAGCACTGGCAGGGTCAGGCCCTGCTGGCGCAGGCGGCGCAGCAGCTTCAGGCCGTCCTCGTCGGGCAGGCCGAGGTCGAGAATCATCACGTCGAATTGCGCGGTCTGCAGCATCTGCCGGGCCTGTGAGGCGCTGGCGACCCGGTCCACGGTCAGGCCCTGGGCCGAGAGGCCGGCGCAGATGCCGCTGGCGATCAGGTCGTCGTCCTCGCAGAGCAGAACGTGCATGGGGGGTCTCCTGGGTGGGGAAGCTGGCATTGCACAGGGTGGTGATTAAGGGGGGATTATGAACGGGTTTGGAAGAATTCGCCGAAGGGATAGCATTGGGGCGAACAGGGGTTTGACGACAGCCTTGCGGCGCTCTCGAGATCGAGCGCCGCCCGCGCGGCGCATCGCGACGCAAGGCCGCTCCTACATTTGTTTCGGGCCAGTCTCTCCTGTGCCATTACCTGGTCCGCCTTGTTGGCACGACGCGGTTTCAGCGTGGGCGTTGCTGCCGCCCCACATGGCTCAAGGCATGCGCCAAGGCGGGCAGCGGTACTTTCACAGGAATAATTGGCCCGAAACAGATGTAGGAGCGGCCTTGCGTCGCGATGCGCCGCGCGGGCGGCGCTCGATCTCACAGGCGCTGCAAGGCCAACGCCGAACACCCTGAAAAAGCCAACTTAACCTTCAGTTAATAACCCAAGGCCAGCATGGCCCTCTTCAAAGCTCTGCCAAGGCGTCGACATGCGTGTTTTCCTGCTCTTCCTGACATTCCTGCTCGCCGGCCCTCTCCAGGCCAACCCCTTCGCGGTAAAACCAGACTTCCTGCCGGTGAACGAAGCCTTCGTCCTGACCCACGACCGTCTGGAAAACGGCCAGATGCGCCTGCACTTCCAGATCAAGGACGGCTACTACCTCTACCAGAAACGCCTGAAATTCGACGGGCTGCCCGACGGGCAGCACCCCACCCTGCCCCAGGCCGAAAACCATCACGACGAGTTCTTCGGCGACAGTGCCGTGTACCGCACCGAGCTGGAACTACTACTGCCGGCCAGCGCCAGCGGCGAACTGCGCCTGGGCTGGCAAGGCTGCGCGGACGCTGGCCTGTGCTACCCCCCGCAAACCACGCCGATCGCCCTGGGCGGTAACGCCGCGCCTGCCACCACTGCCGACCAGGCCAGCGACCAGGCCCTGGCCAGCAACCTGCAGCAAGCCAGCCTGGGCTGGAGCCTGCTGGCATTCTTCGGCCTGGGCCTGCTGCTCGCCTTCACCCCCTGCTCGCTGCCAATGCTGCCGATCCTTGCCGGACTGGTCATGGGCAACGGCGCCAGCGCTCGCCGCGGCTGGTGGCTGGCAGGGGTCTACGTGCTGAGCATGGCGCTGGTCTACGCCGCGCTGGGGGTGATCGCCGCGCTGCTGGGCGCCAGCCTGCAGGCCTGGCTGCAACAACCCTGGCTGCTGGGCAGCCTGGCCGGCCTGTTCGTGCTGCTCGCCCTGCCGATGTTCGGCGCTTTCGAGCTGCAGTTGCCAGCCTTCCTGCGCGACCGCCTGGACCGCGCCGGACAAGGCACCCGGGGCGGCAACCTGTATGGCGCGGCGCTCTTGGGCGCGCTCTCGGGGCTGCTGCTGGGGCCGTGCATGACCGCGCCGCTGGCCGGCGCGTTGCTGTACATCGCGCAGAGTGGCGACGTGCTGCAAGGCGCGCTGGTGCTGTTCAGCCTCGGGCTGGGCATGGGTGTGCCGCTGCTGCTGCTGGTCACCCTGGGCAACCGCTACCTGCCGCGCCCAGGCGCCTGGATGAACCTGGTCAAGGGGCTGTTCGGCTTCGTGTTCCTGGCCATGGCCCTGTACACCGTGCGCGGCCTGCTGGCCGAAACCCTGGTGCTGGCCCTGGCCGGTGCCTGGCTGATCGCCCTGGGCTGGGCCGCCTGGCCGGCCCTGCAGCGCCTGCCCGCCCTGCGCGCGGTACCGCTGCTGGGTGCCTTGTGGGGCGGCCTGTTGCTGGTGGGTGCCGCCGCTGGCGGCAACGACCCGTGGCAACCGCTGCAGCCCTTCGCCGCCAAGGCTGGCGGTGCCAGCGCCCCGGCCACGACCCATGACGCCTTCGTCACCGTCAGCGCCCCAGCCGACCTGCAACGCGAGCTCGACGCCGCCAAGGCCCGTGGCCAATGGGTGCTGGTGGACTACTATGCCGACTGGTGCGTGTCGTGCAAGGTCATGGAGAAGCAGGTGTTCGGCCGCGCCGACGTCCAGGCCAGCCTGGCCGGCGTGCACCTGCTGCGCCTGGACGTGACGGCCGACTCCCCGGCCAGCCGCGAGCTGCTGCAGCGCTATCAGGTACCCGGCCCGCCCAGCCTGATCTGGGTAGGCCCGGAAGGTGAGGAACGCCGCGCCCGACGCATCACCGGCGAAATCGACGCAGGCGGTTTCCTGCGGCACTGGGCGCAGACCAGGAGCCAAGGCTGATGCTGACCGTCACCCTCGGGCCATTGACCATGGCCCTGAACCACCTGCTGCTGCTCGCGGCACTGGGTATCGCCTGCCTGGTCGGTTGGTGGGCGGCCCGGCGCGGCGGCGAAAATCCGGAATCGGCCCTGTTCAACCTGTTCCTGCTCGGCCTGCTGTTCGCTCGCCTGGGCTTCGTCCTGGCCTACTGGCCGATGTACCGTGACGATCCGCTGCAGATCATCGATATCCGTGACGGTGGCTTCCTGCTCTGGGGTGGCCTGCTGGGTATCGTGCTCGGCACCCTCTGGCAAGGCTGGCGCCGCCCGGGCCTGCGCCGGCCGCTGGGCTGGGCGCTGTTCAGCGGCGCCCTGTTCTGGGGCCTCGGCAGCATGGCCAGCCACCTCTACAGCAAAGGCACGGAGCTGCCGCAGATGGCCCTGCGCGACAGCCGTGGCCAGGCGGTGGCCCTGCACGACTACCGTGGTCGCCCGCTGGTGATCAACATCTGGGCCACCTGGTGCCCACCGTGCCGCCGCGAGATGCCGGTGCTGCAACAGGCCGAGGACGACTATCCCCATGTGACCTTCCTGTTCGTCAACCAGGGCGAGACCCCCGAGAACGTCAGCACCTTCATGGCCACCACCGGCCTGACCCTGTCCAATGTGCTGTTCGACGGCACCGGCGAGCTGGCCCGCAAGGTCGGCTCCATGGCCCTGCCCACCACCCTGTTCTACAACGCCGAAGGGCGGCTGGTCGGCAGTCACCTGGGCGAACTGTCGCGCGCCAGCCTGCGCCACGCCCTGGAACCCTTCGAACGCGACGACGCGCCCGCCCCACAAGGAAACTGACATGCGATTGAATGCGCTACTGCCCCTGACCCTCTCCCTGCTCGCCGCGCCCCTGCTGCACGCCGAGGAATTGCCCAAGGCCATCCAGCAACTGCAGGCCAAGGGCGCCGTGATCAAGGGCAGCTTCGACGCCCCCGACGGCCTGCGCGGCTATGCCGCCGAGTACCACAACAACGGCATCGCCCTGTACCTGACCGCCGATGGCAAGCACGTGCTGGTCGGCAGCCTGTTCGACGAACAAGGCAAGGACCTCAGCGCCGAGCCGCTGGAAAAGCTGGTGTACGCGCCGATGAGCAAGGCGGTGTGGGCGAAGATGGAAAAGACCGCCTGGATTCAGGACGGCAAGGCCGATGCACCGCGCATCGTCTACCTGTTCAGCGACCCCAACTGTCCGTACTGCAACATGTTCTGGCAACAGGCCCGGCCTTGGGTCGATTCAGGCAAGGTGCAGCTGCGCCATATCATGGTCGGCATCATCCGCGAGGACAGCCCGGGCAAATCCGCCGCGCTGCTGGCGGCGAAGGACCCGGCCAAGGCGTTGCAGGAGCACGAGAAGGCCGGCAAGGCGAGCAAGCTCAAGGCGCTGGACAAGGTGCCGGAAGCGGTGCAGAAAAAGCTCGAGGCGAACCTGGCATTGATGGAGGAACTGGGCCTGGCGGCGACGCCAGCGATCTTCTACCAGGATGAGCAGGGACAGCTGCAAAGCCAGCAAGGCGCGCCGCGGCCGGAGATGCTGGGCAAGATCCTCGGCAAGCGCTGAAAACCATCGCGGGGCAAGCCCGCTCCCACGCCACCACATGCATCTCGTGGCGTGGGAGCGGGCTTGCCCCGCGAAAGCCTTTACAGCGCCTCCAGCTCCGCCATCAGGTCGCTCAACCGATCGACCTTGTCCTCGTCCAGCGCGCTGTCGCGCAGCCCCTGTACGTACTCGGCCAACTCCTCCACCGTGCTGCACTCGAACATCGCCCGCAGCGGCACGTTCAGCTGCAGGACCTTCTGCACCCGCGAGGCGATCTGCGTGGCCAGCAGCGAATGCCCGCCCAGTTCGAAGAAGTTGTCGCGCACGCCCACCCGCTCGGCCTTGAGCACATCGGCCCAGATACCGGCGAGGGTCTGCTCCAGCTCGTTGCGCGGCGCCAGGTAGTCCTGGCTGTGCTGGCCGCCGATCTCGATGACTGGCAGCGCCTTGCGGTCGAGCTTGCCATTGGCGTTGTGCGGCAGGCTGTCGAACCAGCCCCAGTGCAGCGGCACCATGTACTCCGGTAGCTCGGCGCGCAGGCGCTGCTTGAGCTGGTCGAGCAACGCGGCATCGGCCGACACACCCTGATGAGCCACCAGATAGCCCACCAGGTGCTTGCCATTGACGCCCTCCTGCACCCCGACCGCGGCATCGCGCAGCTCCGGCTGCTCGTGCAGGCGTGCCTCGATCTCGCCCAGTTCGATGCGGTAGCCACGGATCTTCACCTGATGATCGATCCGACCGACGTACTCCAGCACGCCATCCGGACGGCGGCGGGCCAGGTCGCCTGTGCGGTACAGACGCTCGCCCGGCGCACCGTACGGATGCGGGATGAACGCCTGCGCGGTGCGCAGCGGATCGCCGACATAGCCCCGGCCCACGCCGGTGCCGGCGACACACAGCTCGCCCACGGCGCCCAGCGGTACCAGGGTCTGGTCCTCACCGAGCAGGTACAGGCGGTTGTTGTCGGTCGGCGTGCCGATCGGCAGGTAGCTGCCCTGCGTCGACGCCAGGTCGACGCGGAAGAACGCCACGTCGTCCGAGCACTCCGCCGGGCCGTAGGCATTGACCAGGCCGATCTGCGGATAGCGCTGCAACCACTGCGCGGCCAGCTCCGGCGGCATCGCCTCGCCGGTCGGCAGCATCCAGCGCAGGCCGTCCAGCGCCTGGTGTTCATTGGCGAGCATGCCCTGGATCAGCGACGGCACGCTTTCCAGCACGGTGATGCCGGTGGCCTGCACATGGGCCAGCAAGCCTTGTGGATCATGGGCAATGGCGTTCGGCACGATCTCCACCCTGGCACCGAACAACGGCGCGGCGAGGAACTGCCAGACCGAGATATCGAAGCTCTGTGACGCGGTCTGGGCGATCACGTCCTGCTCGTCCAGCGCCAGGTACGGCACCTTGCTCAACTGGTTGTTGAGCATGCCGCGCTGCTCGACCATCACGCCCTTGGGCAGGCCGGTGGAGCCCGAGGTATAGATCACATAGGCGAGGTTGTCCGGCGTGCTGTGGATACCCGGGTTATGGCTGGCCACGTTGCTCGCCTGCACCTCCTCCCAGACCAGCAGTTTCGGCCGTACCGCACCCGCCACTTCATCGAGCAATTGGCGCGCCTGCTCGGCGCACGCCGCGCTGCACACCAGTACCGGCGTGCGGCTCAGCTCGACGATGCGTTGCAGGCGCGCCGACGGCAGGCCCGGATCCAGCGGCAGGTAACCGGCGCCGGCCTTGAAGCTGCCGACGATCATCCCCAGCAGGGCCAGACCGCGCTCGGCCAGCAGTGCTACCGGCTGGTCGATGGCGACACCCGCCCCGACCAGGGCATGGCCCAGACGGTTGGCCGCAAGGTTCAGCCCGGCGTAGTCGAACGCGGCCTCCTGGCAGCGGGCGACGATGCGCTGCGGATGCGCCGCGACTCGCGCCTCGAACAGCTCGACGTAGCTCTGCTCCAGGGCATAGGCGTGTTCGGTGCGGTTGCATTCCTCGAGCAGGAAGCGCTGCTCGTCGGCACCCAGCAGCGGCAGTTCGTCCACTTCGCCGTCGAAGCCTTGCACCAGCGCCAGCAGCAGGCGCTTGAACTCGGCGAGCAGGCGCTCGACGGTCGGGTAGTCGAAGTAACGCTGGTCGAAGGACAGGTGCAGGCCCAGATCATCGCCCGGGTAGCACACCGCGGTCAGCGGGAAGTTGGTGTGGGTGCGGCCGGAATCCGAGCTGGCGTTCAGGTGCTGGGCATGGTCGAGCACGGCGCTTTCCACCGGCGCGTTCTCGAACACGAACAGGCTGTCGAACAGCGGCTGGCCCTTGGGCAGCTCGCTGCACTCCTGGATCGCCACCAGCGGCAGATACTCGTACTCACGCAGCTGCATATTGCGATCGAGCAGCCCTTGCAGCCATTCACGCACGCTGCCCCGCTCGCCCGGCTGCGGCAAGCGCACACGCAGGGCGATGCTGTTGATGAACAAGCCGACAGTGCGCTGCATCTGCGGCAGGCTCACCGGACGCCCGGCCACGGTGACGCCGAACAGCACATCGCGCTCGCCGCTGTAGCGCGCCAGGGTCAAGGCCCAGGCCGCCTGAGCGAAGGTGTTGACGGTCAGCTGATGGGCCTGGGCCAGCTCGCGCAGCCGCGCGCCCTCGCTGACCTCCAGACGGGTGTAGCAGTCGCCCACCACCATGCCGTCGCCGGCGTGGTCATGGCGCAGCGGACGGTCGCTGGGGATCGCCGTGACGCGCTCGAAACCAGCCAGGTTGGCCTGCCACCACTGACGCGCCTCGTCCAGATCCTGGCGCTGCAGCCAGCTGATGTAGTCGCGGTAGCGCGGCGGCACCGGCAAGCGGGCCAGGCGCCCCTCGCCGAGGGCCTGGTAGATCTCGAAGAAGTCGTTCATCAGCAGTGAGCGGCACCAGGCATCGATGAGGATGTGGTGGTTGCTCATCATGAACCAGTAACGCGCCTCATCCACGCGCACCAGACGCAGATGGAATGGCGCCTCGCGCAGCAGTTCGAAGCCGGCTTCGCGCTCCTGCTTGTGCAGCGCCTGCAGGCGCGCTTCCTGGGCCTGCTCGTCGAGACCACGCCAGTCCTGGTAGTCCACCGCCGTCTTGCCGGGCTTGTGGATGATCTGCAGCATCGCTTCGCCGGCATTCCAGCTGAACGACGCACGCAGGGCCTCATGGCGCGCCACCACGGCTTGCCAGGCCTGGGCGAAGCGCTCAGGGTCCAGGGCGCTGTTGATGCGGTAGCGATCCTGCATGTAGTAGATGCCGGTACCCGGCTCCAGCAGGGTGTGCAGCAGCAGCCCCTCCTGCATCGGCGTCAGCGGGTATACGTCCTCGATCTCGGCGGCCGGGACCGGCAGTGCGTCGATCTGCTCCTGGGTCAGTTGCGCCAGGGGGAAGTCCGACGGGGTGAAGCTGCCGTTGTCCTCGGCCAGGCAGTGCGCGACCAGCGCCAGCAGCTCCTGGCGATAGGCCTCGGCCAGCGCGGCGATGGTCTGCTCGTCATAGCGCTCGGCGCTGAAGCACCAGCGCAGTTGCAGGGCGCCGCCATAGACCTGGCCATCGACGCTCAGCCAGTTGGGCAGTGGCGCGTCCAGGTCGTGCGCCAGCCCTGCCGGCGCATCGAGTGGTTGGAACAGCGCGGCCTCGTCGAACTGCTGATCGAACTGGCCCAGGTAGTTGAAGGTGATGCGCGCCTGCGCCAGCGCGGCCATGCGTTCGCGTCCAGCCTCGTCGGCCAGGTAGCGCAGCACGCCGTAGCCCAGGCCTTTGTGCGGGACCTGGCGCAACTGTTCCTTGATGCCCTTGATCGACGCGTTGCGGGCCGCTTCGTCAGCGCCCGTTGCCGGGCGCAGGCTCAACGGATAGGCACTGGTGAACCAGCCGACGCTGCGGGTCAGGTCCATGTCCTCGAACAGACCATCACGGCCATGACCCTCCAGTTGCACCAGCACCTGCTCGTCACCGCTCCACTGGCACAGGGTGCGCGCCAGGGCGGTCAGCAACAGGTCGTTGACCTGGGTGTGGTAGGCCGCAGGCGCCTGTTGCAGCAGCTGGCGGGTCTGTTCCACGTCCAGTTCGATGGCGACGCTGCGGGCATGGCGGTGCAGGTTGCCACCTTGCGGATGGTCACACGGCAGTTCGCGGCGGGCACTGCCCAGCTGGGCCTCCCACCAGGCCAATTCGTCACGCAGCGAATCGCTGCCGGCGTAGCTGGCCAGGCGCGCGGCCCAGTCGCTCATGGCATGGGTCTTGGCCGCCAGCGCCTGGCCACGGTACAGCGCCTGCAGGTCTTCGAGCAGCACGCGCCAGGACACGCCGTCGACCACCAGGTGATGGATCGCCAGCAGCAGACGTTGCCCGCCCTGGCCGTCGCTGACCAGCAGGGCGCGCAGCAGCGGGCCCTCTGCCAGGTCGAGGCTGCGCTGCACATCGCTGTAAAGCGCCTGGCAGTCGTCGAAATCGGCCACCGTGGCCGTCCACAGCAGCGGCTGGGTGGCCGGCTGGGCGTACTCGCCCTGCCAGCGACCGTTGGCCTGGGCGAAGCGCAGGCGCAGGCTGTCATGCTGCGTCACCAGCGCCGCCAGGGCCCGCTCCAGGGCCTCGGCCTGCAACGGCTGGCGCGCCTCGAGCAACACGGCCTGGTTCCAGTGCTGAGGCTGCGGCACCTCGCTGTCGAAGAACCAATGCTGGATCGGTGTCAGGCCGCTGCGGCCCTGGCGTGGGCCCTGCTCGATGGCGCTCGGCGCCTCGCTGCGTGTGACCACGGCCGCCAAGGTCTGGATGGTCTGGTGCTGGAACAGGTCGCGCGGGGTGAATTGCAAGCCCAGCTGGCGAGCGCGGCTGACCACCTGGATCGACAGGATCGAGTCGCCGCCCAGTTCGAAGAAGTTGTCCTGCACGCCGATGCGCGACAGGTTGAGCACCTCGCGCCAGATCTGCGCCAGTTGCTCTTCCAATGCGTTGGCCGGCGCCTGGTAGTGCTGGTGCGCCTGTTCCAGGTCCGGCGCCGGCAGCGCCCGACGGTCGAGCTTGCCATTGCCCATCAAGGGCAGGCTGTCGAGCAGCACAAGATGCGCCGGCACCATGTAGTCCGGCAGGTGCTGACGGGCGTCAGCCTTGACCGCGTCGCGCAGACGGGCTTGGGCTTCGCTGTCGGCGCCTGCCTGTCGGCAGACCAGGTAGCCCACCAGCTGCTTGCCACCCGGCAGGTCGAGGGCCAGGACTACCGCCTCGTCAACATCGGCGTGCTCCTGCAGGCGGCTTTCGATCTCGCCCAGTTCGATACGGAAACCGCGGATCTTCACCTGCTGGTCGGCACGGCCGACGTACTCCACCTGGCCATCGGCGCGCAGGCGCACCAGGTCGCCGGTGCGGTACAGGCGACCGCCGTCAGGGCTGAACGGGTCAGCGACGAAGCGCTCGGCGCTCAGGCCAGGTCGGTCGTGATAGCCCTGGGCCAGGCCCGCGCCACCGACGTACAGCTCGCCGATGCCGCCTTGCGGCAGCAGGGCCAGGTCTTCGTCGAGGATATAGGCGGTACGGGCACCGATCACCCGGCCGATCGGCACGCTGCCGGCGTCGGCGGGCAAGGTCTCGGGGGCCAGGCACGCCAGCGGCATGACCACGGTCTCGGTCGGACCGTAGGCGTTGAAGAACTGCTGCGGGCCGAATGCCTGACGAATGCGCTGCAGGTGCTCGCCGGTCAGCGCCTCGCCACCGGTGATCACCAGGCGCACCGGCAAGCGCTCGCCCTGCCCGGCCAGGTACTGGGCGAGCTGGCTGCCGTAGCTCGGAGTGAAGCCAAGGATGCTCACCTGCTGCTCGCGCACCAGCTGGCAGATTTCCTCCGCGCCCCATTGTCCCTGGGCACGCAGCACCACGCGGGCGCCGCACAGCAGCGGCGTGAGCAGGCGCTCGCTGGCGGCGTCGAAGTTGATCGAATAGAAATGCAGCTCGCAATCGTCGCTGCGCATGCCAAATGCCTCGATCACCGCCTGGCAGTGCATGGCGATCTCGCCATGGCTGACCACCACGCCCTTGGGCTTGCCGGTGGAGCCGGAGGTGTAGATCAGGTAGGCCTGGTGCTGCGGCACATTCAAGTTGTCCAGCGGCGCGTCGCTGAAAGCCGACAGGCTCGCGGCATCGTCTTCGAGGCTCCAGCGGGCCACGCCATCGGGCAACTCGCCCAGGCTGTCGAGCAGGGCGCGCTGGCCGATCAGCAGGCCCAGGCGGCTGTCTTCGATCATGTAGCGCAGGCGGTCGAGCGGGTACTCCGGGTCCAGCGGCACATAGGCGCCGCCGGCCTTGAGGATGGCCAGCAGGCCGATGACCATTTCCAGCGAGCGCTCCAGCGCCAGGCCCACGCGCACTTGCGGGCCGACTCCGCGTTCACGCAGGGCGCGCGCCAGGCGGTTGGCCTGCTGGTCCAGCTCGGCGTAGCTCAGGTGGTTGCCGGCGAAGGTCAGCGCCAGGGCTTGCGGGGTGCGCTCGGCCTGGGCAGCGAACAGCCCATGCACGGTACGGTCGAGTTCGAAGTCCTGCTCGCCCTGCAGTTGGCCGATCAGCACCTGCTGCTCGGCCTCGGCCAGCATCGGCAACTCGCACAGACGCTGCTGCGGATTGTCCAGCAGCGCCACCAGCAACTGCTGCCAGTGCTCGGCCATGCGCGCAATGCGCGGCTCATCGAACAGGTCGCGGCTGTAGGTGAAGCAGCAGCCCAGACGGCCGTCGAGGTCGGTGACCTCCAGGTACAGGTCGAACTTGGTGGCGCTGGCGTCGTTGACCAGGTAGTCCACCTGCATGCCCACCAGCTCGCGGCTCTGCTGGAAGGCCCAGCGCTGTACGTTGCACATGACCTGGAACAGCGGGTTGTAGGCACTCGAGCGTGGCGGCTGCAGGGCTTCGACCAGCTGTTCGAACGGCAGGTCCTGGTGTGACTGGCCATCGATGATGGTCTGGCGTACCTGATCGAGCAGCGCGCGGGCGCTCATCTGCCCATCCAGTTCGCAGCGCAGTACCTGGGTATTGAGGAAGGCACCGATCAGCCCTTCGCTTTCAGGACGGATGCGGTTGGCCACCGGCGCGCCGATGCGCAGGTCGCGCTGGCCACTGTAGCGGTGCAGCAGCGCGGCCAGGGTGGCGGTCATGGTCATGAACAAGGTCAGGCCATGTTGGCTGTTGAAGGCGTGCACGCGCTGAACCAGCGCCGGGTCCAGGTCGAAGCGGTACAGCTCGCCACGGTGGCTCTGCACCGCCGGACGCGCTCGGTCGGCCGGCAGCGCCAGCACCGGGTGCTCGTCACCCAGACGGTCTTTCCAGTAGGCCAGCTGACGCTCGCCCTCGCCGCTCTCCAGCCACTGGCGCTGCCAGACGCTGTAGTCCAGGTACTGCACCGGCAGCGGCGCCAGCGGCGACTCACGCTCGTCGACGAAGGCTTCGTAGAGCTCGCCCAGCTCGCGGGCGAAGATGTCCATGGCCCAGCCTTCGGTGACGATGTGGTGCAAGGTCAGCACGAAGTAGTGCTCGCGCTCGCCGGCCTTGACCAGGCAGGCGCGCAGCAGCGGACCACGCTCCAGGTCGAACGGCTGGTGCGCCTGGGCGTCGGCCAGTTGTTGCAGCCGCTGCTGGCGAACCTCGGCGGCGTCGCTGCTGAAGTCATGCCAATCCAGGTGCAGGCTGCTGTCGTCGGCCACGCACTGGTAAGGCTTGCCATCGATGCTCGGGAACGTGGTGCGCAGGGTCTCGTGGCGCACGATCAGCGCTTGCAGGGCACGCTCGAAGGCGTCCACATGCAGCACGCCCTTGAAGCGGGCCATGCCGCCGACGTTGTAGGCGGGGCTGTCCGGTTCCATCTGCCAGAGGAACCACATGCGCTGCTGCGAATAGGACAGCGGCACCGCCTGGCGACGGTCGACCCGGGCGATCGCGCCCTGCAAGTTGCGCTCGCCGCTGGCTTGCAGGCGGGCGATCTCGGCGCAGAAGGCGCCCAGCTCGCTGGCCTCGAACAAGGCCTTGAGCGGCAGTTCGACATCCAGCGCCTGACGGGTGCGCGAAACGATCTGGGTAGCCAGCAACGAGTGGCCGCCGAGGGCGAAGAAGTCATCCTGCAGGCCGACCTGGGGCAGGTTCAGCACTTCGCGCCAGATCGCCGCGACCTGGCACTGCAACGCACCCTGCGGTTCGACATGCTCACGCTGCTGCCAGACAGGCGCCGGCAATGCCTTGCGTTCGACCTTGCCGCTCGGCCCCAGGGGCATCTGCGCCAGATGGATCAGTTGCGCCGGCACCATGTAGGCCGGCAGTCGCTCGGCCAGGGTGGCCAGCAGCACGGCGGTCTGTTCGCTACCGCTGTAATAGCCGACCAGCTGGGCGCCCACGGCGTCCTGGTGAATCAGCACCAGCGCCTGCTCGACGCCCGGCTGCGCCAGCAACACGGCCTGCACCTCCTCGGGCTCGACGCGGAAACCACGCACCTTCACCTGCTGGTCGAGGCGGCCAAGGTATTCCAACGCCTCGCTTTGCACATGCCAGCGCGCCCGGTCGCCGCTGCGGTACAGGCGCTCACCGTCGCCGTCCGGCTGGGGCACGAAGCGCTCGGCGGTGAGCCCGGGACGTCCCAGGTAGCCGCGGGCCAGGCCTGCGCCACCCAGGCACAGTTCGCCCGGCACACCGGGGACGGTCAGCTCGAATTCATCATCCAGCACCCGGCACAGCACATTGCCCAGTGGGCGACCGATCGGCGAGCGTTCGCCGTCGCTGGCCTGGCAATGCCAGTGGGTGACGTTGATCGCGGTTTCGGTCGGGCCGTAGCGGTTGTGCAGCCGCACCTGTGGCAACAGTTGCAGGGCGCGGTCTCGCAGCGCCGCCGGCAACGCCTCGCCCCCCGAGAACAGCCGGCGCAGGCTGGTGCAACCGGCAGCCAAAGGCTCCTGCACGAATACCTGCAGCAGCGGCGGCACGAAGTGCAAGGTGGTCACCTGATGCTGCTGGATCAACTGGGCGATGCGTTGCGGATCACGGTGCTCGCCGGGACCGGCCAGCACCAGCCGGCAGCCGGTGACCAGCGGCCAGAAGCATTCCCAGACCGATACGTCGAAGCTGATCGGCGCCTTCTGCATCAGCACGTCGCTGGCGTCCAGCGCGTAGGTGGCCTGCATCCATTGCAGACGCTCGGCCAGCGCGGCGTGGGTATTGCCCACGCCCTTGGGTTGGCCGGTGGAGCCGGAGGTGTAGATCACATAGGCGAGGTTGTCGCCGTGCAGGTGCAGGCCCGGGGCCTGGCTCGGCCAGCTGTCCAGGTGCAACTGGTCGAGGGCGATGGCACTGACGCCATCGACCTGCGGCAGCTTGTCGAGCAGGGCGCTGTGGCTGAGCAGCAGGCTGGCCTGGCAGTCGCCGAGCATGTAGGCCAGGCGTTCGGCGGGATAGTCGGTGTCCAGCGGCACATAGGCGCCACCGGCCTTGAGAATGGCCAGCAAGCCGACCAGCAACTGTGGCGAACGCTCCAGGGCGATGGCCACGCGGGTGTCCGGGCCGACGCCCTTGTCGCGCAGGTAGTGCGCCAGACGGTTGGCTTGCTGGTGCAGCGTGGCATAGTCGAGCTGGCCGCCCGCCCATACCAGCGCAACGCGTTCGGGGGTGAGGCGAGCCTGTTCATTGAGTTGCTCGACCAGCAGATGCTGGGGGCGAGCGCCCGGTGCCTGGCCCCAGTCCGACAGCTGCGCACGGCTCTGCTCATCGAGCAGCTGCACCTCGCCCAGGGCCAGTTGCGGCTGGGCAGCAACCTGCGCCAGCAATGCCAGCAAGTGGTTGGCCAGGCGCTTGACGGTGCTGGCTTCGAACAGCTCGGCGGCGTAGTCGAGCGCCAGCGTCAGGCGCCCTTGATGATCCTCCTCGCTGTGCAGCTGCAAATCGAACTTGGCTTCGCGGCTGTGCCACGACAGCTCTTCGGCCAGCAGACCGGGCAAACGGCGCAAGGCCGACAGGTCGCGTTGCTGGTGGTTGAACATGACCTGGAACAGACCCTGCTCGCGGGCCTCGGGCATGGCTTCGAGCAATTGCTCGAAAGGCAGGTCCTGATGGGCCTGGGCCTCCAGGGTCGCTTGGCGCACCTGGCCGAGCAGCTGCGCGAACGGCAGGCGGCCATCGAGCTCGGCGCGCAGTACCTGGGTGTTGATGAAGAAGCCGACCATGCCCTGGGTTTCCAGACGTGGACGGTTGGCGTTGGGCACGCCGACGCGAATGTCGCCCTGGCCGGTGTAGCGGTGCAGCAGTGCCTGCCAGCCGGCCAGCAAGACCATGAACAGGCTGGCCTGCTGGTCACGGGCAAGGTCTTTCAGGGTCGTGGTCAGCGCGGCAGGCACTTTCACGCTCAAGCGCGCGGCACGCTGGTCACGCAGGCTGGCACGCGGCTGATCGGTGCACAGATCGAGTACCGGCAGCTCGTCGCCGAGCCTGGCTTTCCAGTAGTCGAGCTGGCGCGCCGCCTCGCCTTCAGCCAGCCACTGGCGCTGCCAGATGCCATAGTCGGCGTAGCCCAGAGACAGCTCGGGCAGGTTCACGGCCTGCCCTTGGGCGGCGTACAGGCGAGCGAACTCATCGAGCAGAATGTTCAGCGACCAGCCATCGGCGACAATGTGGTGCAGGGTCACCCACAACTGGTGCTGATCGTCGTCCAGGCGCGCCAGGGTCACCCGCAGCAACGGTCCGACACGCAGGTCGAATGGCTGCCGGGCTTCGTGTTCGCGACGCGCCGTCACTTCGGCGCTGTCCAGACCTTCCAGGTCGAGGCGCCGCAGGCTGAACGGCTGGCTCGGCAGGATGCGCTGCAGCGCCTGGCCATCGACTTCGTCGAACAGCGTGCGCAGGGATTCATGACGCGCCACCAGGGCCTGGAAGCTGGCTTCGAGCGCGGCTTCGTCCAGCTCGCCGCGCAGGTGCAGGCCCGCCGGGATGTTATAGGCGGCGGACTGCGGCTCCAGCTGCCACAGCAGCCACAACCGGTTCTGCGCCAGAGACTGCGGCACAGCCTGGTCACGGCGCAGGGTCGCGACAGGCCCGACGGCGCTGCCGCCGTCGGCGAGGATCGCCGCCACCGCGGCGGTGTATTCGGCCAGGGTCGGCGCTTCGAACAGGGTACGCAGGCCGAGCGTGATGCACAATTCGTCACCCAGGCGCGCGCAGACCTGGGTGGCGGCGATGGAGTTGCCGCCCAGCAGCAGGAAATGATCGTCCGCCGCCACCGCCTCGACCTTGAGCAGCTCACGCCAGATGCCCGCGATGCGTGCCTGCAGGTCATCCCCCATCACCGTCTCGCCCTTGGCTGGCGCCGCAGCCGGGAAACGGGCATAGATATCCAGGCTGCCGTCATTCATGCGCAGGCGGCAGGCCGAACGTTGCAGCTTGCCGCTGGATGTCTTGGGCAGCGCGCCCGGATTGAGCAACAGCACCACCGCCGGCGCCTGACGGCAGGCGTCGGCGATGACCCGGCGCACGGTGTTGATCAGTGCCTCGGGCGTGTGCGCCTTCTGCACGTTGCGGCTGATCTCGACCGCCACGCCGATCCCCTCCTCGCCTTGGTCGTCGACGGCGAACACCGCCACACGCCCTTTGCGCAGCACATCGACCTCACGCTCGAGGGTCTTCTCCAGGTCCTGCGGGTAGAGGTTCTGGCCACGGACGATGAGCATGTCCTTCAGGCGACCGGTGACGAACACTTCACCGTCGCGCATGAAGCCCAGGTCGCCGGTACGCAGCCAGGTCTGGCCATCCTTCTCGACAAAGGTCCGCGCGCTGGCCTCGGGGTTGCGCCAGTAGCCCAGGGCGATGCTCGGGCCACCGGCCCAGATCTCGCCGACCTGATTGTCACCCAGCACCTCCAGGCGCTGCGGCTCGACGATGCGTACCGGATGGTCCGGCTGTGGGTAGCCGCAGCTCATCAGCACGCTGCCCGCCCCCGGCTCGGCGCGGTTGGCGGCGAACGCCTCGGCATCCAGCTCCAGGGCGCCGATGCCCTGGCCACGACGGCTGCCGCTGACGAACAGGGTGGCCTCGGCCAGGCCATAGCTGGCGAAGAAGCTGCCGGCGGCGAATCCGCAAGCGGAAAATTTTTCGGCGAAGGTATCGAGGCTGTCCTGGCGGATCGGCTCGGAGCCCGAATAGGCCACGCGCCAGCGACTCAGGTCGAGGCCAGCGAGCGCCGCCTCGCTGACCCGCTCGCTGCACAGCCGATAGGCGAAATCCGGACCGCCACTGATGGTGCCGCCGTACTCGCTGATCGCCTGCAGCCAGCGCAGCGGCCGGGCCAGGAAATAGCCCGGCGACATCAGCACGCAAGGCACGCCGCTGAAGATCGGCTGCAGCAAGCCGCCAATCAGGCCCATGTCGTGGTACAGCGGCAGCCAGCTGACGATCACGTCGTCCGGGTTCAGGTCGATGCCGAAGCCATGGCGGATCAGTTGCTCGTTGGCCACCAGGTTGCCATGGCTGACCTGTACCCCCTTGGGCAACGCGGTGGAGCCTGAGGTGTACTGCAGGAAGGCGATGTCGCGGCCTTCGAGGCTCGGTGCCTGCCACTGGTCGGCCAGTTGCGGCTCCAGGCGGTCGACGGCCAGCAGGGCCGGGGCGTTGTCCCCAGCCAGGGCTTCGAGGCCCTGCAAACTGTCACACAGCGCTTCTACCGTCAGCAGCAGACGCGGTTCGGCGTCGGCGATGATCGACAGCAGGCGCTCCTGGTGGTGTTGGCGCGAAGACTCCGGCGGATAGGCCGGTACCGCGATCACTCCGGCATACAGGCAACCGAAAAACGCCGCCACATAGTCCGGACCACTGGGAAACAGCAGCACGGCACGCTCGCCGAAACCGGCCCGGGCCTGCAGCGCCGCGGCAATGGTCCGCGCGCGCTGGTCGAGGTCCCGATAGCTGAGCACTGCCTGTTCGCCGGGCGCATCGGCGAGAAAGCGCAAGGCGATCCGCTCCGGGGTCTGGGCGGCGCGCTGTGCCAGGGCCTGGACCAGCGAGTGCGGGAGTTCGAAGGCGTCCGTCATGGAATGTTCCTGCCAGTGTCTGGGTGAGTCGTGCCTGGCTGGCCCCGCACATGACAGGCGGGCAGCGCTCGGCAGCTGGATGTACACAGGGGAACGGATGGACAGCGGAAGAAATTAGGGCCGCCGGGCTGCCCGGAGCAGACGGGCGAGAGGCGAAAAGTTGACCTGCTTCACAGGTATTCGCTTAGAACTGAAACCTATCGAAACTCATTAACTTTCGTATTTGACAATCATTATCATTACGAATAGTTTGTCGCACGTCGTAGGAAGCCTCCCTCTGGGATGTGCTCCCTTTCCCCTCAGAGACAAGGTGATTTCCATGGCGGAACAACTATCCACAAGTAAGTGCGATTCACCATTACTCCAGGCGTTCGTCGACAATCGCAGCATTCTGGTGAAGATCGCAGCCCGTATCACTGGCTGCCGGTCCCGCGCGGAAGATGTGGTGCAGGACGCGTTCTTCCGGCTCAGCGCCGCCCCGCAGATCACCTCGTCGTTCAAGGCCCAGCTCAGTTACCTGTTCCAGATCGTGCGCAACCTGGCCATCGATCACTACCGCAAGCAGGCCATGGAACTGAGGTACTCCGGCAGCGAAGAGGAAGGGCTCAACGTGGTCATCCAGAACGCTTCGCCCGAAGCCACGCACATCAACCTCGCCACCCTCGAGCACATCGCCGACGCGCTCAACGAACTGCCCCAGCGCACCCGCTATGCCTTCGAGATGTATCGCCTGCATGGCGTGCCACAGAAAGACATCGCCAAGGAGCTGGGTGTATCGCCGACGCTGGTCAACTTCATGATCCGCGATGCACTGATCCATTGCCGCAAGAGCAGCCGCCAGGGCTGAGAGACCCTTCCACCCGCTCCCCGATACCTGCGGGAGCGGGCTTGCCCGCGAAAAATCCCACCCGTTATCAGACCAGCTTGCAGCGATCGAAGAACTGCTCGCGCCCCAGGATCATCAACGCCGCGCGCTTGTGCGGGAAATCGAACTCTTTCTCGCAGTGGAAGCACTGGTCGTGCATGTAGCCGATCATCTTGCCGTTGTCGGCGCGCGGCTCGGCCACCACACGCTGGGTGCGCGGATCATCGAGGAACAGGTAGTGCACCAGCGCCGACAGCCAGCTGGCCACCTTGTGCGGGCCTCGGTGCGCCTCCTCCCCGACCAGCATGTGAACACCGCGATCATAGTCATCGGCCGGATAGAACGGCGCGATGCGGTCTTCCTTGGCCCAGTAGGCTTCGAAGTAGGCAAAGGGCTCGTCATCGAAACAACCGACCAAGGTCAGGGTGTGCGGGTCCGCGTCCAGCTTGGCCAGGTACTCGCGGTGCTGCGCCAGCGTTCCACCTTCCTGCCAGAACTGCACGACGCGCGGGTTGTTCTGCCAGCGGTTGAACCGCTCGAGGTCCTGTTCGATCTCCAGGGTGCGCAACGACACCCAGGCGCCCAGGCGCGCATCGAAACGCCGGTACACTTCGCCGCGGGGCTTGGGCGCCCGGCGCGGGTGGCGCTTGCCGTTGCTGATCAGCATCTGCTGCGGATAACCCCCGGAGACCGACTCGCCCAGCCAGGGTTGCGGCAATTGCCAGAACAGGGTGCGTTCGCACAGGTACTGACCAGGTTGCTCGCTCGGCAGCAGCAGACCGCTGGCCAGCGCCCCAGGCAGCGGCCGTGGCAACAGCCAGACCAATCGCTGGCAGCCCGGATCACGCGACAACAGCCAGTAGCAGGCCGCCCACAGCGCCTGTTCGGGACGCTCCGGACAGATTTCTTCGAGGTGGACTTCAAGGGCATCGGCCGGTACCAGGCGAGCCTGGATCAGGGGACGCCCTTCAAGGGTCAGGCTGAGGCGGCAATCGGCCTCGTCGGCCTGCAGACTGCGCCAGCGTGGCGCGCAAAGGGGCTGCGAAGCGGCATCGAACGGCATGGTCATGGCTCACGGGAAATGTAAGAAAGGCTCACACCAGAGAACGTGGCCACCCCCGCGGAATTTAGTCGCGCGGTGCTTCGACGGTGATCTGGTAAGGCTGGAAAATACGCAGCAGCTCGCCATTTTCACGCAGCCGGCGCAGCAGCGCGGCGAACGCCTCGGGGCTGATCGACGCACCAGGACGCAGTAACGCGTAGTGGTGGTACACCTGGTCGACGCGCTGCGAGGGCATCAGCCGAGCGTCGCTTTCGGGATTGCGTCTGAGGAAATCGCTGAGGTAGGAACGCGTGACCAGGGCGATGTCGGCACGCTCGCGTTCGACCATGCTCAGGTTGCTGTCGTGGGAATAGGTCAGGGTCGCCCGGTAGCGCTTCTTGAGGTAGGCCGGGTCGGGGTTGAAGTCGGCGAAGGCATAGTGGTAGCCGTTGAACAGCGCCAGGCGCTTGCCGTCGAGGTCGTCGAAGTAATGCTGGTCACGCCCCGCCTGCTGGCGGGCGACGAAGATCTCGGCATCCTCCAGCCCCATGTCCACGGCCTTGTGCTCGATGCCCTGCCAGCCCCATTGCGGATTTTCGAAGATCGCCATGTCGGTACGGCCTTGCTGGAAATCGCCAAACCGCCGCGGGATCGAAGTGGGCACCAACACGAAACGGTAATCGCTCTGCAACCGGTTCAACGCATCCACCAGTTGCGGCAGCAGGCCGGTGTCTGCGCCTTGCTCCGGACGCACGGTGTAAGGTGGAAAATGCGCCGCGCCGATCTTCACCTCCAGGGCCTCCCCGGCCCGCGCCCCGGTACTCAGCGACAGCGCGGCAAACAACAGCAGGAAGGACAGTGGCTTGAGGCTGGACAATGGGATCAAGTGGAAACACTCATCACGGTGGGGCCTGGATGCGCCTAAGCTAGGCGTTTTCCCACACAGGCACAACCGCCGAATATGCCAAAGTGCCAGGGGATGCCGTGCGCGTCGAGTTTGGCTACGCTCTACAGGCCTGCATGTTCGACAAGCACGCAGGCCACTGTGCATTGATAGGGAGCCTGGCATGGGCCACTGGTTGGTGATCGACCTGGAAGCCACCACCGACGACGGCGGCTGGCCAGTCACGGAGATGGAAATCATTGAAATCGGCGCAAGCCTGGTCACCCGCGAAGGACGCGAGGTGGATCACTTTCAACGCTTCGTGCGCCCCAGGCGGCGCCCGCAACTGACCCCCTTCTGTCGCGAGCTGACCCATATCGGCCAGGCCGATATCGACAATGCCGCAGCGTTCCCCGAGGTCTGGGCGCAGTTCGAGCGCTGGCTGGGCCATCACCAGGCACAGCTGCAGGCCTGGGTCAGCTGGGGCGACTACGACCGCCAGCAGCTGCTCCAGGAGTGGCAGGCGCACCAAGTGCAAAGCCTGATGCAGAAACTGCCGCACATGAACCTCAAGCAACGCTTCGCCAAGGCCCGTCACCTGCAACGCCCGGCAGGGCTCAACAGCGCCCTGCAGCTGGCCGGCCTGCAGTTTGCCGGGCAACAGCACCGGGCCCTGGAAGACGCCCGCAACACCGCGCGCCTGCTGCCCCTGAGCCTACCGCCGGGCACGGCCTGAAACAGATGACGCAGGGGCGGGCCTTGGGCATACTGGCCAACCCTTTTTTCATCCCTTTTCAGGAGTCGCCCGATGTTCAAGGTCAATGAGTACTTCGATGGCACCGTCAAGTCGATCGCCTTCGAAGGCAAGGAAGGTCCGGCCACCGTGGGCGTGATGGCCCCGGGCGAATACGAGTTCGGCACCGCCAAGCGCGAGATCATGCACGTGGTCTCCGGCGCCCTGACCGTCAAGCTGCCGGGCAGCGACAACTGGGAAAAATTCGACGCCGGCAGCCAGTTCAACGTGCCCGCCGACAGCAAGTTCCAGCTGAAGGTCGCCGTCGATAGCGCCTACCTGTGCGAGTACCGCGACTAAGCGCTAGCCTGCGCCAACCTCTTCGCGGGTAAACCCGCTCCCACAGGGTTCGAGGATTGCACCGTCCCTGTGGGAGCGGGTTTACCCGCGAAGAAGCCTGCATCAATCTTTCAGGAAAGCCGCCACTCGCTCCGCCGCCGCCTGCATGTGCTGCTCATGACTGAACCCCGACGCCTTCAACGGCTTGAGGTCATGATCCGCCGCCACCAGCCAGCTCACCTCGATCGCCGGCGATAGCGCATACCCCGCCACCGCCTCACGATTGCCCAGGGCATCCCGCTCGCCCTGCACGATCAATGTGCGCGTGCGCAGCCCGGCCAGGTGCTCCACCCGCGGCTTCTCAGGCTTGCCCACCGCATAGAACGGATACCCCAGGCACACCAGCGCATCGGCGCCCAGTTCGTCCGCCAGCAGGCTGGCCATGCGCCCGCCCATGGACTTGCCGCCAACGGCCAATCGCCCTGCGACCAATGGTCGCAGCTGGTCGTATACAGTCCGCCAGCATTCGAGCAACACCTTCTGCGGATTGGGCGGTCGCCTGCCGCCGTTTAGACGGCGTTCGGCCATGTAGGGAAACTCGAAGCGCACCACCCCGACCCCTTGCCCCGCCAGCCTTTGCGCCATGTCCTCCATGAACCCGCTGTCCATCGGCGCACCGGCGCCATGGGCGAGGATCAGGCAAGCGCTACTGCCGCGATCCTCCGCGATTCGAGGGGGATCGCAGCGCAAGCCTGGGACATTTGCGATCTTCGCCCATTGATCCCCGTCAATACCGGCACTTTGCCCATTAATCATGCTTGCCTCGCTGTTTAGCCTGCCTATAACCGTGGATGGGAACCCATACATGAACACAACCAGCAGTACCGCCTACAACTACAAGGTGGTCCGCCAATTCGCCATCATGACGGTGGTGTGGGGCATCGTCGGGATGGGGCTCGGCGTCTTCATCGCCGCCCAGCTCGCCTGGCCCGCCTTCAACCTCGACCTGCCGTGGACCAGCTTCGGCCGCCTGCGACCCTTGCACACCAACGCGGTGATCTTCGCCTTCGGCGGCTGTGCCCTGTTCGCCACCTCCTATTATTCGGTGCAACGCACCTGCCAGACCACCCTGTTCGCGCCAGGCCTGGCCGCGTTCACCTTCTGGGGCTGGCAACTGGTGATCCTGCTGGCGGCGATCAGCCTGCCGCTGGGCTACACCAGCACCAAGGAATACGCCGAACTGGAATGGCCGATCGACATCCTGATCACCATCGTCTGGGTGGCCTATGCCGTGGTGTTCTTCGGCACGCTGATGAAGCGCAACACCAAGCACATCTACGTGGGCAACTGGTTCTTCGGCGCCTTCATCCTGACCGTGGCGATCTTGCATGTGGTCAACAACCTGGAAGTACCGGTCAGCCTGACCAAGTCCTACTCGCTCTATGCCGGTGCTACCGATGCCATGGTGCAGTGGTGGTACGGCCATAACGCCGTGGGCTTCTTCCTGACCGCCGGCTTCCTGGGGATGATGTACTACTACGTGCCCAAGCAGGCCGAGCGCCCGGTGTATTCGTATCGCCTGTCGATCGTGCACTTCTGGGCCCTGATCACCCTGTACATCTGGGCAGGTCCCCACCACCTGCACTACACCGCGCTGCCGGACTGGGCGCAGTCGCTGGGCATGATCATGTCGCTGATCCTCCTGGCCCCGAGCTGGGGCGGCATGATCAACGGCATGATGACCCTCTCGGGCGCCTGGCATAAGCTGCGCAGCGACCCGATCCTGCGCTTTCTGGTCGTCTCGCTGGCGTTCTACGGCATGTCCACCTTCGAAGGCCCGATGATGGCCATCAAGACGGTCAACGCCCTGTCCCACTACACCGACTGGACCATCGGCCACGTGCATGCCGGCGCCCTTGGCTGGGTGGCGATGATCTCCATCGGCGCGCTGTACCACACCATCCCCAAAGTGTTCGGCAAGGAGCGCATGTACAGCCTCGGGTTGATCAACGCGCACTTCTGGCTGGCCACCATCGGCACCGTGCTCTACATCGCCTCGATGTGGGTCAACGGCATCGCCCAGGGCCTGATGTGGCGCGCGGTCAACAGCGACGGCACGCTGACCTACTCGTTCGTCGAAACCCTGGTGGCCAGCCACCCCGGCTTCGTCGTGCGCTTCGTCGGCGGCGCGATCTTCCTCAGCGGCATGTTCCTGATGGCCTGGAACACCTGGCGCACCGTGCGCGCCCCGGCCGCCGAGCAAGCCACCGCCAACGCCCAGCTGGCTTGAGGAGTAGAGCCTGATGAACCATGAAGTCGTTGAGAAAAACATAGGCCTGATGGCCCTGCTGATGGTGTTCGCCGTCAGCATCGGCGGCCTGACCCAGATCGTCCCGCTGTTCTTCCAGGACGTCACCAACAAGCCGGTCGAGGGCATGAAGCCCTACACCGCCCTGCAGCTCGAAGGCCGCGACATCTACATCCGCGAAGGCTGCGTGGGCTGCCACTCGCAGATGGTCCGGCCGTTCCGTGCCGAGACCGAGCGCTACGGCCACTACTCGGTGGCCGGCGAGAGCGTGTGGGATCACCCGTTCCTGTGGGGCTCCAAGCGTACCGGTCCGGACCTGGCCCGCGTCGGCGGCCGCTACTCGGACGACTGGCACCGCGCCCACCTGTACAACCCGCGCAACGTGGTACCGGAATCGAAGATGCCGTCGTACCCGTGGCTGGTGGCCGCGCAGGTCGACAACAGCCACACCGACGTCAAGATGCGCGTCCTGCGCAGCCTCGGCGTGCCCTACACCGACGACGACATCGCCGGCGCCAAGGACGCAGTCAAGGGCAAGACCGAGATGGACGCGCTGGTCGCCTACCTGCAGGTGCTCGGCACCGCGATCAAGAACAAGAGGTGAGTGCGATGGAAATGGACATCGGCATGATCCGCGGCCTGGGCACCCTGGTGGTGATGATCGCCTTCATCGGCCTGTCGCTCTGGGTATTCAACCGTCGCCGCGACCGTGATTTCGCCGAAGCGCGCCTGCTGCCCTTCGTCGACGACCGCCTGCCCCCCGCCGGGCAGGAACCTGCCGCATTGAGGAGTACCCAGCAATGACCACCTTCTGGAGTACGTACATCAGCGTACTGACCATCGGCAGCCTGATCGGCCTGACCTGGCTGCTGCTCGCCACCCGCAAGGGCCAGAGCAGCGACACCACCGACCAGACCATGGGCCACAGCTTCGACGGCATCGAGGAGTACGACAACCCGCTGCCGAAATGGTGGTTCTGGCTGTTCGTCGGCACCCTGGTGTTCTCGGTCGGCTACCTGATCCTCTACCCGGGCCTGGGTAACTGGAAAGGCATCCTGCCCGGCTACGAGAATGGCTGGACCCAGGTGGACGAGTGGCAGAAAGAGATGGACAAAGCCGACGCCAAGTTCGGCCCGATCTTCGCCAAGTACGCCGCCATGCCGGTGGAGGAAGTGGCCAAGGATCCACAGGCGCTGAAGATGGGCAGCCGGCTGTTCGCCTCCAACTGTTCGGTGTGCCACGGCTCCGACGCCAAGGGCTCCTACGGCTTCCCCAACCTGACCGACAGCGACTGGCGCTGGGGCGGCGAGCCGGAGACCATCAAGGCCTCGATCATGAACGGCCGCCACGGCATCATGCCTGGCTGGTCCACGGTGATCGGCGAGCAGGGCGTGGCCGACGTGGCCGCCTTCGTGCTGACCAACCTCGATGGCCGCAGCCTGCCGGAAGGCGTCAAGGCCGACCCGGTCAAGGGCCAGGAGCTGTTCGCCAGCAACTGCGTGGCCTGCCACGGGCCTGAAGGCAAGGGCACCCCGGCCATGGGCGCGCCGAACCTGACCCATCCGCAGGCGTTCATCTACGGCTCGAGCTTCGCCCAGCTGCAGCAGACCATCCGCTATGGTCGCCAGGGCCAGATGCCGGCACAGCACGACATCCAGGGCAACGACAAGGTCCACCTGCTGGCGGCCTATGTGTATAGCCTGTCGCAGGAGCAAGTGCCTGAAACCGTAACCGCCAAGTAAAACCTCTTCGCGGGTAAACCCGCTCCCACAAAACCTGTGGGAGCGGGCTTGCCCGCGATGGGCTGCATGGCAGCCCCTCTCCCCTCCCCGCCTTGCACCCCCTCCGAACACAACTAAGCTTGTTGCCACAGTGGCTTCGCTCGCAGCAGGCGGAACAGACGTGGCGCACAGCCTGACGCCACGCATCCGCCTCCACGTTCGAACCTGCGGTTTCCGGACAGCGCCTTGCATGCCCGTCCAGGCGCCTGAAAAGCTTGACCGAACGATCAGAAAAATATGGAAAACGGTACACATTACAAATATTTATTTGTGTACAATCATCCAGCCCAAAAGCCGCGGGACGGCGGTGGAAAGGGTCTGGACACGGGTCGGCGCAGGTTTCCTTGCGTTGCCATAACCCTGGTGGTTATCGATACTGGCGCCGATTTACCAACCAACAAGAACACCCAAACCGTGGAACCTTAGAATGAGCACTGCAATCAGTCCGACTGCTTATAACTATAAGGTCGTCCGCCAGTTCGCCATCATGACGGTGGTCTGGGGGATCCTTGGCATGGGGCTCGGCGTCTTCATCGCCTCGCAACTGGTATGGCCCCAGCTGAACCTGGACCTGCCATGGACGAGCTTCGGTCGCCTGCGCCCGCTGCACACCAACCTGGTGATCTTCGCCTTCGGTGGCTGCGCCCTGTTCGCCACCAGCTACTACGTGGTGCAGCGAACCTGCCAGACCCGCCTGATTTCCGACAGCATGGCCGCCTTCACCTTCTGGGGCTGGCAGGCGGTGATCGTCGGCGCGCTGATCACCCTGCCGATGGGCTACACCACCACCAAGGAATACGCCGAGCTCGAGTGGCCGCTGGCGATCCTGCTGGCCATCGTCTGGGTCACCTACGCCCTGGTGTTCTTCGGCACCATCGTCAAGCGCAAGACCAAGCACATCTACGTCGGCAACTGGTTCTACGGCGCCTTCATCGTGGTCACCGCGATGCTGCACATCGTCAACCACATCTCCCTGCCGGTGAGCCTGTTCAAGTCATACTCGGCCTACGCCGGCGCCACCGACGCGATGATCCAGTGGTGGTACGGGCACAACGCCGTGGGCTTTTTCCTCACCACCGGCTTCCTGGGGATGATGTACTACTTCGTGCCCAAGCAGGCCGAACGGCCGATCTATTCCTATCGCCTGTCCATCGTGCACTTCTGGGCACTGATCACCCTGTACATCTGGGCCGGCCCCCACCACCTGCACTACACCGCGTTGCCCGACTGGGCGCAGTCGCTGGGCATGGTGATGTCGATCATCCTCCTGGCGCCGAGCTGGGGCGGCATGATCAACGGCATGATGACCCTGTCGGGGGCCTGGCATAAGCTGCGCACCGACCCGATCCTGCGCTTTTTGGTGGTGTCCCTGGCGTTCTACGGCATGTCCACCTTCGAAGGCCCGATGATGGCCATCAAGACCGTCAACTCGCTGTCGCACTACACCGACTGGACCATCGGCCACGTGCATGCCGGCGCCCTCGGCTGGGTAGCGATGATCTCGATCGGCGCGGTCTACCACATGATCCCGAAACTCTACGGCCGCGAGCAGATGCACAGCATCGGCCTGATCAACGCGCACTTCTGGCTGGCCACCATCGGCACCGTGCTGTACATCGCCTCGATGTGGGTCAACGGCATCACCCAGGGCCTGATGTGGCGCGCCATCAACGACGACGGCACCCTCACCTACTCCTTCGTCGAAGCCCTGCAGGCCAGCCACCCGGGCTACATCGTCCGCGCCCTGGGCGGTGCGTTCTTCGCCTCCGGCATGCTGCTGATGGCCTACAACGTGTTCCGTACCGTGCGCGCCGCCAACCCGGTTCAGGCTGAGGAAGCCGCCAAGATCGTCGTCGTGGGAGCCCACTGATGAAGCATGAAGCAGTCGAGAAGAACATTGGCCTGATGGCCTTCTTCATGGTCATCGCCGTCAGCGTCGGTGGCCTCACGCAGATCGTCCCGCTGTTCTTCCAGGACGTCACCAACAAGCCGGTCGAGGGCATGAAACCGCGCACCGCGCTGGAGCTCGAGGGGCGCGACATCTACATCCGCGAAGGCTGCGTGGGCTGCCACTCGCAGATGATCAGGCCATTCCGCGCCGAGACCGAGCGTTACGGCCACTACTCGGTGGCCGGCGAGAGCGTGTGGGACCACCCGTTCCTGTGGGGCTCCAAGCGCACAGGTCCCGACCTTGCCCGCGTCGGCGGCCGCTACTCGGACGACTGGCACCGCGCCCACCTGTACAACCCGCGCAACGTGGTACCGGAATCGAAGATGCCGTCGTACCCGTGGCTGGTGGAGAACAAGCTCGACGGCAAGGACACCGCCAAGAAGATGGAAGTGCTGCGCACCCTGGGCGTGCCCTACACCGACGAAGACATCGCCGGCGCCAAGGACGCAGTCAAGGGCAAGACCGAGATGGACGCCATCGTGGCGTACCTGCAAGGCCTTGGCACCCTCATCAAAAGCAAACGGTGAACTGATGGATATCGGGATGATTCGCGGCCTGGGCACCGTCGTGGTGCTGGTGGCCTTCGTGGGCCTGGCGTTGTGGGTATTCAGCCCGCGACGCAAGCAGGAATTCGACGAAGCGACGCAATTGCCGTTCGCGGACGATCCAGAAGCCACCCGGCACGTCGAGCAAGCAAAAGCTTCTAGGAGCAAACAACAATGACAACCTTCTGGAGTCTGTACGTCACCGTCCTGACCCTGGGCACCATCTTCGCCTTGACCTGGCTGCTGCTGTCGACCCGCAAGGGCCAGCGCGAGGAAATTACCGACGAAGTCGTCGGCCACGCCTTCGACGGCATCGAGGAGTACGACAACCCGCTGCCGAAATGGTGGTTCTGGCTGTTCGTCGGCACCGTCGTCTTCGCCCTCGGCTACCTGGTGCTCTATCCGGGCCTTGGCAACTGGAAAGGCATCCTGCCGGGCTACGCGTACCTGGACAACGACAAGAAGACCGAGTTCGCCAACGGCCAGGCCGGCTGGACCGGCGTGCACGAGTGGGAAAAGGAAATGGCCAAGGCCGATGCCCGCTTCGGGCCGATCTTCGCCAAGTTCGCCGCCATGCCGCTGGAAGACGTGGCCAAGGACCCGCAGGCGCTGAAGATGGGCGCCCGCCTGTTCGCCTCCAACTGCTCGGTGTGCCACGGCTCCGACGCCCGCGGCGCCTACGGCTTCCCCAACCTGACCGACAACGACTGGCGCTGGGGCGGCGAGCCGGAGACCATCAAGACCACCATCATGAACGGTCGCCACGGCGTGATGCCGGGCTGGGCCACGGTGATCGGCGAGCAGGGCGTGGCGGATGTAGCAGCCTTCGTGCTGACCAACCTCGACGGCCGCAAGCTGCCCGAGGACGCCAAGGCCGACCCGGTCAAGGGCCAGCAGCTCTTCGCCACCAACTGCGTGGCCTGCCACGGCCCCGAAGGCAAGGGCACCCCGGCCATGGGCGCGCCGAACCTGACCCATCCGCAGGCGTTCATCTACGGCTCGAGCTTCGCCCAGCTGCAGCAGACCATCCGCTATGGCCGCCAGGGGCAGATGCCGGCACAGGCGCAGATGCAGGGCAACGACAAGGTCCACCTGCTGGCGGCCTACGTCTACAGCCTGTCGCACCAGGAGCAGCAGTCACCAAAGACCGAGTGACAGGTTGAACCGTGGGAGCGGGCTTGCCCCGCGATGGCGTCGTCAGCTTCGCGACCATCGCGGGGCTAGCCCGCTCCCACAGTTGCTTCAGCGGGACCAAAACGAACCACGGCTGACCTGGATCAATTGACAGCCGCCATATCACGATTCCTATCGATAACCCAACGCGACGAAGTGTCGCAGCGCGCCCCAGGCATGCCATCTCAGGCGTATCATGGGCCGCAGAGCGCTAGCAGAACGCGCGAGACTGCGGCCGGCACGCACTGGCCGCGGCGTTTCTCCACTGCCGTGGGACTTGATGATGAGCAAGCAAATTCCGGTACATGACGTCACCCCGCCTGCCAGCAAAGGGAAGGATTCCGTCGATCTCTACGCCTCGCGCGAAAAAATCTACACCCGCGCCTTCACCGGCATCTTCCGCAGGCTGCGGATGGTCGGCGGCGCGGCACTGTTTCTGCTGTACTTCGGCACCGTCTGGCTGAACTGGGGCGGCCACCAGGCCGTCTGGTGGAACCTGCCCGAACGCAAGTTCTACATCTTCGGCGCCACCATCTGGCCCCAGGACTTCATCCTGCTCTCGGGCATCCTGATCGTCGCCGCCTTCGGCCTGTTCTTCATCACGGTCTACGCCGGCCGGGTCTGGTGCGGCTACACCTGCCCGCAGAGCGTATGGACCTGGGTGTTCATGTGGTGCGAGAAAGTCACCGAAGGCGATCGCAACCAACGCATGAAGCTGGACAAGGCGCCCATGAGCGCCAACAAGTTCCTGCGCAAGCTGGCCAAGCACAGCCTGTGGCTGCTGATCGGCTTCGTCACCGGCATGACCTTCGTCGGCTACTTCGCGCCGATCCGCGAACTGGCCATCGAGTTCTTTACCGGCGAAGCCGATGGCTGGGCCTACTTCTGGGTCGGCTTCTTCACCTTGGCCACCTACGGCAACGCCGGCTGGCTGCGCGAGCAGGTGTGCATCTACATGTGCCCATACGCGCGCTTCCAGAGCGTGATGTTCGACAAGGACACCCTGATCGTCTCCTACGACCCGCGCCGCGGCGAGACCCGCGGCCCGCGCAAGAAAGACATCGACTACAAGGCCAAGGGCCTGGGCGACTGCATCGACTGCACCATGTGCGTGCAGGTCTGCCCCACCGGCATCGACATCCGCGACGGCCTGCAGATCGAGTGCATCGGCTGCGCCGCCTGCATCGACGCCTGCGACAGCATCATGGACAAGATGAACTACCCCAAGGGCCTGATCAGCTACACCACCGAGCACAACCTGTCCGGGCAGAAGACCCACATGCTGCGCCCGCGCCTGATCGGCTACGCCCTGGTGCTGCTGGTGATGATCGGCGCCCTGGCCACCGCCTTCGCCACTCGCTCGCTGGTGGGCTTCGACGTGGCCAAGGACCGCGTGCTGTACCGCGAGAACGCCCAGGGCCGAATCGAGAACGTCTACAGCCTGAAGGTGATGAACAAGGACCAGCGCGACCACGTCTACGTGCTCGACGCCGCCGGCCTGCCCGACCTCAAGCTCGAAGGCCAGCGCGAGATCCGCGTCGCCGCCGGCGACATCGTCAACCTGCCGGTGCAGTTGTCGGTGGCCCCTGAACAACTGCCCTCGACCACCAACGAAATCACCTTCATCCTCAAGGACGCCGACGACAGCGCCACCCAGGTTGAAGCCAAGAGCCGTTTCATCGGCCCACAGATCCGCTGAGAGAGAAGACGAACAATGCCTGCAGCCACCGCCGCCAGTCCTTGGTACAAGCACCTCTGGCCCTGGATCATCATCGGCATCCTCACCACCTCGGTGTGCCTGAGCCTGACCATGGTCAGCATCGCCGTGCGCAATCCGGACAATCTGGTCAACGACAACTACTACGAGGCTGGCAAGGGCATCAACCGCTCGCTGGACCGCGAACTGCTGGCCCAGACGCTCAACCTCAAGGCCAGCGTGCACCTGGACGAGCTGACCGGTGAAGTCGACGTGCGCCTGACCGGCAACAGCGACCCGCAGACGCTGGAGCTGAACCTGATCTCGCCGACCCAGCCGGACAAGGACCGCAAGGTGCCGCTGACCCGCGCCGAACCGGGCCGCTATGTCGGCCAGCTCGACGACAAGGTCCAGGGGCGGCGCTTCGTCGAGTTGCTGGGTAGCCAGGATGAACATGTGTGGCGGCTGTTCGAGGAGGAGAAGGTCGAGCATGGGGTGACCTTGCAGCTGGGGGATGAAGCGTTGCAAGGTGCCGAGCACCAGCAATGAACGCGATACCGCTG